>CANBUA010000082.1 GCA_947372535.1 Burkholderiales bacterium
CTGATCAGCCGCGCCGACGCGGAGGTCAACCAACCCGCGCCGGCCTTCACGGCACAAGATGCCCACGGCAAGACCGTCAGCCTGAGTGATTTCAAGGGCAAGACGGTGGTGCTGGAGTGGACCAACCACGATTGCCCCTTCGTGAAAAAGCATTACGAGAGCGGCAACATCCCCCGCCTGCAAAAGGAAGCCGCGGCCAAGGGCGTGGTCTGGTTGCAAGTGATCTCGTCGGCGCCCGGCGAACAAGGCAACGTCGATGGCGCCACGGCGCTGAAGGTCAACAGCTTCCGTGATGCCACGCCCACCGATACCCTGCTCGATCCGCAAGGCAAGGTCGGCAAGCTGTATGGCGCGCGGACCACGCCGCACATCTTCATCATTGATGCGCAAGGCAAGCTGGCCTACAAGGGCGGCATCGACAGCATCGCCTCGGCAGATCATGCCGACATCGCCAAGGCCGAGCCTTATGTGGGCAATGCGATCAAGGCATTGACCTCAGGTCAGAAGGTAGCGCAGCAAAGCACCCGGCCTTATGGCTGCTCGGTGAAGTACGCCAGTTGATGCGCCTCACGCTTCAAAGCGTCAGTTCGAAGCCGTCCACCAAGGCCCCCGGCGTGGTGATGGCGCTCAGCTGGCGCTCACCATAAGTGCTGGTGTCCTGGTGCACCTCGGCCTGGTCGGTCAATGCCAACAGGCGAGGGCCCAGCAGCGCCAGCAGATCATCGTCGAAACGCATGACATCCAGCGGCGCCACGGGCACGCCGTCTTCCACCCAGAAGCAGGCAAAGCGCGTCATGCCGGTGATGCGGCCATGCTGGCGGTCACTGTAGTTCAGGTAGTGCAGGTTGCTGATATACAGGCCGGTACCCAGGGCCTTCAATGCATCGGCCTCGGGCATGGTGCCTGGCGCCAGGCTCAGGGATTGCGGCGCTTCGCCGCCAGTCGCGCCATTGGTGCTCATCTTGAATTCGCGGGCAGATCGGGGTGAGCACAAGCTGGCTTGGTGCAAGCCATTGACCACGAGCGCGACCTGATCGGGCCGGGTGAAACCATCGGGCGTGAAGGCCGGTGCCGTGCTGCGTCCGGTGTCTTCCGTCAGTTGCAGCTGAGGGCTCAGGGTGACCTGGCCTTGCACCAGCCGCATCAAGGGCGACATGCCCACAGCCTGCTCCTTCTGGCTGAAGCCGCCCCAGCTCAAGGTGCCCAGCAACTCGGCCACCGCCGATGGCGCGAAGTAGGTGCGGTAGCGGCCCGGGCTCAAGGTTCGGCCTGGCTTGGCCAGCAAAGCCAGTTGCTCGGCACTGCGCGCCAGGCGCTGGCCAAATGCAGGCGTGGACCACTGCGTGCCCGCATGCAGGGCTTTGACCGCCTTGTCCCGCGAGTGGTAGAGGCTCCAGTCCAGGCTGAAGCTGGCCACGCGGTGCCAGTTGCGCTGGCCCCGGCTGTCGGCATGGGCGCGCACCACCGGCCCACCCGCGTAGAAGCCCACGAAGTCCAGGCCCTTGGCTTGATCGACCACGGCATCGATGACCTCACCGGGCGACGGCAAGCTGCCTTGCTCGTCACGCGAGGTGTCGACCACGGCATCAGGCAGCAGCAGGAGCGGGTCCTCCGGCAACAAAGGCAGGTCTTGCGCCATGCGGCTTTGCTCAGCCAGCAAAGCGGCCGTGTCCAAAGCCAGGTCACCCCGCAAGGTGATGGTGCTCTGGGCCGACCGCTGCCCCTGCGTCACCGTCAAGGTGGCCAGCGCTTGCGTCACATGCGTGGCCTGGCGCACCTTGGCCTGGTTGAAACGGATGAAATCTGAGGCCTCGGCCGCCACGTAAAGGCTGGTGCGGCAGCCCTCGGGCGGTGTGCGCAGGACGGCATCGAACAAGGCCTCCAGGTCGGCGCGTTCGGTCAGGTTCAAAGCAGTGCTGGTGGTCAAGTTCATGGTCATGTCGATCAAGCCCCGCCGCCGAACACGGCCACATCGGCAAACTTGCACACGGGCGCGGCATGCCCCACGCGAATGATCTGGGAAGGCTCGCCCTTGCCGCAGAAGGGCGTGCCCATCACCTTGAAGGTGTCCTGGTTGCCGACCATGGCCAGCGAGCGCCAGAAGGTGGCCGAGATGCCGCGGTAGTTGGGGTTGCGCACGACCTCGCCCAGTTGGCCCTGGCGGATCACCCGGCCATATTCGCAGCCAAACTGGAACTTGTTGCGCGAGTCGTCGATGCTCCACGAGCAGTTGGTGTGCATGAGCACGCCGTGCTCCACCGAGGCGATGATCTGCTCAAAACTGGCATCGCCTGGCTCCACGTTGAGGTTGCTCATGCGGTCAATCGGCGCGCGGTTCCAGCTGGAGGCGCGCGTGGTCGCCAGCCCGCCCAAGTCCAGGCCCTGTGCCTGCGCACGCGCCTGAGAGATCGTCCCGCCCAGTGGCCGCTGCAAGATGCCCCGCTCGATGATGCGCTGGCGCTGCGCCACCGTGCCATCGTCATCGAAGGCAAAGCCCGCGAACTCGTGGGCCTGCTGAGGATCGTGGCTCACGTTGAGCAAGTCGCTGCCATAGCGGTAGTGGCCGAACATGTCGGGCGTCACAAAACTGGTGCCGGCGTAGTTGCGCTCATCGCCCAGGATGCGGTCCAACTCCAGCGGGTGGCCGATGGATTCGTGGATCTGCAGCATCATCTGATCGGGCATGAGCACCAGGTCCATCTGGCCGCTGGGGCACTGAGGCGCCATGGCCAACTCGATGGCCTCGCCCGCCACGCGGGGGCCATCGTCATGGAAATGCGCCCGGTCCAGCACCTCCAGGCCACCCTGCTGGCAAAAGCCGTTGTATTGCCCGGCCGACGAGCGCGTCTGCGTGACGCCTGCCACCTGCGCTGTGGCCTGGATGGCGGGCGTGAGCATTTGCCAATGCTGCTCGGCGCGGGCGCCATCGCTGGTCAGGTGCAATTGATCAGTCTGCACCGTCCACATGCTGGCCTGCGAATCAATGATGCGCGCATCGACCTGGGTGGCCGCACTGACCGCACGCAGCAGGTCGATCTTCTCGGCCAGGCTCAAGCTGCTGCTGTCCTTGGTGACGACGCTGTCGTAGCGACCCGAGGGCCGGGGCATCTGCAAGCTTCCGTAGTCGAACACTGCTTTGCCGGCGGTGGCGCGGGCCAGGGCCAGGGCCTGCGCAAACGCCGCCTTGAGCCCGCCCACTGAAGTGTCGCTGGTGCCGGCATACCCGAGGCCGCCACCTGCGATCACCGTGACCATCGCGCCTTCATCGCGCGTCATGGATGGCGATTCGGGCACGCCCTGGCGCACCATCAGGCGCTGGCTGCGTTCGCGCACGCCGCGAACGGCCCAGTGGGTGAGGCCGGCCGGCGCAGCCTGGCGGGCGTTGGTTTCCAAATCATCAAGCATGGGATGATTATTCCCTGCAAGATGCAGACAGGAGCCTGACATGGTCACTTTTCAGAAACTGCTGGTCATGGGCTTGATGGCCACCACGCTTGAAGCAAGCAGTTACAGCGTCCCGTCGGCGCCTGCTCCCAATTGCCCACCCACGGTCGCATCCCCCACGCCAGAGCAGTTCCGCAACCTCGCCCGGGACGCCGGGAACCACGGCTTCCTCTGGCGCATCAGCCGCCAGGGGCACAGCTCCTACCTGTACGGCACGATCCATGCCGCACGGCCGGAGTGGATGGTGCCCGGTCCGGAGGTGGTCGCTGCGCTCAAGGCCACCGACACCGTCGCCCTTGAGCTCAACGTGCTTGACCCTGACATCATGCGCCGCCTGATGACAGGCATGCGCGAGCCTTCGGCCCCTCTGCCTCCCGCCTTGCACCAACGCCTGCTGCAACGCATCCGGGCCGAATGTCTGCCCGAAGCAGAGACCCTGAGCTATTTCCCGGAGATGCGCGTGTCCACCTTGCTGATCATGGTCGCACGCCGGGAAGGCATCGATCCGTCTTACGGCATCGACGTGTTCCTGGCGGGCCTGGCCCAAGCCGGCCGCAAAGACGTGGTCTCGCTGGAAACGCCCGAGCAGCAATTGCAGCTCATGCGCAAAAGCACCCCGGCCGAAACCACCACGTTCGTGAGCGAAGGCCTGGATGTCATCGAATCGGGCGCCGCGCGCACGACCCTGGTGAAACTGGCGCAAGCCTGGGCCGATTCAGACCTGACCACCTTGAGCCAATACGAAACTTGGTGCGATTGCATCAGGACCGAGGCCGACCGCACCGACATGAAAAAAATGCTGGACGAGCGCAACCCCGCGCTGGCCACGGGCATCGCAGCCCTGCATGACAGCGGCAAGCGGGTATTTGCCGCCATTGGCAGCCTGCACATGATCGGCCCCAAAGGGCTGCCGGCCTTGTTGGCCCGGCAGGGCTTCGAGGTGACACCGCTGCTGCCGGCCCCGTCGCCGGGCGCCACGCCGCCCAAACCAAGCCCAACTGCCAACCCCTGATCGACCCAGGCACCCCGATCAATCCGTACAAACGATCTCGCGCCTGGCCTTCGGTCGCCACCATGATGGTGGTCCACCAGAACAAGGCCCCGCCATGTCAGATCACGTCAAGCCCGGCACACCCCACAGCGACGAACAGGCCGTCGATCTTCGCCGTCGCCAGTTGCTGCAAAGCGCGGCCGGCGCAGGGTTGGGCGCCGGCGCCCTGGCAGGCTTGAGCACCAACGCTCAGGCGGCTGATGACGACAACAGCGACACCAGCTTCGACGTCGTTGTCATCGGCTCGGGCGCCGCCGGCATGACCGCCGCGTTGACCGCTGCCAAACGCGGCCTGCGTGCCGTGGTGATCGAAAAAGCGGCCGTCTTCGGCGGCTCGACTGCCCGCTCAGGTGCCGGCATCTGGATACGTGGCAACGAGGTGCTGACCCAAGCCGGCGTGGCCGACCTGGATGCCAAAGCGGCGGCCACCTACCTGAGTGCCGTCGTCGGCCCCGAGGTGCCTCTGGCGCGCCAGGCGGCCTTCCTGGGCCAAGGCCCGGCCATGATCCACTTCATCCTGGGCAACACGCCCTTGCGCTTTCGGTGGATGGAGGGCTACCCCGATTACTACCCCGAGCTGCCGGGCGGCATGCCCAATGGCGCGTCCATCGAGCCGGAGCAATTCGACGGCAAATTGCTGGGGCCTGAACTGGCCAAGCTCAACCCGCCCTACCTGGCCACACCGCCCGGTCTGGTCGTCTTTGGTGGCGAGTACAAGTGGATCAACCTGGCGGGCGTCTCCAGCAAAGGGGTGTCCACCGCGCTCAAGTGCGTCAGCCGTTATGCCACCGCCAAGCTGCGCGGCGAAATCCCGTTGACCATGGGCCAAGCCCTGGCCGCCGGCCTGCGCGTCGGGCTTCTGGCCGCCAAGGTGCCGGTGTGGCTGGACACGCCCATGCAGGAGCTGAGCTTCGATGCCAGCGGCCGGGCCAACGGGGTGCTGGTCACGCGCAACGGGGTGCCCACGCTGATCACGGCCAAGCGCGGTGTGGTTGTGGCATCCGGCGGGTTCGAGCACAACCTGGCCATGCGCCAGGCTTACCAAGCCGCGCCCATCACCACGCAGTGGACCGTGGGCGCCAAGAGCAACACGGGCGACGGCATCCGCGCGGGGCAACGTGCCGGCGCGGCACTCGACCTCATGGATGACGCTTGGTGGGGCCCTAGCATCCCCCTGCCCGAAGGCCCCTATTTCTGCCTGGCCGAGCGCACCCTGCCGGGCAGCATCATGGTCAACGCAGAGGGCGCCCGCTTTACCAATGAGGCCGTGCCTTACGTGGACGCCGTGCACAACATGTACCAGCACAATGTGCGCGGCAGCACCATGCCCACCTGGCTGATCACCGACCAGCGCTACCGCAACCGCTATGTGCTGCGCGACCTGCTGCCGCTGCAAGCCCTGCCCAAGGCCTGGTACGACAGCGGCGTGGTCGTCAAGGACAGCACGCTGGACGGCCTGGGCGCCAAGCTGGGCCTGCCCGCTGGCGCCTTGAAGGCCACCGTGGCGCGCTTCAACGGCTTTGCCAAGACCGGCCAGGACCTGGACTTCCATCGCGGCGAAAGCGCCTATGACCGCTACTACACCGACCCTGCCGTCAAGCCCAACCCCGGCCTGGCGCCTTTGAACCTGGGGCCTTACTACGCCTTCAAGATCGTGCCTGGCGACCTGGGCACCAAGGGCGGCCTGCGAACCGATGAGCGGGCCCGCGTGCTGCGCGAAGACGGCACCGTGATCGCCGGCCTGTATGCGGCCGGCAATGCCAGCGCCGCCGTGATGGGGCACAGCTATGCGGGCGCGGGCTCGACCATCGGGCCGGCCATGACTTTTGGCTACATCGCCGGCAATGATTTGGCCGATGTGAAGGTGTGATGCCGACCTGAGCGGATCGAACCTCCCTTGGCTGGGCGTCGATAATGCACGCCGACACTCATTTCAAACCCAGGGAAGTTTTCACATGGACCACCTCGTCTATCCGCGCGAGCGCACGCTCGCCACCCTCACATTGGTGCTGGGCATCGTGGCCTGGCTGCTGCTGATCATCGGCACCTTCGGCACGGCCCTGATCGGCCTGGGCTTGGCCTTTCTCATTTACCTGTTTGCCCAATCAGCCCTGATCGCCTACATCCGCGGCAATGGCGTGGAGTTGTCGACCACGCAGATGCCCGACCTCTACCACCAGTTCACCGCCTGCTGCGATCGCTTGAACATCAAGGCTCGCCCTCAGATCTACATCCTCAACGGCAATGGGGGCCTGAACGCGTTTGCCACCAAGTTCCTGGGCGCCGAATTCGTGGTGCTGCTGTCGGATGTGGTTGATGCCATGGCCAAGCACGACGACGGCGTGAGTTTTTACATCGGCCATGAACTGGGCCACCTGCGCATGAAGCACTTGCGCGGTCAGCTCTTTCGCTGGCCGGTGTTGTGGCTGCCTTTGCTGGGTGCCGCCTACTCGCGCGCTCGCGAAAGCACGTGCGACCGCCATGGTGCCGCCTGTTGCGCCTCGCCTGAAGGCGCTGCTCGCGCCCTGACCGCTTTGTCGGCCGGGCCAGAGCGCTGGCAGCAACTGGACATGGCCTCTTACAAGCGCCAGGCCTTGCACACCTCCGGCTTTTGGATGTCCTTCCATGAGCTGACCAATGGCTACCCCTGGCTGACCAAGCGCGCGCTTCGGGTGCTCGATGTCAACGGCACCGTGCCGCCGCGCAGCCCCATGGCAGCCCTCTTGGCGGCATTCATCCCCTATGCGGGCCGATTGGGGGCAGGCTTCGGGTTCATCATGTTGATCTACATCGTCGGCATCGTGGCCGCCATCGCCATCCCGGCCTACCAGGATTACACCGTGAAGGCCAAGGTCAGCACGGCCGTGACGCTGTCGCAAGGCGCCCGCGATGCCTTGGGCCGCTACTACACCGCCAACCACCAGCCGCCGCCCTCACTGGCCAGCGCCGGGGTCTCGCCCCAGTTGGCCAATGGCGCCTTCTTGTCCCTCGATCCCAAGACCATGATCCTGAGCATCGGTGTGGACAAGGGCGAACTGGTGTTCGTGCCCAATGCCGAAGCCGATGGCCAAGTGACTTGGCGTTGCACCAATGGCGAAGGCCTCAAACCCAGCCAGATGCCGCCACCCTGCCACCCGACGACATCACCCATCCCCGGCTCACCATGAGCGGACGGGCGCGTCACCAGCTCAGCGGATCGATGCGGTAGAACTCACGCAGCTCCCGATACAGCTCGGGCCACTGTTCCGACAACTCGACCGGCCGCTCGAAGAAGGTCTCGGACACCACCGCGAAGAACTCGGCTGGATCGCTCGCGCCGTAGTGATCGAACAGCGAAGGCAGCCCGGCCTGCGCGTGGGCCTGCAATCGGTTGAACGCATGCCTCATCACCTGTGACCAGCGTTGGTAACGCTGCCGGCTGGGCAGCAAGGGCGCGCCATTGGCGTGGCCCTTCTCCTGATCGAGTTGGTGCGCAAACTCGTGAATCACCACGTTCTGGGCATCGTGGGTGTCGGCAGCGCCTTCCAACACGTCTTGCCACGACAGGATCACCTGGCCTTGCGTCCAGGACTGACCCGCCAGCACACGCCGCTCATCCTGCAACACCCCGCTGCCATCACCCCTGAGCTCATTGACCACGAAGGCGCCCGGGTAGACCAGCACCTGGCGCAGCTTGGGGTAGTAATCGGTGGGCCGGTTGAGCAGCAACAGGCAGGCCTGCGCGGCCACGGTTACCCGGACCTCATCGGTGATGACCAGCCCCTGGCAGCCAATGAAGGCCTTCTCGGCCAGGAAGACCTGGATGTGGGCCTTGAGCTGGCGTTGCAGGTCGGCGGGCAAAGCGCGCACATAAGGCACGCGCCGCCGCAGGATGTCCCGCCACGCAGCCGGGAAAGGCTGATCGCGCAGACGCTGGCGGCGCCGCTCGATCCATCGAGGCTGAAACACCAGCCAGGCGATCAGCGCCAAGGCCAGGAGGGCTGCAATGAGCATGGGCACGGCGGATCCGATCTGGGGCTGGGCGTTGCGGTATCGCTCTCAGGTGGGGCGTGGGGCCGCCCCTTTCAAGGGCGCCCCGGTGGCCGCATGCAGGCCAGGGACTTGCTTGTGCCTGCTGTCAGCCTTCGGCAAGATGCCGCAGCCCTCACCGCCAGGAGAACTCAGGATGATCACCCAAAGACTCAAGCGGGCCGCATTGGCCATCGGTGCCCTGCTGCTGGGCGCCACCGCCACAACCGTCCATGCCCGGGATCCATCCGATCGCTGGGACCGCGAGGTGCGCGAGCCCAAGGTCATGATCATCTCCATGTTCGGGCCCGAGGGCCAGGTCTGGCTCGACAAGCTTGGTCCGTGGCGCCAGATCAAAGTGCCTGGCCTGTCGCCCGACTACCCGAGCGTCAGCTGCAACCGCGCCGATGTCTGCGTGATGACCACCGGCATGGGCCACACCAACGCGGCGGTCTCGACCCTGGCGCTGGTGCTCTCGCGCGTGTTCGACCTCTCGCACACCTACTTCCTGGTCGCCGGCATCGCGGGCATCAACCCGGAGCTGGGCACGGTCGGCTCGGTGGCCTGGGCGCGCTACCTGGTCGATTTCGGCATCCAGTGGGAGATCGACGCCCGCGAGATCCCGGCCGGCTGGCCCAGCGGCTACCTGGGCATCAACACCAAGAGCCCGGCCGACAAACCACCCCTGGACTATCGAACCGAGGTGTTCCAGCTCAACGAGGCCTTGCTGCAAAAAGCCTTGGCCCTGTCACGCCAGGTGCCCTTGAGCGATGGCCCCGATGCGCAGGCCGCGCGCGCGCACTTCCCCGTCGCGCCTGCCAACCAGCCACCCACCGTGCTCCAGTGCGACACCCTGGCTGGAGACACCTGGTTCTCCGGCACCTTACTCGGCCAGCGCGCCACCGAATGGACGCGCTTACTCACCGACGGCAAAGGCGTCTACTGCACCACCCAGCAGGAAGACAACGCCACCTACGAGGCACTCAAGCGGGGCGCGGCCCTCAAACTGGTCGATCTGGACCGCGTGGCCGTGTTGCGCGGTGGCTCTGATTTCGACCGGCCCTACCCCGGCCAGACCAGCGCCGACAACCTCCTGAACTATGCCGCCCAGGGCGGCTTCAACATCACGCTGCAAAACCTCTACCTGGCAGGCAATCCGCTGGTGCAGGCCATCAGCAAGAACTGGCCGGCCTGGCGGCGCGGCGTGCCTGCGCGATGAGCGCATCAATCTATTGATTCTCGCCATCGCTCTGCCTGAAGGCCCGCCACAACGCGATGTCGTAGCCGATCTTCAAGGCCCCGCACAGCACCAGGGGCGCCGCCAGCCAGCCCGCCGCCAGCAAGGCCCCGCCGATGGCCGGACTCAGGGCCGAGGCCAGGCTGCGCGGCACGGCCGTGAAACTGGCCGCCGCCGCCCGCTCGCCCGGCGTCACCACGGCCATGACGAAGGCACTGCGCGCCGGCACATCCATTTGAGACAGCAGCGAGCGCAAGAGCAGCAGGCCCAGCGCGAGCTCCATGCGCGTCGCGAAGGCCGCCGCGATGAGGCAAAGGCTGGCCGGGATGTGCGTGAACACCATGGTGTTGAGCAGGCCCACGCGTTGGGCCAGCCTGGGCGCGGCCAGCTGCGACAAGGCCGCGCCCAGGCCCACCCAGAAGAAGAACACGCCCGCCGCACCCAGCGACAAGTCAAAGCGCTTGAACAGCCAGAGGGCCAGCAAGGCATTGACCACCAGGCCACTGGCAAAGGAATCGACAGAGAACAGCGCCGCCAAGCGCCATACGACACTGCGCGATGGCCCCAGCGGCACGCGCATGGGCAACGCCTCATCGAATCGCGGCACCGGCATCTGTCGATACAACAGCCAGACCAGACAACCGATCAGCCCGTACAGCACGAACATCAGCCGCAGGGCATCCAGCCGCCCCATCATGAACAGGCCACGCCAGTGATCCGGCAGCCCGGACGCCAGCGCGCCCAACGCCGCAAACAAGGCGCCGATCAAGCTGTAGCGGGCGAACAGCCCCGTTCGCGCCTGGCCTTGCGCCGCCTCTGCCAGGCGTGCATGCTCCAGCGGCAGGAACACGCTGACATCGCCCGAGCTAGGGTTGAGCGTTCCCACGAAGCTCACGAGCAAAAGCGGCCAGAAAGCCGAGCCCAGGGCAAACGCGAAGCCAGTGGCCGCCATCAGCACGGCCGCACCCATCAACAAACGCCGTTGATGAAAGCGATGTCCCCACGCGCCGATGGCCACCGTGGCCACCGCCGAGCCCAGCAAGGTCGTGCTGGCCAACACGCCAACTTGCCAAGTACCCAGGCCCAGCGCCAGCAGGTAGGCGGGCAGCAGGATGGCGATGCAGCCATCGGCCAGCGCACGCAAGGCTCGGCCCACCAACAAGGGCCACACGCGCCGATCCGCACCCGGCGGTATCAGCAGTCGATGCAGTTCAGTGGGGTGCCAAGACATGGCGCCCAGTTTGACGCACAAGCTCCAGGGCCTCCCTATTTGTCGGCCTCACGGTAGCAAGCCCATGTGACCGAACCGTGACCGCCTCAGGGCGTGGCTTCTTTGCTCAGCAGGCGATCCACCCTGGCCTGGGCGCGGTTCCTGACGATGAAGCGCTCCAGGCCGCTGACATCCTTCAGGAGTTGCTGGGCCTTGGTCGAGCAGGCGGTCAGCCGGCTCTGCTGCTCGGCTTTGCCCAGTGTGCGCCATCGCTTCTCAGCGGCCTTGAGCATCTGCGAGGCCTCGGGGTTGCGCAAGCCACGCTTGTAGGCCACTCCGACATAGGCAAACCCCAGCTCGGTGTCGCTCAGGATGGCCTGATCACGGGCTGGGGATTTGGGCTGGGCCTGACGTTCAACCACCCGGGCCTCGAAGGCGGCCGCGCACTCGGACGCTTCCTCGAAAAAGGCTTGCTCGGGCGTCGGCGTCGGCCTGGGCTGCGCCCCGACCAAGCCCGACACCATCATCAGCAAGGCACAGGCGATGGGGAGAGGGTGAAGGCGCATGGCGACCGATGGTACTCCCCCTCGGGAAACCCTCGCTCGCGTCGGCTCATCCCTGGCGTTGACTGGTCAAGGCATATGCACTGAGGTGGCTGGCCAGGTGGCGATACAGCGCCATCACGTTCGGGTCTCGCCGCAGATCCCCATGCGTGATCAGCCACATGTCCAGGCTGAAGGTCAACAGCTCGGGTTGAACCGGGATCAGGTCAGGATTCCGTTGGGCGATGCCGATTTGACACCCCCCGATGCCCAATCCGGCGCGCAGGGCCGCCAACTGCGCCAGGTCGTTGTCACAGCGAAACTGAAAGTCTTCACGAGTGATGTGCAGCCCCACTTGCTGCGCCAGCTTGATGGCCGTGGGATCGGTGTCGGCCCCAATCAGGGTGTGCTGGGCCAGGTCCATCACGCTGCGCGGCAGGCCCCGCCGCTTGACGTAGCGCTGGTGCGCGTACATGCCAATGTCGACACGCCCGAGCTTTTTGGCCATCAAGGCCTTCTGGGTGGGGCGGACCATGCGCACCGCGATGTCCGCTTCGCGCTTGAGCAGATCATCTTGTTGATTGCTGAGCACCAGTTCGATCGCGATCAAAGGGTGTTGTGCCTGAAAGCGGGCCAGCAACTCCGGCAGGACTTCGCCACCCATGACCTGGCTGGCCGTGATGCGGACCGTGCCCCGCGCCTGGGCCTGCTCGCCGCTGGAAAGCCGGGCCGCCTCCTGCACCGCCGACGCCATGGCCTGCGCAGGCCCCAGGAGTTGCTCGGCATGGGCCGTAGGCTTGAGCCCTTCCGAGGACCGCGTGAACAGCGGGCGGCCCAGCGCAGCTTCGAGGGCATGGATGTGGCGCCCCATGCTGGGCTGGGTCATGCCCAGTGAGCGCGCCGCAGCAGACAAGCTGCCTTCACGCATCACAGCGAGGAAGGAGCGGTAGAGGTTCCAGTCAGGTGCTTGCATGGCCATACAGAAATGTATGGTCAGTGTGCATGAATAAGCGATGGCTGTATGCAGCGCATGCGCCTAGCATCGGGCATTGCCTCAACCACATCAAGGATGTTCGACCATGGATGGCACGCACCAAGCATCGGCCGCGGGCACCCCCGCCTTGCTCATCATCGGGGCCACGGGCGGCATCGGGGGGGAAGTGGCCAAGCAGGCACTCGCGCTGGGTTGGCAGGTTCGCGCCCTGACCCGGCATCTCCTTGCCGAAGGTCAGGTGTCAGGCCACCAAGCAACAGCGCTGCGAGGGCTGGAATGGCGCCAGGGCGATGCCATGTCGATGCCAGACGTGGTGGCAGCGGCCCAAGGCATGACGTTCATCCTTCATGCCGCCAACCCGCCCGGCTATGTACGCTGGCGGGCGCTGGCCTTGCCGATGCTGTCCAATGCGATCGAAGCGGCCCGCAGCAGCGGTGCCCGACTGATCCTGCCAGGCAACGTCTACAACTTCGGCCCCGATGCCGGCGCCTTGGTGAGTGAAACCTCGCCGCAACACCCCTTGACCCGCAAAGGGCTGGTCAGGGTGGAGATGGAGGCCATGCTGGCCCAGGCCGCGAAGGCGTCTTCGCCGGTCCGGTCGCTGGTGGTGCGCGCGGGGGATTTTTTCGGGCCGCACGCGCCGTCGTCTTGGCTGGGTCACCTGCTGGTCAAGCCGGGGCATCCCCTGCGGCGCGTGACCTATCCAGGCCAGGCCCATGTGGGGCATGCCTGGGCTTATCTGCCGGACCTGGCTGAAGCCATGCTGGCGCTGATGACACTGTCCTTGACCGAACCACAGCGAATGGCCGATGCCGAAGTGGTCCACTTCGCGGGTCACTGGCTGCCTCATGGCATCGAGATGGCCCGCGCGATCGCCGAGGTCTCAAGCTGCCCCGATCTGCCGATCAAGTCCTTGCCCTGGGGCCTGCTGAGGTGGTTGAGCCCATTCGTGCCGGTGCTGCGTGAGATGACGGAGATGCGCTACCTGTGGGAGCAACCACTGCAGTTGGACAATCGCAAATTGCAGGCCCTGGTGGGGCAGGAACCTCATACGCCCTTGCATGAAGCCTTGCGGCAGACATTGCTGGGGCTGGGGTGCCTGCATGGACCATCACCCAGATCATCGGCGCGCGCCAAGGCGCTGACGGAGCCGGTCAGTCCGTTGCGATGAGCACGCCAGCGCTTCACCCGATCGTGATGAGGGTGCCCTTGAGCAGGGCGGCATGGCCTTGGACCGTGTACAGCAAGCCCGGATAGTTGCGCAAGCCAGCCGTGAACTTCAGGGGCAGGCTGCCCGCCGATAAGGACGTGGTGTGCAGCCCATAGGCCGGATCCAGGATGCAGTATTCCGAACTCTGGTTGAAATGGGTGGTCCGGCCGGCGATGACGATCCAATGCCCCCGGTCCTCACCCTCCCAGATCACCGCCGCGATGATCGGCTTGGTGGGCGTGACCTTGCGCACCAGGTCCTTCATCTGTGAAGGCGTGCGCCGTTTGTGGAGTTGCGCCTTGATGCCCTGGGCCTTCACCATGGCAAAGAGCTCATCGTCCTTTGAGGCCGGGCCGGCAGGCACCGCGTCCGAGCCGCCCGTGATCACTTTCACCATCGCGCAGCAGTGGTTGCCGCACGTCGTCTCGTCAGGCTGCCTCAGCACGATGTGGTGATGTTGTTCCAGGCAAACGGTCATGGGCTTCCCTTGTTGATGACTTGGTGTGCGCCCGAGTTTAGGGCGCGCACCTGGATCAACGACCGGGGGTTTTCGTTGGGCCAGCGTGAGCCGTCAAACGAACTCAGGCGTCACCGCCCTGTGCCCACCTCGCCCAAAATGCCTGACCAACAACCCTGTGCCGACCAACTGCAACACTGCGCAAAAGTAAAACGGCAAGCCCATGCGCCAATCCCCCCGGTGCAGGTGCGACACCATGCCCAGCAAACCGGCGCTGACCACGGGCGCGATCACCGCCATCAGGCTGTTCACAGAGGCGACCGCCCCCATGGTCTGGCCCTGGTTGCTGGCATCGGCCGCGTTGGACACCAGGCCTTGCACCACGGCTGAGGCGCCGCCACTCAGCAGTGTGCCCACGACGATGACCACGAACATCATCCACCCTTGGCTGGCCAGGCCAAAGCCCAGGTAGGTCAAGCTCGACGCCAGCAAGCCGCCCACCGCCAGCGTCCGCGCCGACAAGAGCCGCAACATGTGCTTGAGCAAAAAGCCCTGTACCACCACCGACGACAGCCCCACGGCGAAAAGCGCCAGGCCGTTGTCCCTCGGGCCCCAACCGAACTTGAAGGTCGTGTAGAGCACAAAGCTGGTGAACAGCGTGGACTGCGCCAAGCCCGCCAACGCTGTGACGACGACCAGCGCGCCGCCACCCTGCAACTGCCTCAGCCCCGCCAGGGCGCCCAGCGGATTGGCGCGGCGCCACTCGAAGGGCTTGCGCTGCTCGGGCGGCAGGGATTCGGGCAGCACGAAGTAACCATACAACCAGTTCAGCACCGCCATGCCCCCAGCCACGAAGAAGGGCAGGTGAAGATTGATGCCACCGAGCAAACCGCCCAAGGCCGGCCCCAAGGTGAAGCCCAGGCCGAACATCGCGCCCACCAGCCCGAAGCGCCGAGCGCGGTCCTGCGGCGCCGTGATGTCGGCCACGTAGGCATTGGCCACGGCCGCGTTGGCCTGCATCGCGCCGCTGAACAAGCGCACCACGATCAGCATCCACAGCGCGGTGTCTTTTACAAATCGCTGATTCGGAGTTGCCATCTGTGCAAGCCACTCAAGATCACCTGCACCAACGCGCGGCAATTGTTGCCACACGACCTGTCCTCTCGCCCATATTGGGGAAGACGCGAGAGAACGGGGGCGGCTAGACTTCGAAATCAAAAATCATCAAGGAGAACAGGTATGCCCATCGGACAAGCCCTGACATGGAAAAGTCCAGTCGCCTACGACCGAATCGTATTCGCCGATGAATTCGCCAAAGCCTTTTGCACCAGCCCAAGGTACAACGCCGGCTCCTTGCCAAGCACCTTCGCGCTGTTGAGCATGATCGAGAAGGACCGGCAGATCACGGACTTACGTTGGGCGGCGTACATGTTGGCCACGACGATGTGGGAAACAACGAGTCCCAACCGTGTCTTTCGTCAAGCCAAGAACAAAAAGGGACTTCCATTGAAGGACAAACATGGCATGCCTGTCCTGGTCAAAACAACGCGGTGGCAAATGAACATGGCACCGGTGGTGGAAGTGGGCCATGGCAAAGGCCGCAAGTACCATGACCCCGTCAAGATCAAGGTGCTTCCAGACGGCTCGGCCCGAATCACTGAGCACGATGGTGATCAATTCATCATCAAGCTCTCCGGGAAGATCACACCTGTCACCAAAGCTGCCAAGATGGGCTCGACGGCTGGCTTGGCCTCCTCCGACGTTTATGTCAAGGACGATGGCACCGAGCAAGCCTTCTATGGACGGGGCTATGTCCAGTTGACATGGTGGTCCAACTACCTCCTCGCAGGCGTCGAACTTAGGCGAGGCCTGGAATTTTTGTTGAACCCGGAGCTGATCAAAACACCAGAAGTGGCCTTCGAACTCATGTCATACGGCATGCGCACCGGAAAAATCTTCGCCAATGGCAAGATGCTGGATGATTTCATCGATGGCAATAAGTGCGACTACCAAGGTGCCCGCGCGATGGTCAACGGAAAAGACCATGCAGCAGACATTGCAGAGATTGCCAAGAAGATCGAAGCTGTTTTGGTCAAATCCAGAAGTAATGGCCAATTCGAATTCTTCACTTCCATGAGGATTGCGTAATGCGCGCCCTTTCATTCAAAGCTTTTGCCAGAACATGGCTGGCCATGGCATCCATGTTATTGATCGTGACGGGCGGTTCAGTTCACGCGGATGGCACGGCATCCAGCGACCCGTGGCGAACAAGATGCGGTTGGTTCGACAACCCATCACCGGGCAATGCCACCTTGACTGATCGTCAGAGCGAATGGGCCGTGGCCCAGCAAGGCATGTCATCGGCCGAAGGCGCATGGCCCACCTTCAAGCGGGCCCAATGGGTGCGCACTGGTTCCGGCTCCGCAGGTTACGGTTGTGCCTGCCTGAAGGTCAGGGAAGATGCCGAGAACCACACCATCACCCACATCATCGAAGCACGCGCCAAGGCGTTGTCGGTATGTAGGCGAGACAAGGCCCTGACGGAGCCTGTCAACCCGCTTCAATAG
>CANBUA010000083.1 GCA_947372535.1 Burkholderiales bacterium
TGGTGGCCGATGAGGTCAGAAAGCTGGCTGAACGTAGCCAGGAAGCAGCCCAGGAAATCGGCGAACTGGCGATCAACAGCGTGTCGCTGGCCGAGCGCGCGGGCAAGCTGTTGGATGAGATCGTGCCGTCCATCGGCAAGACCAGCGGATTGGTTCAGGAGATCGCCGCAGCCTCCCAGGAGCAAAGCCAAGCGGTGATGCAGATCGGTGGGGCGATGGGGCAACTCAGCACGGCCACTCAGCAAAATGCTTCGGCCTCGGAAGAGCTGGCGGCGACGGCCGAGGAGCTTTCTGGACAGGCTCAACAGTTGCAGGATTCGATGTCCTTCTTCAGTCAAAGTGATGAAGGCGATGGGCGAGCGCGCCATGAACGCCGCGACCCGAACTCACCAATGCGGAGCACAGCGCGGGCCATTGCGCCGGCCGCAGCCGGTCAGGCTCGCCAGGCCGTGAATTCGCGCAGAAATTTCCGACCCTTCTGAAATTTTGGAGAAACGCAGACCTCATGTGCGAATGCGATACGGGTAGAGCTCAGCCCGCTCACCGGTCATCTGGCGCACTTGTTCCCATCAACCAGATGCAGAGGGCGCGTGACGAGCGACTTCAACCTGATTGCCGCCCTGAGGAAGTTCGGCTTCAGCGGCGACGAAATGACTGTCCGTGGATTCCGTGCTTTGGCTCGCACGACGCTCGCCGAATGCGTGGACTGGGATGAGTCCATCGTCGAAGCACAACTGGAGCATCACATCAGGAATGCGCTGGGGCGGTCATACAAGCACACAGATTTTGTTGAACAACGAGTTGAGATGAGTCAGTGCCGGGCAGCTCGCCTGGATCCGCTTCGCGCAAACGCGACCTCTCCTCAGGGAGAGCCGGCCATCTATTTCACCATGGCACCTGAAGAAGTCTGGCAGCGATGCAATGAGGTGCACGGATCATGGCTCGGCATCGATCCGTGCGACGAGCTCAGCACGCACGAGCAAATCGAAGGCGACTTGAACGACCCCTCTAGTTTGGCTCCCCGTTCACTGGGCAGTGAGCTTCCACATCTGGTTGGCCCCACTCCCCCATGTCCATTGCCACACATTGGCGCCATCAGCCTTCGAGACACCCGACACGTCCAGCACCTCCCCGCTGTTGCGGTTGATCAGGCGGTAGCTGCCATCGGCCTGAACCTCGAAACCCCAGCGTTGCGCGGCTGACCCACTGGCCAGACCTTGCTGCACGTTGCCGCCGTCCCCCAATGCCCCGCCAGCCACCTCCAGCCTCATCGCCGGGGCGTGGGACGGTGCCAGCTCGAAGAATCCGTCGGCCATCGCGGTGACCGTCCACTTCTGGTTGGCGCCACCCACCCAGGTCCATTGCTGCACGTTGGCGCCGGCCGCCGGGGATGCGGCGTTGACATCCAGCACCTTGCCACTGTGAACTGCGGTAAGGCTGTAAGTGCCGGCCGCGATGTTGTTGGGGCTCACCGGCTCAATCCGCCAATGCTGGTTCGCACCATTGAGCCATGTCCATTGGATGACCGCCGCCCCGGCGGTTTGCGAGACACCGGAGACATCCAGAACCTTGCCGCTGTTCTTGTTGATCAACTCGAATGTGCCGTCACCCAGCGACTGGATGTGCCAGATTTGGCAAGTGCAGTTGTTGGCTGGCCATTGCTGCACCCGTCCGTTGTCGGCCGTACTGGCGTTGCTCACCTCCAGTCGCTGCCCACTGTGCTGTGCGGTCACGGTGTAGTCGCCATTTCCCAGATTGGTGAGCTTCCAGCGCTGGTTGTCGCCTGCTACCCAAGGCCATTGCGTGGCGAGCGCGCCGTTCGCAGCAGACACCCCCTGGATGTCAAGGGCCTGGTTGCTGTGTTGCGCGACGATGCGGTAGACACCATCAGGCAGCGGCGCTGCCGGCGCGGCTTCGGCCCCGTCGATCTGCTGCAAGTAGGCCACCAGGTTCGTCAGGTCATTGCCCGTTACCGCGCTCTTGGCGTGGGCCTGAACAGCAGCAGCCAGGGTCGCTGCGCTGCCGTCGTGCAGGTAGGGGGCGGTGGCCCACACGCCGCGCAAGGTCGGCACATCCAGGCCTGTGAGCGGCGCACCCAAGCGATTGCCGCTGACGGCCTTGATCGTGCCCACGCTGCGCATGCCACCCGTGAGCGCACTGTTCGTGAAGTCCGTCCCCCCGTGGCAGGAGGCGCAAGCGGCGTTCACAAAGACGGTCTTGCCCGCAGCAGCTGCCGTCGTCAACGTGCCGGCGGCGGGTCGGTAAGGGCTGGGCTCATTGGCAGAGAGCGATGTGACGTAGGCGGCCAGGGCATCAAGGTCGGCGCTGATGCCTGCCTTGGGGTCACCCAAGGGTTGGCTGCGCGTACCGGTGTTGTAGGCCGCATCGGCCATCAGTCCAGAACCACCCGCCAGGTCCCGGATCTGCTTTTCAAAGTCTTGTACCTCGTCGAAATTGCCGCTCCAGTGCAGCAAGCCCTGGCCCATGCCCGCATGCCCCTTAAGGGTGATGGTGTTGCGCAAGCCCTCACCGAGCCCCGTCAAGTCCCAGGTGCGGCCATCGTGGCCACCGTCGTTGTGGCACGCTGCGCAGCTCATGTAGCCATCACGCGCCAAGCGGGTGTCGCGGGCGTCGTAGAACAGCTGTTTGCCACGCAGCACCGTGGGATTGAGCGTCTCGTTGGTGATGGTCGATACCGTAACGGTGCCGCCCACTTGCTTCAGTCCCTGAGTAACCAGGGGCGTCAGGTCAACGATGCTCACACTTCGGTCCATGAAGTTCTGCACGTACAGCGTCTTGCCATCGGCAGAGACCACCAGACCCTGTGGCGCACGGCCCGAGTTGAAGCGGAACAACTCGCCGCCGCCCATGGCATTGACCACGGCGACTTGTTGGCTGGTTTCCAGTGCGATGAACAGATAGGCACCATTCGGGTGGTATGCAGCAGCCGACGCCAAGCTAGAGTTGTCCAGATCAACTCGGCGGGGGTAATCCTCGGCAAGCGCCGTCATATCCAGGCGAGAAGTGATTGCCCGCACGGTATTTTGGAAGTCCAGGTTTTGGCCGCTGCGCAGGGTGCCGCGCTTGATGTTGTCTTGCTTGGAAGGCACCCAAGCGCTCTTGCCATCTGGCGAGATGGCTGCAGCGCCAAGGTAGTTGGGCACGCCAGCGCCTTGGGCTTCGGCGTCCACCTTATCGCTGTGGCGCAGTACCACGTCGCTTGACAGCGTCATCGCGCCAACGTTGATGGCCAGTACTTCGGCGCCGGCCTTGCTGGTGTCAATGGCCGCCGTCCCTTCACCAGGCAGAGGCGCCGTGATGAAGCGTGACACCAGTGCGGTCGCACCATCCGCGGAGACACTCACATGCCTTGGGTTGTCACCCACACTCAGCGTTGCCAGAGTCTTGCCGCTGGTGGCATCCAACTTGAGGACCTGGCCGGTGGCTTCAAGCACTACCAGCGCACTGCCCCCTCCAGGCACGAAAGCCATGCCATGCGGACGTGACGCAAAAGGTAGCGTCACGGTTTGCACCACTGCCAGCGTGCTGGGGCTCAGGATGCTGATGGTGGCGGCATCTTTGCTGGTGACCCAGACCCGCCCGTCTGGCGCAATGGCAACGCTGCGCGGCGACTGGCCCACCGCGATCTCGGCCACCTTGGTGTTGCTCGCCGTGTCGATCACCCCGACCGTATTGGTATCGGGGTTGGCCACCCACAGGCGGGTGGAAGCGCCACTGCGCGTTTCGAGCGCCAGGGACGACGACCGGGTGGGCTGGCCACTGGTTGCGGGCGTGCCAACCACCTGCAAGAAATTGCTTTGGGTGATTGAGCCGTCGCTCAACCTGGCGGTCAGGCTCACCGAATAGATGCCAGCCGCAGTGAAGGTGTGTGTGGTGTTGGGCGACGTGGACGCGGCGGTGTTGGCACTGCCGTCACCAAAGCTCCAACTGAAAGTGGCGCCTGTAAGAGAGATGGTGGGCGCATAGCTGACCGTGCCGCCCGCCAGAATCGAAGGTGCGTTGACTGCCGGCAAGGTGACGGTGGCGGCATCCAGCACGTAAGCGCAACTCTTGACCGTACCCGGCAATGGATCGCCAAAGGTGTTGTTGTTGCATGCAATCGTGCCCGTGAGGCCTGTGCGGATCGCATACGTGCCGTTGGCGCCGTAGTAGACCGAGGCCGTCGCACCCGTGGGCAACACACAGTTGCCGCCCTCGGCAGAACAACTGGATGAGGTGCTGGGCAAGGTGCTGCCGCCCGGCAGGTTGGGGGGCTGAACGCCACCCAAGGCAATGATGGTGCCACGCGAGGGCACACCATTCGTGTTCACCGCGAACACCATGTAATACCCCGGAGGAGCCAGGTTGGCGTTGCCGGGCATGGTCATGTTCAGACGGGTGCCGCTCTGAGTGAACTGCAAAGGCACACGCCGCTGCCCGTTGTTGAAGCTGTGCGTGGTGCTGCCCAGACCGATCAGCGCGACCTGCGAAACGGTGCCCGCGTCGGCCATTTCGACGGCCACTGAACCCGCGTAGGCCCCTTGCAGCGAACTGATACCCAGCAACACGGGCCTGGCTGCAAGCTGCGCCACCCCATTGACGGTGGTGAACAGGTTGGGTGGGTAATAGATTTCGGCGTTGAGGTTGTTCACCGCACCAGGTGCACCGCCACCGCCAGTGAACACGGTGCCGTTGGGCAGCAAGATGGCCGACGAGTGATAGGTGCGCGTCTCCACATTGCTGGCCCCCACCGTCCAGGTGCCCGTGGTCGGGTTCCAGATCTCTGCGGGGTGCACGGCATCGGCCGGCTGCCAACCGATGGTCGTACCGCCCGTCACCACCACCTGGCCGTCGGGCAACACCGTGGCATTGGACCAGTGCCTGCGGTTGGTCATGGCCGCCGTCTCGGTCACGATCGGGTTCGCACCATTGATGTCAAACACCGTCGCCAGGTTGCTGGCCAGGTTAGGGTTGTTGTCGGTGATGCCGTTGCCACCCACCTGCAAGATGCGGCCGGGCGCGAACATCACGGCCGAGCTGGTGAAACCCACATTGGGCGTGGTGGCGCCGCTGGCGTCTTGCGGCGTCTTGAAGGTGCCGATTTGTGTGACCGAGCCGCTGCCGTTGTTGTCGTTGGGCAGCATCTTGAACATGATGCTGGACGTGATTCCAAACAACGAGCCATCCGGGGCCACCCAGGTGCGCGGGTAGTACCAGGGATTGGCTTCCTTGTAGTTACCCAGATCGCGCACGCCAAAGATCGGTGTACTTCCCGCGCCGAACAGGCTGCGCCAGGCGCCGTTTTCCAAGACCTCTGGGGTCTGGGACGTGACTGGGCTGCCATACGGCACCGTGCCCCCGATCATGATCTGGCGGCCATCAGGAAGCGGAAGCATGGTGGCGTACCAGCGCTCAGCGGCCAGGGTTGAGGAGTTGGCCGTGGTGTACGTCGTTGTTGAAAAAACGCCTGTCGACTTGCCGCCATTGCCGTTGCCGCCCGCCACGAGCAGCGTGCCATCTTGCAACCAGCCAGAAGTGCCACAAAAGCTGTTGACCGGGTCAGGCACCACAGACGTGATGTGCGCCGCATTGGTGAAACCCATGGCCGGATTCCAGATGTCCGAATAGCGACCATCCTGGGTGGCCGGGTTGCCGAAAGGCGTACCAAAAGTGAGCACCCGGCCGTCGGACAGCAGGACCGAATGGATGGCATTCAAGGGCCAAGCCATGGAAGCGGACCACATGCCACGCGTCGGCGCATCGGCCGGGACGTTGAGGTTCTGGAGCAAGGGGTCTGCCACTGCTGGCAACGCGATCCAGGTGACGGGTACCGACTGAGCCCGCATGCGCGTCGAGCCCACTGAAGTACTCCCAGACCCGTTGCCTGAGCTGCCTCCACCGCAAGACGCGAGGAGCACCGATGCAACACACAGCGCAGCCCTGCGGGGCAGCTTCAACAAACGAGGTGAATTCATGGGAAGTTCTGGTTCAGCGGCCTGCCGCAGCCCGTGCGGCAGGCATCCGACATACACATAATTGGTTACCAAAAATGTAACTTGCAACAGATGCGGGGCCAATCCCGCGACTTGGTGTCGCGAATACCAAGGAAGCACTGTTCTTGCCCAATATTGGTCACGTTGGCCCTGATTGCTTGCGCGTCACGATGCCGCCAGGACACCCATCGATACCCCTGCCCTACACTCCCGGTCCACGTCGTCAGTCCAGCCGCCATGAAAGCACCCACATCGCGAAACGTCTTGACCAAGTGCTCAAGCCACTGGCTGACGGGCGTTTGCCTGGTCGCGGCACTTGGCACAGGGGTTGGCCATGCGCATGCGGCCCCGCCCACTGGCGCCACATCGGCCACCTCTTTTTTCGCGACCTTCGACGGCCTGCACCTGGTCGATCAAGATGGTCATCCCTTCATCACCACCAGATTGGCTGGGCACGTCACACTGTTCAATTTCATCTACACCGGCTGTTCGGCGGTCTGCCCCATACAGACCCACGCGTTGGCCCAAGCGCAGCAGTCCTTGCCCGTGGCTGTGCGCAAGCAAGTGCGCCTTGTTTCGGTGTCGATTGACCCGTTGAACGACACGCCAGCGACGCTGAAGAGCTACGCCCAACGCATGGGCGCCGACCTGTCGAACTGGTCCTTCGTCACCGGTCGCCCCAAGGACATTGAACGGCTGTCTGCCACGCTGAAACTGTTCAAAGAAGCACCGCCTGCACGCCGTCCTGCGGACCATGCCACCTGGCTGTGGTTGGTCGACGACCAGGGCGTGGTTCGCCAGCGCTATGCAGGCAACCCGCCTGATGCCAATCGCCTCGTACGTGAAGTCATTGAACTGGACCGGCTGCAACACCGGTGAGGCGCCAGGTCTCGTCGGCACCTGCAACTTGCCGACGGCAAATCCCTTGTCGGTCCAGCATCGTGCCCAAAACGCTGTGAGTTTCGCGCGCAGTTGTCGGATAAGCAGGCGCACCACCCACACGCTGCTTACTGGCGCTCGAACACACGGTCTGAGATCTTGCCCAGGTAGACGACGCATACCTGGCCACTGGCCTCAAGAATTTGACAAGCTGGAGCTCTTTGGTGCTCAAGGCTGGCCAGCGTCAGGTCGCAGGACACGGCCGGGTTGCTGCTGGCCATCGTCAGGCTGACGGCGTTGCCGCTGAAACTCAGGCAGACACTCAGGCAGACCACGCGGCGGTGGGCCATCGCCGTGGACCGGGCGTGGCGCAAGGCACCCAGGGCCGCATCGTGCCAGGCCACGTCGCGCATCCCCACCGAGCCGGTCAAGGCCGGCAGGGCGCTGACGGCCAGCACCGACACCAGCACCATCAGCTCGATCAGCTCGATCAGCTCGATCATGGTGAAGCCCCTGTACTCAGTCACCCATCCTGGCACTCACCGCCAATGCGTTGACCGGTGAAGAGGTTCATGCCCGAGCATGCGGCATGGACGACTACCTCACCAAGCCCATCGCACTCAAAGCGCTGCATCAGGCTTTGACGCAATGGCTGCCCGCGGATGAATGCGCCAAGTCCAATCCAAGCAGAGGGACCAAAGCGAGTGAACCCTCCTCCCAAGACGGTCATCTCGACCTGTCCACGCTGCGACAGTTGGTGGGCGATGACAAGGACATCATTCAAGAATTGCTCAGTGAATTTGCCTCGTCCTCTCACCAGATCGGGGTGTCACTGGCCGAGGCCATTGCATCCTCTGCGCAGGACAGGGTGCGACAGCTCTCCCACCAACTGAAGTCGGCAGCCCGCTCGGTAGGCGCCATACGCCTTGGGGATTTGTGCGAAGCCAGTGAGGCATGCATGACCTCACCTCACCTCAGCACCGCACCTTTGCAGGAGCTGCTGCAAGAGCTCCACTTAGTTCAACGTCAACTCGACACCCTGATCCAGGAGCCTCTCCCATGAATTCCAATTCTGCCTACCCCTTGGCCATGGTGATAGACGATGAAGCCTTCATGCGCAAGCTCATCGCTACTCAGCTGCGCGCACTGGGTTGCAACAGCGTCTTGTGCCATGAGTCGGGCGAGGATGCCGGTGAGCAAGGTCGCGGCTTCGCGGTGGTGGCAAGTGAGGTGCGCACTTTGGCACAGCGCAGCGCCGAAGCGGCCAAAGAGATCAAGAATCTGATCGTACGCAATGTTGAACAGGTTGAGCAAGGCGCGACCTTGGTCGGCCAGGCGGGCAAGACCATGGACGAGATCGTGGACTCGATCAAGCGAGTCAGCGACATCGTCAGCGAGATCAGCTCGGCCACTACTGAGCAAAGCAGCGGTATCCAGCAGGTAGGCGATGCAGTGGGGCAAATGGACCAGGTCACTCAACAGAATGCCGCGTTGGTCGAAGAAAGCGCCGCTGCAGCTGAGAGCTTGAAAAACCAGGCGCACCAGCTGGTTCAAGCCGTGTCGGTCTTTAAACTCTCAAGCGGCTGAGAGTTTAGATGCGGGGCAGGTCGGTCGCTCCCAAATCGGGTAGTGCGGCAGTACGTGAGCTGCGCTCACACAGCGGGAAGTAGTTCAGGGCTCGCTTTCTGGCGTGAATGGCAATCGGCGCACGCTCACGGCAGGCTCGAAAACGCACTAAGAAAGCGACTTTTGGCCGTACTGACGGTCAGCAGAGAATAAAGTGAAGCCAACGTACCTGCAGGCTGGCATGGTCAGCGGTACTCCAAAACCAGCCATTCGGTCCGAGATGCCCCTGGCGCATGGATGACCGCTGTGTGGTTCAGGCCGTGAGTTCATGGTACCGACATCACCGTAAGCTACCGCTGCGAAGCTATCGGCCAGAAGTCGGGAGCAGCTCAAGGCTGAACGGAGTCAAATGCTGTCTGTGGTTCAAGCGACCGCTACGTCCAATACCCATATGCCAGCGCTCACACCGACGATGTTTACTGCCGGCTTGGCGACGCGAAGGGCTCGTGGCTACAACTTATCCAGTGCAAGCGAGGCTTGAACGCAACTTCTAGCAACACGGACTTCATCAACGGGCTGCAAGGCGCTTGGCGAGACTTCCTAGGCATACAGAAGAGCCCGTTCGGCCGCGACCCAGGCAGCAAAGCGCCTGTGGGAGCTCGCTCGCGCCTCGGTCGACTTCCTGCACAAAGCTTGAGTCCAAGCTCTTCGACAAGAAGCACAAGGACACTTGGGAAGCCTTCAAGACGATCGGGCCGAAGTGCAGTTTCCAGTAGCGCGTAGGCGTCTTCATCGCCCTCAGCCGATCTCTGCGCCGTCCATGAGCGCAGGGCACTTCGCATGCCTGCATGCAACCTGAGCTTTGTGAACAACGCATCCCAGTCTCGCTCGGCTAAGCGAACGGCAGCGCCTCTATGCTGTCTGGGACAAGCCAGTCCTTCCCTGGTGTTGAACGGTCGCGGCGGCCGGCGATCTCTGACTACCGCGCAGATCTCGCCACGGCACGGTGATCGTCGCTGGTGACCCGGAACTGGCCCACCAGGCTCGCCAACAACGCCGCCTGATGTTTGAGGCTTTCAGCGGCCGCAGCACTTTCCTCAACCAACGCAGCGTTTTGTTGGGTCACTTGATCCAGTTGCCCCACGGCATCCGTGACCTGACCAATTGCCGTTGTCTGCTCAGTCGCCATGGTGCTGATTTCTTCAATGAAATCAGCTACTTTTTGGACTTGGTTGACGATGCCATCAATGGAAGTGCCGGCGCCCTCTACCAAGCGAGAGCCCGCTTCGACGCTGTCTACGCTGGCACCAATGAGGCTCTTGATTTCTTTGGCGGCCTCTGCACTGCGTTGGGCCAAGGTACGAACCTCGCCGGCCACGACAGCGAATCCACGGCCCTGTTCGCCAGCACGTGCTGCCTCGACAGCAGCATTGAGCGCGAGTATGTTGGTTTGAAATGCAATGCCATCAATGACCGCGATGATGTCAGCCACCTTCTTCGAACTTGAGGTGATGTTTTGCATCGTCGTCACGACGTCTTGCATCACCGCGCCACCTTGCTGAGCGGCTTGGCTGGCCGACGCTGCAATTTGATTGGCTTGCCGAGCTGTATCGGCGTTCCTTTGCACAGTCGAGCGTATCTCCATCATCGATGCCGCCGTTTCCTGCAGGTTGGAGGCCTGCTCTTCCGTGCGCTGGCTCAAGTCGGAATTGCCAGTAGCGATCTGGGCAGAGCCCGTCGCGATGGATTCACTGGTGTTGCGCACTTGCCCGACGATCTGGGCAAGGTTCTGCTGCATCTTCCCAAGTACTGCCAGCACACTGTCAGCGGGGGCCCTATCGGCCCCGACAACGGGACTGAGGTCGCCGTCGGCCACACGAAGCGCAACCGCGTTGAGTTCGCCCGGCTCGGTACCCAGCGCTTGCCACAGCGCTCGCGCCAAGGACCAGCCCAAAGCACCTGCTGCAAGCGTCGCAGCCAAGCAGAGACCCAACAAGATCATGCGCTGGCTGGCGTAGTCCTCTTCGGCCATCGCGATCATCTGCTTGGCACGTTCATGCGTCAGAACGAGGTAGCCATTCACCGAGGCCAACAGCGCCTTGAGCAAGGGCCGGCAGTCATTGTTCATGCTGGCGATTGCCTCGTCTCGCTTGCCATTCAGGGCCAACTCTACGATGCGGGTTGCAACAGGACCATATTTGCTCTCGATGCCATCGATTTCCGCAACCTTGGCTCGGGCGGTCTCTGGAACGCCTGGCGCCGCCACTGCCTCTTTCAGCTTGGTCAACTGTTCCTTGACGTCGACTTGGGCCTGCATGACCGCCGCCTTTTCGTCCGCCAGGTCTTGGGGAAGATTGACCAAGACCAGGTTTCTTGCGGCCATCGCTCGCCGGTTGACCGCCCCGCGCACCGCAGCTGCCAGCTCGGCTCTTGCATTCACACCGTTGACGTAGTTCTCAAGGCGTTCGTTTGCGCTGTTGATGGCGACCAAGGAAAATGCCGCCATGAGCAACGACATCACGGCCATCGCTCCGATCACGAACGCAAGTTTTGCCTTGACTGAGAGTTTGTTCACGTTGGGATCCTGCTATTGCAACCTCATGCATGAACGACCGCCGTCCACAGCAAATGGCTGTTGGAGACCGAACGTGCACCTTCCCCCTTATCGGCAAAACCATGTCGAACTTAAGGATTAGCGGACGGTTTCCCAGGCGAAGTCAATTTCGACGAGCTCTCTCGTTTCTGCCGTGAAAGAAGTCATGCGCCACATTGCCCGTGCCATCAAACTGTTTCGCCTACTCTACCCCCAACCAAGGCGGACAGCGTTTGCAGGTTTTGTCACAGTCAGCCGATGTCAGGTTCCAAGGTAGACCTGCCTTCCACCAGAGGAAGGCATCAATGTCAGTTTTGGGTCACCGCCGACATTCGGTGGCCAATTGCGTGCGTCAGCAACCAGCCTTGACCAGCCTTTGCTCGGTGAGCGGCTGTTCTGCAGCGGTTGCTGGCAGTGGCGGCCACACGCTGAGTTCACAGTCTGGGCCATACGGCGGTCATTCATGCGCCGGTGACATCTCGGACCCATTAGCCGACGTCAAGGCAATGTCGACCATGCCAGTCAGCCTGCACGTTCGCTCAACTGAACGGCTGCTGACCTCAGGCGCCAACTGGAACGACCCACATCGGTCTTGCAGCGGGGTTGAGCCAATGACAGCTAAGTTGAAGCGCCGGTCCGATGCTTGGTCCAACCGCCTTGAGCTCTCAAGAGAAACAGCCAGACAATCGGGCTTTGACGATTTCTGATGCCTCCGCCATGATTCGATCAATCAACTCCTTGACTGAAGGAATATCGTTGATCAGACCCACAGTCAGGCCGCAGCTCCAAGCACCGGCTTCGACCTCGCCTTGCTGCATCACCCTGGGGTACACACTGGCAACCATCCCAATGATGTCTGAGATCTCAAGATCACTGCCCTTTTCCTTCTCAATTTGGAGCAGGCGCTCGACGCTGTCGTTGTGTAGTACGCGCTCGGTGTTTCGCAGCGGTCTCATGATCAACCTGGTATCCCGTTCTGTTGCAGCCACCAAGGCATCTTTCACACGTTGGTGCACTGGCGCATCACGGGTGACCAAGAACCGGGTGCCCATGTTGATGCCGTCGGCGCCCAGTGCAAGACACGCGACCATGCCTCTGGCATCGGCCACGCCACCCGACGCCACGATGGGCACGCTCAACTGAGATGCCGCCAGAGGCAACAAGATCATGTTAGGGATGTCGTCCTCACCAGGGTGTCCGCCGCACTCGAAGCCGTCCATGCTGACCGCATCGCAGCCAATCGCTTGCGCTTTGAGGGCATGGCGTATGGACGTGCATTTGTGGATGACCTTGATGCCAGCGTCTTTGAGCCTCGGCATGAATGCTTCAGGGCTGCGTCCAGCCGTTTCCACGATCGGCACACCACCTTCGCGGATGGCGCTGATGTACTCGGCATAGGGCGGCAAGGCAAAGGCCGGCAAGAACGTGAGGTTAACGGCAAAGGGCTGGTCGGTCATCTCGCGGCAGCGTCGAATCTCCTTCGACAGGTTTTCGGGCGTGCCCATGGTCAGCGCCGTGATCGTGCCGAGCCCTCCGGCATTGGACACGGCTGAAGCCAGCTCGGCATAGCCGACATGGTGCATGCCGCCTTGCATGATCGGATAGCGGATGCCGAAGAGTTCAGTGATGCGCGTTTTCATGGCTTTGCGGGATGGGTTGACAGGGTGTGCTCAGCGCTGGCTGGCGGTGGGCTCTTGGTCACGAGGCACCAATGCATGGCGAAGCCCGCGCTTGATGGCGGTGTAAGTTGATCGGTCAAGCTCGGCCAGATGCGCGGCTCTTGCCATCGCAGCGGGCAACACCTCGCTCTCGGTGAGTGATGCTGAAACCACCCCTCGCGCGGCACACACATCACCGCCCCAGGCGTCGCCTGTCAGGGCCAGCTCGTAAACCGCATCGGGGGCCGGCAGCAAGCGGACCACGTCGAGCAGAGGGGCCGTGAACGGGATCCCCACCTTGACCTCCGAGAAGCAAAACCGCCCGCGGTCGGCGCGCATGTACCGGAAGTCGGCGGCACAAGCCAAGACGGCGCCGCCTGCATAGGCGTGCCCATTGATCGCCGCAATGACCGGCATGTTGAGCAGGCCGAGCCGGATGAAGAAGTTCTCCAGCCGGTTGATGAAAGGCTTCACGTCAGGCTGCTGCATCACCCAAAACACATCCAGCCCGGAGCTGAAAAACTTGGGGTCCTCACTGGCAATCACCAAAGCGGTGTTGCCAGGCGTACTCTCCAGCTGATCCAAGACGGCGGACCATTCGCCGACGGACTCATCGTTGAACACATTGCCTTTGCCGCCATCGTTCCACGTCAACACTTGGACTTTGTCAACGCGGGTGAGCTTTAGATCTGCCATCAAGTACAACCTGAGATCGTGGAGCGCTCATTGTTCTCGACAGGCTGGTGGGTGCCTAGTTCAGCCAATGCCAGAATGCATTCATTTCACGCCATCCCCTGGGCCATTTGTCATGAGCCAGCCACTTCTTCCAGCAGCGCCGCAGCTGCCGGGGGCCTACGTCAACCTGCTCACCCAACTGGTGGCGCAGAAGGGCGTGTCAACGCGGCTTTTGCTTTCCGGAAGCGGCGTCTCCATCGAGAAACTGGAGCGGCCTTACTGGTATGTAGATTTCGCTTGCTTCGAGGCCCTGCTTCGACGCGCCATCCATCTCACAGGCGAGCCGGATTTGCCAGTGAAACTGGGGCTGCAGATGACGGTCACCTGCCATGGCCCGCTGGGCTTTGCGATGCTCGTCTCGCCTGACCTGAGAGCCGCTATCCAGCTGGGGTGCGACCTGCTGCAGCACCAATGCCGCGGCCTGCGCTTCACCCTTCATGCAGGCCAAGACAAGTCAACACTTCGCCTTGAGCAACCGCTTGCTTCTCATCAAGTGGGAGACGCTGCTTTGATGTTCCTGATGGTGGGTTTGGGAAAGGTTGCAACCTCACTGGTCGGGCGCCCATGTCCGGCTCGCGCTGAGATGACCGTTGTGAAGCCAAACTACACGCATGGCTTCCTTCGTCGGCTCTTTCGATTCAATGCGCCTTCCAACCAGTGGGTGTTCTCGACTGCATGTCTTGGCTGGCCGCTGCCCAATGCAGACCCCATTGCCGCCCGTTTGGTTGGGGCGCAATGCAAGCGTTTCATCGTTGCCAGGAACCTGCCCGTCGAGAGCCTCAGCCAAACGATACGTCAGCTGGTGATGCACACAACCGAAGGGCAGCCCACCATTGAGCAGGTAGCGAAGAAATTGAAGGTTTCAGCCAGAACATTGCAGCGCCAGTTGTCCTCAGAAGGCAGCAACTTCTCCGACATCGGCGAACAAGTGCGCTGTGAGAAGGCGGCGCAGCTTTTGCGAGCTCGAAGGCAGACGGTGTCCAGCATCTCCGAAGAACTGGGTTACGCCAGCGTGGCAAATTTCAGCCGCGCCTTTCGGCGTTGGTACTCATGCACGCCATCCGATTTCATCAACGTCACACTCAAGGAGACGGCTCATGGCACGGCCGCTGGGCCAGAAGCGCAGTGATCGGAGCCGAAATATCGCTAGGTGTGCCCCCTCTGTTCCCGCGTGGACCTGACTTACGCCAGTGGTAGCCATCAAGGTCAGCCTTGGCCTGGCGCCGACGTTCGGTGTCGAATCTCATGCGACTGCAACCAGCCTTGAGCTGTCCCTCACATTGGTGGTCTCAAAGGCTGTTTCTGGCCGACAGCCGACCTACCCCATCAGCTGGCTAGTCCGCAACAACTGCTGCGCAACAGCCATTCACTCTTTTTGATCGAACTCCCGCGGCAAGTTGATATCGCAAGTACAGGCGAGGCACCCGCTCCAATGGCGGCCTAAAATCCGGGCCATGCCAACCCACACGCGGAAAATCCAGAAGGCTTCGGCGGCCGTGCTCCATGGTGTTGATGAACCGGCGCTCAAGCATGAATATGGCCAGGGCAGGCAAAAGCTGCTGGCCGCCGCCGCCCGCCTGGTGGCCAGGGAAGGCAGCACGCGGCTGACCTTGCGGGACCTGGCCGCAGAGGCGGGCATGAGCCACAACGCCATCTATCGGCATTTCTCCGGTGTGGACGAGATGGTTCAGGCACTGATCATTGACGTCAACCAGCGCCTGAGGGACGGGCTGCGGCTGGTTCGGGCTCAGGTGCCGAGCGACGAAGCTTCGCCCAGAACCGTGGTGAACTGGCTCTTTGATTTTGCCTTGGCCAACAGGGATGCATTCGTCGTCGCTGTACGCGAACGGCATGGGCCGTCAGGCCCCGCTCGTGAGGCCATTGAGCAAGGGATGGCAATGATCATGGCCGACATGCGCACCGATTTGCTGGCCGGCAACCGTCTCCCTGCACTACCTGACGAGAAGCTGGCCGTCGCCTTGAAGGTCATCATCCAGCACACGTTTGAGCTGAGCCTGGCCTGCATCGAGTCGCCCGCCAAGCGGGCATCGCTGCTGGCCGAGGCGGAGCAGGTTTTCACGTGGTGCCTGGCCGGCGCTTCCGTGGCGGGGGGCACATCCGTCCCGCCCGCCCGCGAGCGGCGCTGATGCGTGCCCGCCGACGTCAGGCCCCCATCAACCTGGCGGCAAGGCTCGGCAGTTGTGCGAGGGCGTTGCTTCTGTCGATCATCTGACGCTCCAGCGCATTGAATGAACTGTTCAATTCGGCATTGGGGTCGCCAGCCAGTTTGAGCGCGTAGGTGATTCCGCTGTAAGGGAAATCCGTGCCCAACATGATGTGGCTGACATCCGTGGTCTTGCGCAACGCCGACATGGCGGCGGGCGCACAAGCCAGTGCCGAATCGAAGAACATGCCGGCGTAGGGGCTCTGGTCTGGGTTGCTGAAGTTGGCGGCCAGGCCACTGCGGTAAGACAGGTAGGGAATGGTTCCGCCGCCGTGTGAGAGCTGCCAGCGGATTCGTGGGAACCGTTGGTAGATGCCTTGGTAGAGCATGTTGGCCGCAGCGCGTGTCGACTCGAAGGGGAAGTCCAGCACGAAAGGGGGAATGGCCAGTGAGGAACGCACTGGCGGTGCGACCGGATGGATGTACACATAAGCACCCAGGTCGTTCAAGGTGCGCATCAGCGGATCCAGCCGCGGGTCGCCCAGGTAGATGCCCTTGTAGTTGGAGTACAGGCTGATGCCATCCAGGCGCAGCACCTGGATGGCGCGGATGGCTTCTGCTCTGGCCGCGGCCACTTCGCTGGCATCGTCGGCCTTGCCCAGGGGCACGGAGCCCAGGCCACCAAAGCGTCGGTACAGGGCCGAGCCGAGCGGCGCGTTGACGAGTTCATCTCGGATGTACTCATTGATCTGTCTGGCCATGCGCACTCGTGCCGGGAGATCCGGCAGAAAGCCAAAGCCGGGCTCCGACAATGACACGACCTGGGCCTGAAAGCCAAACTTGTCCATGAAGCTCAATGCCAAGCTGGTTGACCAAGCGGGTATGCCCACACCGCCATCGCCGGACACTTTGTAGTCGCTCAAGGCCTTGCGGTAGAAGTCCGGAATGAGGTGCGCATGCATGTCGATGCGCGTGGGGGCGGAGGCCGCCCTGGCCAAGG
>CANBUA010000084.1 GCA_947372535.1 Burkholderiales bacterium
TTTGGCCACCTGCCCGTGATCCTGGGCGACGATGGCTTGAAGCTGTCCAAGCGCCGTGGCGCCGTGGCCGTGTCGAACTATGAAGAGTTGGGTTATTTGCCTGAGGCCATGCTGAACTACCTGGCGCGCCTGGGCTGGAGCCATGGCGACGAGGAGCTCTTCAGCATCGAGCAGATGGTGAGCTGGTTCGATGGCTCACACCTGTCCAAAAGCCCTGCGCAATGGGACGCGGCCAAGCTGGCCTGGGTCAATGCGCATTACGTCAAGCAAGCAGATGATGCCCGCTTGGCGGCCCTGGTGGCCGGCCACTGGCGCGTCAAAGGCCTGAACGCCCCTGAGGACGTGGCCTCGCTGGCACCCCATTGCGCGCTGTTCAAGGACCGCTGCGCCACCACGGTGGAGCTGGCCGATTGGCTGGCCATGTACGCCACCGATGTGCAGGCGCCGGCAGAAGAACTCGCCGCGCAATTGACCGACATCACCCGCCCCGCCGTGGCCTCGCTGGCCACGCGCCTGGAGACGGCTGCCTGGGACAAAACTGCCATCAACCAGGCCATCAAGGACACCATGGCCGAGTTCAAGCTGAAGATGCCCCAGGTGGCCATTCCCGTGCGTTTGCTGGTGTGCGGCAGGGCGCAAACGCCCTCGGTGGACGCGGTGTTGGCCCTCTTTGATCGCGATGTTGTGTTGAAGCGATTGAAGGCTGTGTGAAAAAGCGCTGAAAACCGATGTATACTCTTGGTCTCGCTTGATACGACGCTTTGTTTGACAACGAAGTAGCCGGGCAGCCTGATCTGGGAAGCAATTCCTGACGGGGGTATAGCTCAGCTGGGAGAGCGCTTGCATGGCATGCAAGAGGTCAGCGGTTCGATCCCGCTTACCTCCACCACCAACCTTCGGGTTGAGGGCGGAGACGGTTGCAAACCGTTGCCAGGGCAGGGCGTCGATCGGGTTGAAGAAGGATTTGTCCCCTTCGTCTAGAGGCCTAGGACACCACCCTTTCACGGTGGCTACAGGGGTTCGAATCCCCTAGGGGACGCCAAGTTTGACGGCGCTTGGGTTGTTGCTTGTGTTATGACAAGAAACAGCTGGAGTCGTTGAGAAGTTAGACCACTGCGGAGTGGTAGTTCAGTTGGTTAGAATACCGGCCTGTCACGCCGGGGGTCGCGGGTTCGAGTCCCGTCCACTCCGCCAAGCTCTTTGAATGAGCCCTGCTGGTGACAAAGCAAGGCTCGATGTGAATGGAACAAGTCTCGGTGCCAGTTTGGCGCCCCGACGTGAGCCCCAGGTTTGACCACCTGGTGTGAACATGGGGGTATAGCTCAGCTGGGAGAGCGCTTGCATGGCATGCAAGAGGTCAGCGGTTCGATCCCGCTTACCTCCACCAGCTTTCAAGGCACGTGCCTTGTCAGTCAGGGTGGCGTCGAACCGGTGGCGAGAGGTGTTCTTTTCATGGTTGATCAGTAGGAATTTGTCCCCTTCGTCTAGAGGCCTAGGACACCACCCTTTCACGGTGGCTACAGGGGTTCGAATCCCCTAGGGGACGCCAGGTTTTTGTTGAGTTAAACCACTGCGGAGTGGTAGTTCAGTTGGTTAGAATACCGGCCTGTCACGCCGGGGGTCGCGGGTTCGAGCCCCGTCCACTCCGCCAAGATGCAATGCCCTGATGCGAAAGCGTCAGGGCATTTTGCTTTGCTGCGGCCTTTCCGCAAGAGAACGGTGATGGCTGGGAATGGTCTTGGCGCTTGACGCCTGTCAACTGGCGGTGGGCATGGGCGGCTCGCTCGGCGTTCGCCGGCCGAACATGGCCCAGCGCTCGATCTTCATGACGACCTCGTCGTGCTGGTTCAAAGCATCCCCGCGCGTGTGCATCAACCCGACGTGGGGCTTGCTTTTCATGGGCAAATCTTCCCAGTAAAGCTTGGGGCTGGCAGGTGTCGGCGCTTCTGGGGTTTGATCTTGGTGCATGGCGAAAAATCTTTCAGCGTCGTGGCTCGGTGGTGGTGGCCAATCGACCCAGCCATGGCAGCGAATTGGTCGACAACATGGTCCCCAGCACGATGATGCCCGTGCACATCAACATGGAGACTGTGACCGGCTCGTTCAACCAAAGCGCACCCCAGAGCATGCCGAAGGGTGGGATCAGGAAAGTCACCGTCATGGCACGCGAGGCGCCGACGCGGTCGATCAGCCGATAGAACAGCACGTAGGCCACCCCGGTGCAGGCCACGGCCAAGCCAGCCAGTGCTGCCCAGACCTGCCAGCTCACCGCTTGCCAGCGCATGGCGGCGCCATCGGCCGGGGCATGAAGCGGTTGCGGTCCCAGCCACAGCGCGGGCCCCACCACCATCACCGAGGCCATGCCCAGCATGCCGGTACTCACGGCCAACGAGGGCAGGCCGGAGAGGTACTTCTTGCTGTGGTGCACGGCAATGGCGTACATCAGGGTGGAGCCCAAAGCCAGCACCACGGCTTGCGCATGCAGGGCCCCGCCCAGGCCCTGGCGCTGGTCGGCCAGCCAGGCCACACCGGCCAGGCCCAGCAGCAGGCCGGCCAGTCGCTGAGGGCCGAGTTTCTCGCCACCCCAGCACCAGCCCACCAGCGCGCCCCACATCGGCGTCGTCGCGTTCAGCACGGACAAGGGGCCGGCCGGCAGCAATTGTGAGGCGCGGCTCAGGCCCATGAAGGGCAGCACGCAAGACAGCACAGCGGCCACGACCAGCGTGGCGCCCTGGCCGCGCAAGGCGCGCAGTTGCCCCCGCCAGATGACCAGCGGCAGCAGCACCAGGGTGGCCCCCAGCGTGCGGATGGCGGCCACGGCCACCGGCCCCACGATGGGCGAGGCGATGCGCAAAAACAAGAAGGAAGCCCCCCAGATGGCCGCCAGCAGGAGCATCACCGCCAGATCGATCCGCTTCATGCCGGCAGCACTTGCTGACCTTCGATGCGAAAGCCTTCATGCTGGAGCAGCGAGATCTTGCGTTGCAAGCCGCCGGAGTAGCCGGTGATGTGGCCTTGCTGACCCATCACGCGGTGGCAGGGCACGATGATGGACAGCGGGTTGCGCCCCACGGCCATGCCCACGGCGCGGAAGGCCTGCGGTTTGCCCAGCAGGCGGGCGATGTCGCCATAGCTGCGCTGCTGGCCGTGTCCGATGGCCAACAGCAGCTCCCACACGGAGCGCTGAAAAGGCGTGCCCAGCATGTCCAACGCCAGCTCGAACCCATGGCGCGGCGTCGTCCAGTAACGCTGCAATTGCTCGCCCGCTTGAAGCAGCAGCACGTCCTTGGGTAGATAGGGCACATCCTGCAAGGGCTCGGGCGTGTCGCGCTGACCTTCCAGGAACCACGCCCCCGCCAGACCCTTGGCCGTGCGCGCCAGCAACATGTCCCCCAGGGGCGTGTGCACGGTGGATTGGGCGGTGTACGTCATGCAGGCTCCGGGGCCGCGCGGCGGCTGTGGGAAGATCGGTCTGACATCCTAGCGCCTCATGAAGGCCAGCCATTCCCAAGGGTTAGGGGTTGCCACGGCTAAACCCTAGAATGGCTTCAACTCTCTCCAGCATTCAAAGGATCACCATGCAAGTCACCGCTTCCATTTTCAAGGCCTATGACATCCGCGGCATCGTGGACGAGACCTTGAACGAGGCAGTCGCCGAACACCTGGGCCGCGCCTTCGGCACCGAGGCCCTCAAGCTGGGCGAGACGACCGTGGCCGTCGGCCGCGATGGCCGTCTGTCGGGCCCTTCGCTGGCCGGCGCCTTGACGCGCGGCCTGCGCTCGACCGGCATCAACGTCATCGACCTGGGCGCCGTAACCACGCCCATGCTGTACTACGTGGCCGCCACGCGCGGCGACCAGGGCTGCCACAGCGGCATCCAGGTCACGGGCAGTCACAACCCCAAGAACTACAACGGCTTCAAGATGGTGTTGGCCGGCCGTGCCATCTATGGCGATGACATCCAGGGCCTGCGCCAACGCATTGAGGCCGAGGACTACACGACAGGCGAGGGTGCCTTGAGCCAGCTCGACATCCTGGCGGAGTACACCCAGCGCATCATCGGCGATTGCAAGCTGGCCCGCCCGCTCAAGATCGTGGTCGATTCGGGCAACGGCATCCCCGGTGCTTCTGCGCCCGGCATCCTGCGCGCGCTGGGCTGCGAGGTGACCGAGCTGTACTCCGAGGTCGATGGGGACTTCCCCAACCACCACCCCGATCCGTCCAAGCCCGAGAACCTGGTCGACCTGATCAAGGCTGTCAAGGATCAAGGCGCCGACCTGGGCCTGGCCTTCGATGGCGACGGCGATCGCCTGGGCTTGGTCACCAAGGACGGCAACAACATCTTCCCGGATCGCCAGATCATGCTGTTCGCCCGCGACGTGCTGTCCCGCGTGCCTGGCGCCCAGATCATCTTCGACGTCAAGTGCAGCCAGCGCCTGAGCCAGGCCATCCGCGAAGCCGGCGGCGTGCCCGTGATGTACAAGACCGGGCACTCGCTGGTCAAAGCCAAGCTCAAGGAAACCGGCGCCCCCCTGGCTGGCGAGATGAGCGGCCACATCTTCTTCTCGGAGCGTTGGTACGGTTTCGACGATGCGACCTACACGGCCGGCCGCCTGCTGGAGATCCTCAGCAAGGTGCCCGATCCCAGCGCCGTGCTCGATGCCCTGCCCACCAGCTTCAGCACACCGGAGTTGAACGTGCCTTGCGCCGAGGGCGAGCACCACGACGTGGTCGCCAAACTCAAGGACACGGCCAAGTTTCCCGATGCGCTGGAGGTCCACACCATCGACGGCCTGCGGGCCGACTTCGCCGATGGCTTCGGCCTGGTGCGGGCATCCAACACCACGCCTGTGCTGGTGCTGCGCTTTGAAGGCCAGACGCAAGCGGCACTGGACCGCATCCAGACGCAGTTCATGGCGGCCATCCACGCGGTCAAGCCCGATGCGCATGTGGGTGCCAGCGCGCACTGATTGATCGTTACGGGTTTGCTGGTTGGCCAACGCCAAGGAAGACCGCCATTTCGTCACCGCGCTGGCCCGGGGGCTGGAGGTGCTCAGTTGCTTTCGCGCCCGCGACAAGTCGCTGAGCAACCAGGACCTGGCCACGCGCTGCGGCCTGCCCAAATCGACCATCTCGCGACTGACCTACACGCTGACCAAGCTGGGTTACCTGGAGATTGATGGCGAGAGCGGCCGCTACCGGCTGGGCAGCGCGACCTTGTCCTTGGGCAGCGCCATGCTCTCGCGCATGGAGGTGCGCCAGCGGGCGCGGCCGTTGATGCAGCGCCTGGCCGACGAGACGCAGACCATGGTCTCCCTTGGCGCGCGTGACCGGCTCAACATGATCTATGTCGAGAACTGCCGCAGCGACGCGGCCTTGGCCCTGAGCCTGGATGTGGGTTCGCGCCTGCCTTTGGCCACGACCGCGATGGGGCGGGCCTACCTGGTGGCCTCGTCCGAGTCGGTGCGGCAGGACCTGCTGCAGCGCATCCGCGATGCCGATGCGGGGCAATGGCCGCAGGTGGAGGCGGGTGTGGGTTTGGCGTTCGACGATGCGCGCACCTGGGGCGTGTGCTGCTCCTTCGGGCAATGGCAGAGCGATGTCAATGCGATTGCGCTGGCCTTTGTGCCGCAGGGCAGCCGCACCATGTTTTCGCTCAACTGTGGTGGCCCAGCTTTTCAGCTGTCGCGCGAATACTTGTTGGAGCGAGTGCGGCCTCGTTTGATGGCCGTGGTGCAGGCTTTGCAGAAACCCGCGGTCTCGGGGCCTGTGGCCCTTTGACGCCGTTGAACCAGTTGAAACAGAACAATCGATGAAGCCTTTGCTGATCCACGCGCTCTATGCCACGCTCTTGCGCCTGGCCACGCCTTTTTACCTTTGGCGCGTTTGGTCGCGAGGGCGGGTCGAGCCCGAGTACCGCTGGCATTGGTGGGAGCGGCTGGGCTTTTATGGCCGGGCTCATCGGGCGGCGGTGCAGGCATCGCATGCAGGCAAGCCGCTGATCTGGGTGCATGCCGTGTCTTTGGGCGAGGCGCGGGCGGCGTCTGCCCTGATCCAGGCTTTGCGCGAGCAATGCCCTGGCATGCGCTTGTTGTTGACCCATGGCACGGCCACTGGGCGAGCCGCCGGCCGATCGTTGATCGATGCGGCGCGTGGCGATCTGCAAACCTGGCTGCCTTACGACACGCCGGGCGCCGTGCGCCGTTTCCTGGCCTTGCATCGGCCGGCGGTCGGGCTCTTGATGGAAACCGAGGTCTGGCCTGTCTTGCAGCGCGAGACAGCGCAAGCCGGCGTGCCCATGGTGCTGGCCAATGCGCGCCTGAGCGACAAGAGCCTGCGGCAGGGGATGCGGCTGGTGAGCCTGATGCGGCCTGCGGTCCGATCGCTGCGCCTGGTGCTGGCGCAGACGCAAGATGATGCGCGGCGTCTGCAAACCATGATCGCGCCCGAGGAGTTGCCTGAATCGAGGCGGCCAGCCGTGCTGGTCTGCGGCAACGTCAAATTTGACATGACACCATCGCCAGACCTCTTGGCATTGGGGCAGCGGTGGCGTGAGGCTGGGTGGCCTGAGGCGTCCAAGCCGCGTCCCGTGGTGTTGGCGGCCAGCACGCGCGAAGGCGAAGAGCCTGGCTTGTTGGCCGCGTGGAGAGTGGCAGATGATGAATTCTTCGCGAAAGGCGAGAGCATTGGTGAGCGCCTGTGCATCGTGCCTCGCCATCCACAGCGCTTCGACGAGGTGGCGGCCTTGGTGATGGCCTCGGGGTTCAGTTTGTCGCGCCGTAGTCAGTGGCCACTGGGCATGCCCGACGAGGCTGCTTTGCAAGCCGATGTCTGGCTGGGTGACTCCATGGGCGAGATGCCAGCTTATTTCGCGCTGGCGCAGGTGGCCTTGCTGGGCGGCAGCTTCGCACCGCTGGGCGGCCAGAACCTGATCGAGGCCGCTGCCTGCGGATGCCCCATCGTCACGGGTCCTTCGACTTTCAATTTCGCGGAAGCCGCCCAGTTGAGCCGTGAGGCGGGTGCGTCCAGGGCGGTGTCCGATTGGACACAAGGCGTGGCGGCGGCGCGGTCATGGCTGGCCGATCCAGGCTTGTCGGAGGATGTGCGGCGGTGCCTGATGTTTGCTCAGGCGCACCGTGGTGCGGCCAGCCAATCGGCCACCGCGATCGGGCGGCTCATGGCGAGCCATTGATTGCGCGTTTTGACCAGTGGCATCGTCGGTGAATTGATCAACTCAGATCAGGAACTTGAACACCTTGACTGCGCCCGTGACCGTGCCCTTGACCACGGGCACCAGCACGATCTTGCCCGCCGTGGCCAGGCCGTTGCCGATGGCAGCGCCTGCGTGGACGGCGGTGCTCAGGGTGCCGGTGATCAGGCCAGCGCCAGCAACGGTTTTCAATTCTTGTGTATTCAGTGTACGCATGGTGATTATCTTCAGATAATTAGGGGAGGCTGGGGGCACGCTTTGATCTCGTCTCGGCATGATTTAATATGGTGGTGATCGAATGTGTTGGTGAATCGGGTTAATGATTAAGGGTGCTGATATTGCCCAAGGTGAGAGGGTGGGTTTTATTTCGCAAATAGAACAAGGCCCGAGAGCGTGAGCTGCCGGGCCAAGCGGCAGTTTGAGATCGCGGCTAAATCGGATCAGATCAGGAACTTGAACACGTTGACCGTGCCCTTGACCACAGGAACCAGCACGATCTTGCCAGCCGAGGCCAGGCCGCTGCCGATGGCAACGCCTGCATGCACGGCTGTGCTCAGGGTGCCCGTGATCAGGCCAGCGCCAGCAACGCCCTTGACTTCTTGAGTATTCAATGTACGCATGATTTTTTCCAGTATTAGTCGGTTCTGATTAATATGCTTTGATGTCGTCTCGGCATGGTTGAATCTTATGTCCGCTCGATATTTGGATGAATCGGGTTAGTACTGAATTGATGGCGGATTACCCAATCTGAGGGGCGGGAAAATACGCTGAACGCGTTTGGCTCGGTTTTAATTCACACGACACGGCCGTGAAAATCAACGCACGAGGCGTGGTTGCGAGCCGCCGAGGTAGAAAACATCGACCAGGTTTTCCAGGATGCCGGACAGGCCCGCCCTTAAGTGGGCGAGCGCGCGCTTCATCAAGCCAACAGTGCTTGCCACTGAGCGTGGCGTTTGATGTAGAGGCGCGCATAGCTGCAGGCTGGCGTGACCTTCAGGCCTTGGTCCTGCACCCATTTGAGGCTCGCTTCGACCAGCTGTGCGGCGATGCCCTGGCCTTCCAGGCTGGGCGGTACATAGGTGTGCGTCAGGTGGACCACCGAGCCAGTGATGCGGTAATCCAGCACACAACGCTGGCCTTGCGCAACGGCTTCGAAGCATTGGCCTTGCGGCCGATGAGTGACGGTGATGTCCATGGTGCTCATGGCTTCCATGATAGCGGCCACCCCATTCACCCTGCAATGCAAGTGAGCTTGTCAGACCCAGCCCAGCGCGCCCAGGATGCCACCGCCAGCCACCAGCCAGATCAGCGATACCCTCGTGCGCCAAACAGCCATGGCCACCACGGCGCTGAGCAGCAGCGCACGCGGGTGATCAATGCTTGGCGCGAGCAGCCAGCCTGTGGCCAGCAGCAACCCCACGGTGACCGGTGCCATGCCGGTCTGGAAGGCTTGCACGCCCAGCGTGTGGCGCCGCGTGGCCACCCAACGAGAAAACGCCAGCGCCAACGTGGTCGAGGGGATCATGATGCCCAGCATGCTGGCCACCGCGCCGCCGATGCCGCTGCTGTACCAGCCCATCAGCGCCACGAAAAGGACGTTTGGCCCCGGCGCGGCCTGCGCAAGCGCGATGGCTGAGGTGAAATCGGCCTCCGACAACAGGCGGGCCTCGACGACCAGCCGGCGATGCATCTCCGAGACCAGGGTGATGGCGCCGCCGATGGACATCAGCGACAGCGCCAGAAAGTGCTCGAACAGCGCCAGCCAGGTGTCGGGCGACCAGCTCAAGGGCGGCACGGCCGCGCTCATGTCGATGCGGCCTCTGCCCGCGCTTGTCGCAGCACCCACCAGGTCCAGCCGCAGGCCAGCACACCCAGGCCGATCAATACCCACACCAAGGGCCAGCGCATCACCGCCATCATCAGGAAGGCGCCTGCGGCCAGGCCGATGCAGGCGCTCAAGCCCAGCGGATGCTGCCTGAGCGGCGCGGCCAGCTTGAGCACCGTGCCCACGATCTGCCCGGCGGCCACCGCCGCGATGCCCCACAGCGCACCCTTGACGGCTTGGTGAACGGCCGCATGCTCAGGGGACAGGCCCACCACCCAAGCCAGCACCAGCATCACCACCATGGGCAGGGCGATCATGCCAACCAGGGCCGCGCAGGCCCCACGCCAGCCGAAGAAATGATCGCCCACCATCAGGGAGAGGTTGCACACATTGGGCCCGGGCAGCACCTGGGCCGTGCCCAGCATGGCCAAAAACTCAGCCGGAGTGAGCCAGCCGCGCCGGTCGCATAACTCGCGCTGCGCCACGGCGATCACGCCACCAAAGCCCTGCATGGCCAGTATGGTGAAGGCCACGAACAACTGCCATGGCGAAGCCGGCCCCGGGCGCGGAGCCTGGGTCACCGGCGCCGCTTCAGGCATACACGGCCACCACCTGGTAGCCCAGCGCGGCCAGTTGGCCATCCGGTGTCCACAAGGTGGTGCGCTCGTTCACATAGCCTTCGTCGAAGGCGACGGTGTCTTTGTCCATGCGCCAATAGCCGTCAGGCGCCACGCCGCTCACGGGCCGCAACTCCAGCGCCCAGGAGACCGAGCTGGCCGGCGCGGGTGCCTTGAGCTGCCCCAGCAAGGGCGTGGGTCCGGCATCGGCCAGCATCACCGATTGCAGCTCGACATCCAGGCCCTGCGCCTGCTTGAGCCGGATGTGCGTGCTGCTGCGGTCCTCGGTCGAGCCCATGAAGGGATAGGACCCTTCGGACAGGTGAAAATCCAAATGCTGGGTGAAGTCCGGCGTCAAGCCAGGCATGAAGGGCAGTTGCAGCGAGGCCGCCACGTCCTTGGCCACGGCAGGCTGCGCAGGCATCAGGCGGTTGAGGCTGGAGCTGCGCGCACCGCCGAACACACCCAGCAGCACGCCGACCATGACCAGCGCGCCTTCTGCATCGGCCTGCTGGACATTGGCTTGCACCTGGCGCACGTTCTTGCCCTGGCGCAGCAACTGCACGCTGACTTCAAAGGTGCCCGGCGTCACCGGGCCGATGAAGCTGGTCTGCAAGGCGCGCAAGGGCCAGTCGCTGCCACACACATCACGCATGGCCTGTACCGCCAGCGCCGACAGCAGCCCGCCAAACAGGGTGCGGCCTTGCTGCCAGCTGGCATCGACTGTGAAGCTGACGCGGGTGTGGTCGATGGTGCGGGCCTGCAAGAGATCAGGCACGGTTTGAGGCGTGGCGGGTGTCGGCATGGATGTCACAAAAAGTGAATTACGGCGCCGATGCTACTTGCTTGGGCGCATTTTGGTAATCGGTCAGGAATTGCTCGACCAGCTCGCCCGCCATGGGGCGGCAGAACAGGTAGCCCTGCGCGAGGTCGCAGCCGGCGTCGCGCAGAAAGGCTTCCTGGCCTGGCGTCTCCACCCCTTCGGCGATCACGCGCATGTTCAAGTTGTGCGCCAGTGTGACCATGGTGTTGACCAACTGGGCATCGCTGGTGTTGCCCGGCAGGTCCTGCACGAAGCTGCGGTCGATCTTGAGCTGGGCCACCGGGAAGCGCTTGAGGTAGGCCAGCGAGGAATAGCCCGTGCCGAAATCGTCGATCGACAAGGTCACGCCCATGTCGTGCAGGCGCTGCAGGAAGATCACGGCTTCGTCGCCATGCTCCATCAAGCCGCTCTCGGTGATCTCGATCTCCAGTTTGCTGGCCGGGAAGCCCGTGGCGCGCAGCACACGCGAGACCCGCTCGATCACGCCACCGCGCCGCACCTCCTTGGCCGACACATTCACCGCCAGGCGCCCAAAGCTCAAGCCCGCGTCCAGCCATTGACGGCCCTGGCGGCAGGCCTCCTGCAAGACCCACTCGCCCAGCGCCATGATCATGCCGGCGTCTTCCATCACGGGGATGAATTCGTCCGGCCCGATGGAGGGCAGGCAATCGTCGATGGGCTCGGGCACACGCAGCCGCACCAGCGCCTCCAGGCCCATCAGCTTGTTGTCACTCAGGCGGATCATGGGCTGGTAATGGAGCAGGAACTCGCTGCCCTCGACAGCGCGGCGCAGGCGCGTCTCCAGTTGCAGCAGGTCTGACGCTTGTGAGGTCAGCGACTCGGTGTAGAAGCGGAAGTTGTTGCGCCCCAGTCGTTTGGCCTGGTACATGGCCGTGTCGGCATCGCGGATCAGCTCGCCCGCATCGGTGCTGTCGTTGGGATAGATGCTGATGCCGATGCTGGCCCGCACGTAGACCGATTGGCCCGGTGCCAGCGTGAAGGGCTCGGCCAGGGTGTCGATCACGGCCTGGGCCACATGCGCGGCCTGCTGAGGATGGCGCAGGTGTTCGAGCACAAGGATGAACTCGTCACCACCCAGGCGCCCCAGCGTGTCTTCCTGCCGCACGCGCACGCGCAGTCGCTCGGCCACCTGTTGCAGCAGGGCATCGCCCGCCGCGTGCCCCAGGCTGTCGTTGACGGTCTTGAAGTTGTCCAAGTCGACAAAGACCACGCCCACCAGCGATTGATGCCGGCGCGCGAGGTTGAGCGCATGGGCCAGACGGTCCAGGATCATGCTGCGGTTGGGCAGTTGCGTCAGCGTGTCGAAGTGGGCCATGCGGGCCAGGCGGGCCTCGGTCTGCTTGAGCTGCGTGATGTCGGTGAGCACGGCCACGAAATGGCTGGGCACGCCCTTGAGGTTGCGCACGGCACTCAGCGAGAGCTTGGTCGAGAACAGCTCGCCACCCTTGCGCTGACACCAGGCCTCGCCGTCCCAGGTGCCGTGCAAACGCAGGTGCTGCTGGATCTCCTTGATGACCTGCTGGGGGTCATCGGGGAAGAGGAACTCTGCCGTGCAGCCCAACACGTCGTCTTCGGCATGGCCGGTGATCTCGGTGAACGCAGGATTCACGGAGACCAGTTTGCCTTCGCGGTTGAAGACGATCATGCCGTCGCGCGAGCTCTCCAGCGCAGCGGCATGCAGGCGGATGCGGTCTTCGTTCTGCTCGCGCAGTTGCTCTTTGTCCAGGCTGGTCAGTGCGAAAGACAGGTCGTTGGCCACATCCTCCAGCAAGGCTTTTTCATCCTGATCTTGCGGGTTGATCAGGCGGTCCAGCAGGATCAAGTAACCCACCAGCTCTTGATGCTTGCGCAAGGGCAGCACGGCGCAGGCAGTCAGGCCGGCGCTGTTGGCCGCCTGGGCCCAGGCCGGGTCGGCAGGCGCAGGCTCCAGGTTGGGGCTGTGAAAGCTCAGGCCATCGAGCAAGGCCAGTTGCAGCGGCGAGCAATTGGCGCGCTGGGTGCGCAATTCGAAGCCCAGCAGGGCGGCATCGCTCAGCATGTCGCCAGCCTGGGCCACGCATTGCATGGTGCGGGGCGTCAGGTCGTCGGACATGGCCACCCAGGCCTTTTTGAAGCCGCCATGGCGGATGGCGATGTCGCACACGCGGTGCAGCAACTGGTCGGGCGTCTCCGCCCAGACGATGGCCTGGTTGACGTGGCTGAGGAAGTCGTAAAGCCGCGTCATGTGGATCAGGCGGTGCTCGGCGCGGCGCCGCGCGGTCACGTCCCAGATCATCCAGACAACGCGTTTGGAGTGGCCCACCGGCGAGCAGCGGCTGTCGAAATGCCGGTCCGAGCCCATCACGCGGATGGGGTAACTCAGCGATTGGGTCTGGCCTGTCTCGATGGCCCGGCGCAGCACGTTGAGGAACACGCCCGAGGCATCCTTGGAGAAGAACTCGCTCAAGGGCCGGCCGATGAGTTCTTCGCGCGGGCGGCCGAGCAGCGGTGAATTGTTGCCATAGACGGCCAGGTAGCGTCCGTCCTCGTCCATCAGGAAAGCCAGGTCGGGCAGGGCGCCGGCAAAAGCCAGCAGTTCGGCCTCGCGGGCCTTGAGCGTCTCCATGGCCTCGTGGCGCTGGCGCTGGGCGCGGGTCAGCATCCAAATGCCGCCGATGGTGGCCAGGATCAGCAAGACGATGTTGGCCACATCCAGGCGCTGCTGGCGCCAGATGGCCTGGCGCTCGAACTCGCGCAGTTGTTCTTCCAGCTTGCTCAAGGTCTGCCGCGCGGGCGCCAGCATGGGCGTTCCTTCAGGCGTGGCCACAAGCTTCTGCCTGGCGCTTCGCAGCTGCTCCAGCAAAGCCGCAACGCGCTGGTCCAGCGTGCCGCCGGGCATCAAATCGTCAGGACGCTCCCGCCAGCGCCTGAGTGCCGGGTCGTTGACCAGGGCCTGGCTGGCCACGATGGCCTCGTCCAGCGGCACCAGACGCTGCTTGAGCAGCAGGGCCGTGTCCTCTCCTTGAGCCTGCGCCGACTCGGCTTGACGCAATTGCAACTCGATGTGCGAGAGCTGGCGTTGCGTCGCGACCTCACCGGACTGCATGTCACTCCGGTGGTAGCAGGACCAGGCCGTTAGGCCCAGGCTGACAAAGGCGATCGCCCCCATGGCGATCCCCAGCGGCGCAATGCGCAGGGTCGAGGGGGCCGAAGGCGGCGCATCTTTGGGCGAGGAAGGGGCCAAATCCACAGTAAACGCAAGAAAGAGGGGTATGGTCCGATTGGACGGACAGCTTAGGTGAAAAAATACGCCTTCCCCCTCGGCCCAACCCTCAAGCCGTTTCTTTTTCTCGCTTGCTGCCATGACGACTAACGTTCAGTATCAACCTGCCCATCTGGCTCAGTCTCGGTTCATCGATATTCGAGGGTTGCGCCACCATGTGATGACGTGGGGCGATCCGGCCCAGGCCACGCCAGAGGCCCCTTTGCTACTGATGGTGCATGGGTGGATGGATGTGGGCGCTTCCTTCCAGTTCGCCGTCGATGCCTTGCGTGTGCAACCGGGGTTCGGGCAGCGTCCGATCATGGCGTTGGACTGGCGCGGCTTCGGGCTGTCCGATGCCTCGGGCGCCGACAGCTACTGGTTCGCCGACTACTTGGCCGACCTCGATTTCCTGCTGGATGAAATCTCGCCCGGCCAGCCGATCGACTTGCTGGGTCACAGCATGGGCGGCAACATCGTGATGCTGTATGCCGGTGTGCGGCCCGAACGCATCCGCCGCCTGATCAACGTCGAGGGCTTCGGCATGCCGGCCATGGCGCCCGAAGAGGCCATCGGCCGCTACGAGGCCTGGTTCAAGGAACTCAAGGCGCCCGTCGAACTCAAGGACTACCCCAACGTGGCCGCCGTGGCCGCGCGCCTGCAGAAAAACAACCCGCAACTGCGCGACGACCACGCCCAATGGCTGGCTGCCCACTGGGCCAGAGAGGTCGACGGCCGCTGGCACATCAATGCCGACCCGGTGCACAAGCGCCCCCAGCCCTTGCTCTACCGCCTGCCCGAGGTCGAGACCTTCTTCAAACGCATCAGCGCGCCGGTGCTGTTCGTCGAGGGTGATCAGACCTTGTACTTCATGCTCTTCAATGGCCGCTACAGCCGTGACGAGTTTTTAGATCGCATCAAAGTGGTCCCCGACCTGCGGCTGGAGACCATCTCCGGGGCCGGCCACATGCTCCACCACGACCACCCTGAGGAATTGGCCGCTCACATCGCGTCATTCCTGCTGGCTGCGTGAGAAAATCCCGAGATTGCCGACCGGCCCACCGAACATAAGAGATTGATCATCATGGACATCGAACACATCAACGCCCTTGGCAGCCAGATCACTGACCTGGCACAGCGCACCCAAGAGCTCCGGAGGTATCTTTGACTGGGATGAAAAATCCCGCCGCCTGAGCGAAGTCAACGCCGAGCTCGAAGACCCCAAGGTCTGGAACGACCCCAAGCGCGCCCAGGAGCTGGGCAAAGAGAAAAAAGCGCTGGAAAACGTCGTGCTGACGATCGCCGAGCTCGAATCGGGCCTGTCCGACAACGCCGAGTTGTTCGAGATGTCCAAGGCCGATGACGATTTCGCCGGCTTGCAAGCGATTTTCGACGAAGTGGCCACGCAGGCATCTCGCGTGGGCGACCTCGAATTCCGCCGCATGTTCAATAACCCGGCCGACCCGTTGCCCGCCTTCCTGGACATCCAGGCCGGCGCCGGTGGCACCGAGGCCTGCGACTGGGCCAGCATGCTGCTGCGCCAATACCTGCGCTACGCCGAGCGCAAGGGCTTCACCGCCACGGTGGAAGACGTGACCGATGGCGACACGGCCGGCATCAAGAGCGCCACCATCAAAGTCGATGGCGAATACGCCTTTGGCTTGCTGCGCACGGAAACCGGCGTGCACCGCCTGGTGCGCAAGTCGCCGTTCGACTCATCGGGCGGTCGACACACCAGCTTTGCCAGCGTCTTCGTCTACCCCGAGATCGACGACACCATCGAGATCGAGATCAACCCGGCCGATGTGCGCACCGACACCTTCCGCGCCAGCGGCGCCGGCGGTCAGCACATCAACAAGACCGACTCGGCCGTGCGGTTGACCCACATCCCCACCGGCATCGTGGTGCAATGCCAGGACGGTCGCAGCCAGCACAGCAACCGCGACGTGGCCTGGAAGCGCCTGCGCTCGCGCCTGTATGACCACGAATTGCGCAAGCAGCAGGAAGCCCAGCAAAAGCTGGAGGACACCAAGACCGACGTGGGCTGGGGTCACCAGATCCGCAGCTATGTGCTCGACAACAGCCGCATCAAGGATCTGCGCACCAACGTTGAAGTCTCCGCCACCCAGAAGGTGCTGGACGGCGACCTCGACCAGTTCATCGAAGCCAGCCTGAAACAGGGCATCTGAGCCCTGTCTTTCTGATCACCCTCACTCGTTCGATTCGTCGACAAGACCAAAAAGGACCGCCATGCGTGAAGGTACCGCTTTGCTGATTCGCCGCGAGGACTACACCGCGCCCGCCTACTGGATCAAGACCGTCGACCTCACCTTCGACCTCGATCCCGCCAAGACGCTCGTCATCAACAAGATGAGCGTGCAGCCCAACGCCGACCAGCCCGGCGCGCCATTGCGCCTGGACGGCGAAGACATCACCCTGACCCGTGTGATGGTCAACGGCGAGCCCGTGTCCTTCCGCATCGAGGGCGAGCAACTGGTGCTGGAGAACCTGCCGCTTGATGCGTTTTCTTTGGAGATCCGCTCCACCTGCGCGCCTGAGAAAAACACCCAGCTCTCGGGCCTGTACAACAGCAGCGGCGGGTTCTTCACCCAGTGCGAAGCCCTGGGCTTTCGGCGCATCACCTACTTCCTGGACCGCCCGGACGTGATGGCGACCTTCAAGGTCACCCTCAAGGCCGACAAGCTCAAGTACCCGGCGCTGCTGTCCAACGGCAACTTGGTCGAAGAAGGCAGCCTGGACAGCGGCCGCCACTTCGCCGTTTGGGAAGACCCGCACCCCAAGCCCTGCTACCTCTTCGCCCTGGTGGCCGCTGACCTGGTGCG
>CANBUA010000085.1 GCA_947372535.1 Burkholderiales bacterium
CTGCTGGCCACGCCCACGGTCTGGATGGAGTAATCGCGGGCCATGTCCCATTGGAGGTCATCGCAGGTCACGAAGTTGCCCAGGCCGGGGTGGAAGGGGCCGACGTGGTAGTCCTCCAGGTAGACCTCGATGAAGGTCTTCCAGTTGTAGTTGCACTCGTGCAGTTCGACCTTGTCGAGCACGAAGCCGGAGAAATCCAGGTCACCACCGGGCTTGAAGCGTGTTTCCAGGCCGGCCAGATCGGCACCGATGTCGCGACCGTTGTCCTCGAAGATCAGGCCGTTCCACTCGCGAACCTTGTAGTTGTTCAGGTTCAGGCAGGGGTCTTGTTCGAAGTGAGGCGCGCCGATGAGGTCGCCATGCAGGTTGTAGGTCCAGCGGTGCAGCGGGCAGACGATGTGGCCTTGCGGGCTGTGGCCACGCCCCTTGAGCATGATGGCCTGTCGATGCCGACAGACGTTGGAGACCAGCTCTACGCCCTGGCTTGTGCGCACCAGTGCGCGGCCTTCGGCCTCCTGGGGCAGGGCGTAGTGATTGCCGACCTCGGGCACGGACAAGGCATGGCCCAGGTAGCGCGGGCCTTGCTGAAAGATGCGCTCGAGCTCCGATTGGTGCAGGGCCTGGTCGAAATAGACCGAGACGGGCAATTGGGTGCGGCTGCGGTGCAGCGAGGTGAGCGCATGACTCAGATCAGACATGATCCCCAGGATCTCCAAAAACCATGTGTCGACAAACCCCCTTGTGCAACCACATGGCGCGCTGAGGGAAACCGGCGATTGTACCCGGTGGGGTTATCATGCCTCAAGCGTCAGGGGTATCGGACACACGAGCCGCCTGACTAGGGGGCTGGAGCAGCTTTGTCGCCTATGAGCGGCCACGGCCAAATACAATGGGCGTTTGCCTCCGGTTGCAGGACCTGCCGCCTTTTCCCGCCGACTCCCCGTCAACATGGCCAAACCTTCAGCGACCATCACCCCAGAGACCGTCACAGGCACCGCAGCCCCCGAGCTGGCCAGCCTGCCTGCCAGTTACGAAGAAGCGCTGACCGAGCTCGATGAGCTGGTGGCCAACATGGAATCAGGCGGGTTGCCGCTGGATCAACTGCTGGCGGCCTATCAGCGGGGCGCGCGTCTGCTGACGTTTTGCCGTGGACGACTCGATGCCATTGAGGGACAAGTCAAGGTGCTTGAGGAAGGGCAACTCAAGCCTTGGGATGCGGCATGAAACCAGAACAATTTGAGGGATGGAGCGCTGACACGATCAAGCGCGTGGAGCAATCGCTGGATGCCTGGGTGCCTTTCGAGGCGCCCGCCGGGCTGGGCGTGGCAATGCGTTACGCCGTGCTGGATGGCGGCAAGCGCCTGCGGGCCTTGTTGGTGATGGCTGCGGCCCAGGCGGTGGGTGCCTTGTCGGCACCGGCCAGCACAGATGCCGCCATGCGCGCGGCCTGCGCGGTCGAACTGATCCATGCGTATTCCCTGGTCCACGACGACATGCCTTGCATGGACGACGATGTGCTCAGGCGCGGCAAACCCACTGTGCACGTGCAATTCGGCGAGGCACAAGCCATGCTGGCCGGCGATGCGATGCAGGCCTTGGCCTTCGAGGTGCTGACGCCGGATCTGAGTGGTGACCAGGCGATACGGCCAGCCATGCAGGCGCGCCTGTGCGGTTTGCTGGCGCGTGCCGCCGGTCAAGCAGGCATGGCGGGCGGTCAAGCCATCGACCTCGCCAGCGTCGGGGCGCAACTGGATGAGCAAACCTTGCGCGACATGCATGGCCGCAAAACCGGCGCCCTGCTGTGCGTTAGCGTGCTCATGGGCGCAGCCTGTGGCGACGTGGAGAAGCAAAGCCCCGCCTGGCTGGCCTTGGCGCAATATGGCCAGGCCATGGGGCTGGCTTTCCAGATCGTCGATGATGTGCTGGACGCGACCCAGCCTTCTGACACCCTGGGCAAGACGGCCGGCAAGGACGCGGATGCGAACAAGCCAACCTATGTGAGCTTGTTGGGCCTGGAGGGCGCACGCGCCGAGTCCCAGGACCTGATGACACAGGCCTTGGCAGCCCTGACCGCCAGCGGCCTGGATACCGAGCAACTGGGCGCCCTGCGCTCACTGGCGCAACGCATCGTGCATCGCCAACATTGACCTGCGGACCGTCAAGATGAGTCATCCTTTGTTGTCCAGAATCCAGAGCCCCGCTGACCTCAAGCGGCTCTCACGTGTCGAACTCAAGCAGTTGGCCGTGGAGCTGCGCGACGACCTCCTGCAAAGCGTGGCACGGACCGGCGGTCACCTGTCGTCCAACCTGGGCACGGTCGAGCTCACCATCGCCCTGCATTACGTCTACAACACGCCTTCGGACCGGCTGGTCTGGGACGTCGGCCACCAGACCTATCCGCACAAGATCCTGACCGGCCGGCGCGACCGCATGCCCACGCTGCGTCAGTTTGGCGGCATGAGCGGCTTCCCGCGCCGTGACGAGAGCGAGTACGACACCTTCGGCACGGCGCATTCGTCCACCTCGATCTCAGCGGCGCTGGGCATGGCCATCGGTGCGCAACTGCGTGGCGAGGCCCGAAAGGCCGTGGCCATCATCGGCGATGGCGCCATGACGGCGGGTATGGCCTTCGAGGCGCTGAACAACGGTGGCGTGCCCCACAACGGCCGCCTGGCCGATGTGCTGGTGGTGCTCAACGACAACGACATGTCGATCTCGCCGCCAGTGGGCGCACTGAACCGCTACTTGGCGCGCCTGATGTCGGGCCGTTTCTATGCCCAGGCCCGCGAGAGCGCCAAGCAGGTGCTGCGCAATGCGCCGCCCCTGTTCGAGCTGGCCAAGAAGCTGGAAGAACATGCCAAAGGGCTGGTGGTGCCGGCCACGATCTTCGAGGAGTTCGGCTTCAACTATGTTGGCCCCATCGACGGGCATGACCTCGACTCGCTGATCCCGACGCTGGAGAATCTGCGTGACCGTGGCGGCCCGCAGTTCCTGCACGTGGTGACCAAAAAAGGCTATGGCTACAAGCTGGCTGAGGCCGACCCGATTGCCTACCACGGCCCTGGCAAATTCGACCCTGCCGTGGGTTTGAAAAAGCCCGTGGTGACCGATGCGCCGCCCAAGCCTACCTTCACCCAGGTGTTCGGCCAGTGGCTGTGCGACATGGCGGCGCACGACACGCGCCTGGTGGCGATCACGCCGGCCATGCGTGAAGGCTCGGGCATGGTCGAGTTCCATCAGAAATATCCTGGCCGCTACTTCGACGTTGGCATCGCCGAACAGCACGCGGTGACCTTCGCGGCGGGCCTGGCCTGCGAGGGCCTCAAGCCCGTGGTGGCAATTTATTCCACCTTCCTGCAGCGTGGCTACGACCAGTTGATCCACGACGTGGCCATTCAGAACCTGCCTGTGGTGTTCGCGCTGGACCGCGCCGGCATCGTGGGGGCCGATGGCGCCACGCACATGGGTGCCTTCGACATCGCTTTCGTGCGCTGCATCCCCAACATGAGCCTGATTGCGCCCTCGGATGAGAACGAGTGCCGGCAGGCCTTGAGCGCGGCTTATGAGCAGGACCATCCCGTGGCCGTGCGTTATCCACGTGGCGCGGGCGCCGGTGTGGCCATCGAGTCGAGCTTGAAAGGCCTGCCTTGGGGCAAGGGTGAGATTCGTCGGCAATCCACTGGTTCAGCCGACGGGCCGCGTTTGGCCATCCTGGCGTTTGGCACGTTGTTGTACCAGGCTTTGGAGGCCGCTCAATCGCTGGATGCCACGGTGGTCAACATGCGCTTCATCAAGCCGCTGGATGTCGAGTTGCTGCGGCAAGTGGCCGGTGATCACGATGTGCTCGTCACGGTGGAAGAGGGCTGTGTGACCGGGGGCGCAGGCTCGGCCGTGGCTGAAGCCTTGAGCCACAGCGGCGTGGCCGTGCCTTTGCTGATGTTGGGTCTGGCAGACCAGTTCATCGAGCATGGTGATCCGGCCAAGCTGCTTTCGCTACAGGGGCTGGACGCGGCGGGCATTGAGCGGCAGATCCGTGCGCGCTTTAATTTGCCGGTGGTGCTCAACGAGGCCAAGGTCATGCCCTTGAGGGGATGATGATCACGGTGGGGTGCAATGGCCCCCAAGAAAAACCCGGTCAGCGCGAGCTGAACCGGGTTTTTTTCAAGCGGTGCTGCGGGCCAGTCGATGACGATGCCTGGCCACTTGCGCCCGCACCTGCTCAGGTGCCGTGCCGCCCAACAAATTGCGAGCGTTCAACGAGCCTCGAAGGCTGAGCACCTCGAACACATCTTGCTCAATGGCTGGGTTGTAGGTCTGGAGCTTGCTCAGCGGCAATTCCGACAGGTCCACGCCCGAGGCGATGGCGTCCTTGACGGCATGGGCCACCACCTCGTGGGCATCGCGGAAAGGCAGGCCCTTCTTGACCAGGTAGTCGGCCAGGTCGGTGGCGGTGGCGTAACCCTTCTTGGCGGCGCGCTCCATCGCTTCCGGCTTGACGGTGATGCCGGCGGCCATTTCCGCGAAGATGCGCAGCGTGTCCTTGAGGGTGTCGACGGTGTCGAACAGCGGCTCCTTGTCTTCCTGGTTGTCCTTGTTGTAGGCCAGGGGCTGGCCCTTCATCAAGGTGATCAGGCCCATCAGGTGGCCCACCACGCGGCCGGTCTTGCCGCGCGCCAGTTCGGGCACGTCGGGGTTTTTCTTCTGCGGCATGATCGACGAGCCAGTGCAGAAGCGATCAGCCAGGTCGATGAAGCCGAAGCTCTGGCTCATCCACAGGATCAGCTCCTCAGACAGGCGCGAGACGTGCACCATCACCAGGGATGCAGCGGAGGTGAACTCGATGGCGAAGTCGCGGTCACTGACGGCGTCCAGGCTGTTCTGGCAGACCGCCGGCTGGCCGGCATCATCCACCATGCCCAGGCTGCGGGCCACGCGTTCACGGTCCAGCGGGTAGCTCGTGCCGGCCAAAGCGGCCGAGCCCAGCGGCAGGCGGTTGACGCGTCGGCGCAGGTCCAGCATGCGCTCGGCATCGCGGGCGAACATCTCGACATAGGCCAGCAGGTGGTGGCCAAAAGCCACAGGCTGGGCCACTTGCAGGTGCGTGAAGCCCGGCAGGATGGTGTCGGCGTTCTGCTCGGCCACGCTGACCAGGGCTTTTTGCAGCTCGGTCAGCAGCACGCCGATCTCGTCGATCTCGCCGCGCAGCCACAGGCGCACATCGGTGGCGACCTGGTCGTTGCGCGAGCGGCCGGTGTGCAGGCGCTTGCCGGCATCGCCCACCAGCGTGGTCAGGCGGGCCTCGATGTTGAGGTGCACGTCTTCGAGGTCGAGCTTCCACTCGAAGGCGCCCGCTTCGATCTCCTGGCGGATCTGGGCCATGCCCCGCTCGATGGAGGCCCAATCGGCCGCTGACAGCAGCCCTTGGGCGTGCAGCATCTCGGCGTGGGCGAGCGAGCCCTGGATGTCGGCCTGCCAGAGGCGTTTGTCGAAAAAGACGCTGGAGGTGTAGCGTTTGACCAAGTCACTCATGGGCTCGGAAAACAGGGCCGACCAGGCTTGGGACTTCTTGTCCAGTTGATTCGTGCTCATGAGGGTGACGTGTGTGACGCAGAATGTCCAAACCATGCATTTTAAAGAGAACCAGTCCACTGCGGGCGACAGTACGGGACAAGATGCACTCGGCGCACCCACGATGTGGGCGGCGACGGGCTTTGGGGCGACCCCTTCCAGCCTGGATGGCGAGGAGGGTGCCGTGGCCCCGCTGGGCGCGGTGTTCGATGTCTGCCACGTGGGCGTGGTGCTGCGCGTGGTCATTGGCGTGCAGGGGCTTGTGTGGCTGGCGGCCCTGTATGGCGCCCAGGGCGGCATGAATTGGCTCATGAGCGCGGCGGCGGGGTCTGCCGAGGCCTTGCCGGCTTGTCTGATGTGGCTGGTGGGGTTGTGCGGTTCGCGCCGCGTGCTGAGCCGCCTGCCCGTGCCTGTGCAATGGGCGCTGGCGGGGCTGTGGGGTGGTCTGGCCGGGGTGTATGGCCATGTGCAGATGAGCTGGCTGGCCTGGTCGCTGGGCGGGGTCCAGCCGTGGGCCTTCTGGCCGCTCATCGGGCCGTTTGCGACCGGCGCGGCGCTGGCCCTGGTCTGCCTGTCTTGGCTTCACCAGCGCCAGGCCAGGCTGCTGCCTCAGCAGACCCAGGCGCGCCTGGTGGAGCTGCAAGCCCGCATCCGCCCGCATTTTTTGTTCAACACCCTGAACACGGCCATCGCCTTGGTGCAGATCGATCCCGAGCGGGCAGAAGCCGTGCTGGAGGACCTGGCCGAATTGTTCCGGCGCGCCTTGGTCTCGCCCGCCACGCAAAGCACCCTGGCCCAGGAGGTCGACCTGGCGCGCCGCTACCTGGCCATTGAGCAGCAACGCTTCGGCGAACGGTTGAGCCTGAGCTGGTCCATCGACGACAGCGTCGATCAATCCATGGTGCCCATCCTGCTGCTGCAGCCGCTGGTGGAAAACGCCGTGAAATATGGCGTGGAGGCCGATGCCAAGGGCGGTTGGGTCAAGGTGCAGACCGAGCGCAAAGGTGGCCGTGTGCAGGTCACGGTCAGCAATTCCTTGCCGTCCGATGACAAAGGTGCCAGCGTGGTGTCCAGGCATGGCCATGGCATCGCCTTGCGCAACCTGAAGCAGCGTCTGGTGCTGATGCACGATGTGCAGGCGCAGTTCGAGGCCGGCCCCCGCGCGATCACGCCGGGCGCCAGCGGGCGGTGTTATGTCGTGCGTTGTTCATGGCCAGAGGAGGCGCCAGCATGAGCGAAGACAAGGCCGTATTGCGCGTCATCTTGGTCGATGACGAATCGCTGGCGCGGCAGCGGCTGGCGGCCATGTTGGGCCGCCTTGATGAGCCCGTGAGCATCGAGGCCCAATGCGGCGATGCAGGCAGTGCCTTGGCCTGGGTGGAAGCGCACCCTGGTCAGGCCCATGTGGCCTTCCTCGACATCCAGATGCCGGGCCCGGACGGTCTGCGCCTGGCCGACAAGCTGCGCGGCATGCCGAGCGCGCCCCTGGTGGTGTTCATCACGGCGCATGTCGAACACGCCTTGCAAGCGTTTGACCTGGAGGCCAGCGATTACCTGACCAAGCCGGTGCGGCAGGATCGCCTGGCCCAGTCAGTGTCGCGTTGCCGCAAGCAGGTGGCGGCGCGTGGCGGATTCGTCGCCCAAGCCGCGCCGGTGGCCGATGCTTTCCTGGTGGTGCAGGACCGAGGCCGCATCGTGCGTGTGCCTTTGGCCGAGGTGCTGTATTTCAAGGCCGAACTCAAGTATGTGACGGTACGCACCCGCGAGCACACCCATGTGCTGGATGAGCCCTTGACCGAGTTGGAGGCGCGACTGGGCCAGGCCTTCATCCGCATCCATCGCAATGCGCTGGTGGCGCGCTCGGCCATGCACCGGCTGGAGCGCCGGGATGACGAAGAGGGCAATGAAGGTTGGGCTGCTCAGGTCAAGGCCACGGGTGAGTGGCTGACGGTGTCCCGGCGCCAGGTGCCCGCGGTGCGCGAGGCCCTGGTGTCCTGAGGCGATTGGGCCTGACTAAGGCTCAGAAACCCAGTGAGGCCAGCAGGTCGTCCACTTCGCCCTGGTTGGCGACCACGTCGGTGCGGCCATCCGGGTTGACCACGGGCCCGCTGAGCGTCTCGATGGTCGTGTGAGTCAAGGTGGCTTCGACCTTGCTGGCCTGATCCGGCGGGGCGGCTTGAACGAGCAGGCTGACCAGTTGTGCTTCCAGGTCGTTGGCCAGCTTGACCACCTTGGCCACCACCTGGCCGGTCAGGTCATGGAAGTCCTGGGCCATCATGATGTCGGTGAGGTGCTTGTCCACGCGTTGTGTCACCGATTCGACGTCTTCGACGAAATTCATCACCGCACCGCTGGCCACGGCCTTGACCGGGTCGGCCACGATCAGCGAGGCCAAGTGGCGTGTCGCACGGGCGATGTGGTCCTGATCGGATTTGGCCTCGTCCACCAGGTTGAGCACCTTTTCTGCAGCTTGCTCGGTTTTGGTGGCGATGTAGGTCAGGCGGCTGCGCGCATCGGGGATGTTGCTGACGCTGTCCTGAAGGCTGGGCAGCACGCCCAACATGTTGAGGGTGTCATGCAGCTGGCGCGTGAGGGTGCCCAGTTGCTTGAAGATCTCCGGCGATGTGGCGGGCATCGTCATCGTTGGCAATTCATCCAGATTCATCGGGCACTCCCTCAGACCGTGGTGGTCATTTTTTGCAGGATCTTCTGCACTTTTTCTTCGAGGGTCGCCTTGGTGAAAGGCTTGACCACATAGCCGGCGGCGCCCGTCTGGGCGGCCAGCACAATGTCTTCCTTGCGGGCTTCGGCCGTGACCATCAGCACGGGGATGGCCTTGAGCTTGTCGTCTGCCTTGATGGCCTTGAGCAGGTCAAAGCCATTCATGTTGGGCATGTTGATGTCGCTGATCACGAAGTCATAGGTTTGCTTCTGGATCATGTTCAGCGCGATGGCGCCGTCTTCTGCTTCATCCACATTCGTGTAGCCGATTTCCTTGAGCAACCCGCGAACGATGCGGCGCATGGTGGAAAAGTCATCGACGACGAGGAATTTCATGTCGGGATTCGGGGTGGTCATGGCGCTTCCTTGATCGCAGACTGCTGTGTGACATCACGTGATAGCCCGGGGGGGCAGTCACTTTATCGACCGATGGCCGGCTATCTTGAGTCTTTTGAATCTTGATTGCGGCTGCCGCTGTCGGCGCCTTCCGATTCCGACTCCGCCGCCTGGAAAACGCGGTCTTCCGCCTCGCGGTTCATCACGATGATGCTGATGCGTCGGTTCAAAGGGCTCTCCGGATCGTCCTTCTCGAACAGCATGCTGGCCGCCAAGCCCTGCACGCGCAGCACTTTGGCCCCCGGCAGCCCGCCCGTGATCAGCTCGCGCCGGGAGGCGTTGGCCCGGTCGGCCGACAGCTCCCAGTTGCTGTAGCCACGCTCGCCTGCGCTGAACTGGCGCGAGTCGGTGTGGCCTTCGATGGTGAGCTTGTTGGGCACTTCCTGCAGCACCCCGCCGATGGCCTGGAGCAGGTCTTTCATGTAGCCCTTGACCAGGGCGTCGCCGCTGTCGAACATGGGGCGGTTCTGGTCGTCCACGATCTGGATGCGCAGCCCTTCGGCCGTCAGGTCCAGCCGTATCTGGGATTTGTACTGCGCCAAGCGGCTGTCATTGGCGATGACCTCTTCCACCTTCTGCTTGAGCGCCTTGAGCTGGGCCTTCTCGGCCGCTTCCTGCTGAGCCCGCATCGCCTTGAGCGCCTGAAGGTTGAAGCTGCGTTTGGGCGCCTCGACCTCGCCGTTCTTGACCTGGCCGGAGGTCTGGGTGAGGTCCTTGCCGCCACCCTTGACGATGCTGGACGAATCGCCCGAACCGCTGCCGCCGCCCAGGGCGATCTTCAACGGTGAGTTGAAATAGTCGGCGATGCCCTTCTTGTCGCCCTCGGTCGTGGAGCCGAGCAGCCACATCAGCAGGAAGAAGGCCATCATGGCGGTCACGAAGTCGGCATACGCGATCTTCCAGGCACCACCGTGGGCGGCATGGCCACCCTTCTTGATGCGCTTGATGATGATCGGCTGGACTTTTTTGGAATCGCCTGCCATGGCCTGCCCTTGAGCTGATTACTTCTTCTTGACGTGGGTTTCGAGCTCGGCGAAAGTGGGCCGCTCGGTCGAGTACAGCACCTTTCGTCCAAATTCGATGGCCACTTGCGGCGCATAACCTTGCATGCTGGCCAGCAGCACGGTCTTGACGACCTGGAACTCCTTGGTGCCTTCGTCGAGCTTTTGCTCCATCAGGCCACCCAGCGGTTCGACCACGCCATAGGCCAGCAAGATGCCCAGGAAGGTGCCGACCAGGGCCGAGCCGATCATGCCGCCCAGGATGGCTGGCGGTTGACCCACCGAGCCCATGGTATTGACCACGCCCAGCACGGCCGCCACGATGCCGAAGGCGGGCAGGGCACCCGCCAGTCGCGCGACGGCCGCGACGGACGAATGGCCTTCGTGATGATGGGTGTCGATCTCGTTGTCCATCAGCGATTCGATCTCATGGGCGTTCAGGTTGCCCGAGACCATCATGCGCAGGTAGTCGGTGACGAATTCCACGATGTGGTGGTCATGCCCCAGCGTCGGGTATTTCTTGAACAGGGCCGAGTTGTGCGGATCCTCGACGTCCTTTTCAATGGACATCAGGCCTTCTTTGCGGATCTTTTGCAGGATCTCGAACAGCATGGCCATCAGCTCGAGATAGCGCTCCTTGCTGTACTTGGAGCCCTTGAAGAGCGGCCCAAAGGCAGCCAGCACGGCCTTGACGGTCTTGGGCTGGTTGTTGACCAGGAATGCACCGATGGCCCCACCACCAATGGCCATCATTTCGATGGGCATGGCGTGGATGATCACCTGCATGTTCCCACCGTGGATGATGTAGGACCCGAAGATGCAGCCCAGGCAGATGACGTATCCGATGGCGACAAACATGGTGGGTTGGCAGGCTGAGGTTTGTTGGGGGAAGGTGGATGAACTGGATCATCGGTGAGCCTCGTCTTTTCCAATGCGTGAAAAAGGGGGCTTTTCGGCGTGTCTTCAGGCTCGAAAAAAACGGGCCCAGAAGGGCCCGTTAAAGCACATTCGTGCCAGGAGGAGACAAGCGACGACGACTCTCGCGATTCGTCATCCTGTAATCGGCCGTGCTGGCGATAACTTGAGGAATGAATTTCAGGCAGCTTCCTGATGGCGTCCAGCCATCAGGATATTGGCGTGCAAGCGAGTGACGCTGTCATTGCCGTGTTTGCCGTGGTTGGACAGGAGGTTCCAGACCAGGTCATCATCCACCCGCATGTTGCACAGCAGGGTGTCGGTGCTGGAGATGCGCATCACCTGCGCAGGTGTCAGCAAGGCCAGCATCTCAGCCGCGGTTTCCGACAAGCCCAGCCGGAACAGTGCTTGCTCCCGGTCGGCCCGGATCAGGCTTTGGGCCAGCATCAGGTAGGACAGGTTGGCTTCGCGGATGTCCATCAACATTTGCTCGGTATTCATGTCTGACTCCTGAAACGATGTTCCGAAACATGAAATCCATTGTGTTGGCAGTGTCTTCAATCCTGAATAGGCGCCCGACTGTAAGCCGGGTCGGGCTGAGGCTGTTCGTGATGTAGGTGAAAACCCGACACGCAGGAAAAAGCCCGGGATCACCGGGCTTTTCTTGTTTGCAAGCGGGAAGGCGCTGTCGATCAGGCCTTCTCGGGCAGCATGGAGTTCACCTCAATGGTCACGGCTTTCTGGGAGCCACCGGGCAGGCTGTAGCGCGCGATGCGCTTGAACACAGTCAGCAGTTGAGGGATGAAGTAGCCCGTGTTGTAAGGCACGCCGTATTTGGCGCAGACGGCCTGCACCTTGGGCGCGATTTCAATGTAGCGGCTGGCTGGCAGGTCGGGGTAGAGGTGATGCTCGACTTGGTGGCTCAGGTTGCCGCTCAGCATGTGCAGGAGTTTGCCGCCCTTGATGTTGCTCGAACCCAGGATCTGGCGCAGGTACCATTGGCCACGCGTTTCGCCTTCGATGGATTCGCGGTTGAAGGTGTAGATGTCATCGGTGAAGTGGCCGCAGAAAATGATGGCCCAGGCCCAGACGTTGCGGATCAGGTTGCTCACCACATTGCCCAGCAGCACGGCCAGGGCGCCGTCCATGGCGTGGCCGAACAGGCTGCCCACCAAAGCCCCGACCAGCGGCCAGCCGATGTAGTCCTTGCGCACTTGGCGCCAGATCTTGGCGCGCACCAGCAGCCATTGCGGTCGCACTGACGACCACTTCTTGCGGCCGATCACGATTTTGTCCATCTGCAGGTCATGGATGGCCACGAACCACTCGAAGAAGGTGGCCAGCAGCAAGGTCAAGGGCAGCTGGAACAAGTGCTGGGCGTTCCAGCGCAGGTCGCTGGACAGGCGCAGCAGGCCATAGCCGAAGTCGCGGTCCTTGCCGATCACATTGGTGAAGGTGTGGTGCACATAGTTGTGCGAGTGGCGCCATTCTTCGCGTGGGCAGGTGTTGTCCCATTCGAAGACATCGCCATGAAAACGCGGCTCGTTCATCCAGTTGAACTGGCCATGCATCACGTTGTGGCCCAGCTCCATGTTGTCGATGATCTTGCTCAGGCCCAGCAGCGCAGCACCCAGGAGCCAAGCGGGCGGGAACCAGCCCATCAGCAGCAAGGCACGGCCAGCGGCCTCGGTCACACGCACCAGGCGCAGGATGCGGCGGATGTAGCGTGCATCTTCCTGGCCCACATGGGTTTGCGCCTCAAGCCGGATGGCGTCGATCTCCTGCTCGAACGCGGCCATCTCCTCCATCGTGCGGGGGCCAATGATCATCGTCTTGGTACTCATGATGCGGTGCCGGATGTCAATCGTTGCATGGCGTTATCGTCAGTTCAGCGCTTCGAGTTGAAGGTCGCTCAAGGCGGCAGAGACGCACAATCTCACGGCTTGGCCCTCGCCTTCGATTTGATCACCGGAGGTCAGGTCACGGATGACACCGCTGTTGAGGCGGCAGGTGCATTCGTGGCAAAGACCCTGGCGGCATCCATGTTTGAGCGCATGCCCGGCCTTTTCACCAGAGATGAGGATGGTTTCGTTGCCCGGCGCCTCGAAGGCGATCTGCGCACCGGACTTGATCATGGCCACCTTGTGACGCGCGAGCGGGTCGCCCGAGGGGCGGCTGGGCGCGAAGGCCTCCAGCTTGAGCAGGTCGGCATGCCCGGCATCGCGCCAGAGGCGACGGGCCGCGTCCATCAACTGGGATGGGCCGCAGCAGTAGGTGATCGACGTTTCCCAAGACGGCGCATGCTTCATCAGCAAAGCGGCGTCGAGCGTCGGCTGTGCCACGGGCGCCTGACCCGGGGTGTTGGCCATGCTGTCCAGCGGAATGTAGGTCAGGCCGGGCCAGCGGCTTGCCAGGGTCTGCAACTCGCGTGCGAAGATGCGCTCACTGTGGCTGCGGGCAAAATAGATCAGCGTAGTACGGGTCGGGGCATGCTGGCGGTGCAGCGCCTCAATCATGGACATGCAGGGCGTGATGCCGCTGCCCCCAGCAATCATGAGCAAGTGAGTGGGCAGGGCCTCGGGCAGCACGAACTCGCCAGCGGCGGTTTCGATCTCGATGACATCGCCCACCTTGATGTGGTCGTGGATGTGGTTGGAGACCTTGCCGCCAACCTGACGCTGCACGGTGATGGCGATGCGGTCCTTGCGGCCTTCGACCGCGCGGGGCGAGTAGGCGCGGCGATGTCGTACGCCTTCGGTGATCACGCCAAACATGACGTACTGGCCCGGGTGCAAACCTTCAAAAGCGGGGCCGGTCTGGAGCACCAGGGTACACGCCGAAGGCGTCTCAGAGCGCTTGGCGATGACCCTGGCGTGCAGGCGCTTGACCGTCAGCAAGGGGCTGATGAGGCCCAGCGTGTCGTCAAAGGCTTGTTCGCTCACCCCCAGGTGCGTCAGCCAGGCGGCAACACGCTGAGTCGCAGCCACGGCCAGAGGGGGGGAAGTGCTTGGGGACATCAAAGGTTCTCCGAACGGTGGCAGTCGACATCATGGTCAGGCATGGATGTGGCGCCTTGACGCTCATCAAACAAGGCAGCCCCGCACGTCAAGTGGCGCCGGCCCGAATCAAATTGTTTACAACTGTGCATCATCTAAGCCATAGATTAACGGGGTGGCGTTCAATGGCCATCGGGAGTAGCACTAAAGAGCCCTAGGGTTCCCCCTGAATGAGGGGTCTGGCTTCCATGGCTTGAAATCGGGGCGACACTCTTGTTCTTAAAGCCCTGGCCTCGGCCAATTCTAAGAGTTCGACCATGTCCCGACTGCCTAGACTGGAATTGGCGCAACTGCCTCACCTCATGGTGCAGAGCGTCGCGCCCAGTGAGCGCCTGTTTCGTGATGAAACGGATGTGGCGGCCCTGTGTCAGGCTTTGCTGGAGGCCTCCCGTCAATACGAGGTGGCCGTTCACGCCTATGTGCTGCACGAGGATCATTTCCACCTGCTGGCCACGCCGGCAGAAGCGGGTTCGCTGGGCGTGTTCATGCAGGCCATTGGGCGTCGCTATGTGGCAGGTTACAACCGGCGGCACCAGCGCCAGGGCAGCCTGTGGGCAGGACGCTTTCGTGCCACCGTGCTGGAGCCGGCCCGGTACTTGCTTGAGGCCATGGTGTTCATCGAGTTGCATTCCTGGCGCATCGGCTTGAGTCGCTCACCTCTGGAGGTGTTGGCGGGCTCGCCGTCGAGCATGGCGCACCACCTCGGTCATCGGACAGATCCGCTGGTTCAGGATCCGGTGGAGTTTTGGGCTACGGGCAATACCCCTTTCGAGCGGGAAGCGCTCTGGCGTGCCCGGCTGGAGGCAGGGCAGGGGTCCACGATGGTGCAGGCCCTGGCCGATGCGACCCGCAAGGGCTGGGCGCTGGGGGGTGAGGAGTTCCTTGCGCGCGGTCAATTGCGTACCGAGCGGCGGCTGACACCGCGGCCGCGTGGGCGGCCCCGCAAGTTGGCGGACGCAGATGAAGTCGCTGTCAAAGCGGATTGCTCTTGATGTGTCCCTTAATAACCGGAGTGTTTTGATGTCGGTTTGAAAATATGGGGTCAGACCCCAATTAAAAACTCTTGTAACCGAGGGGATACCGCAGTATCCTCGCAGTCCGTTTTTGTCGTTTCATCCCCCACAGGGAGCGCCCACATGACCCAGGCGACCTCGGGAACTCCGTTCCCCACCTCTCCCCTGACCCAGGCAGCCAGCACCACGGCCACCGCTCAGGAAATCAAAGAAGCCACCGAGCTTGGCCTGTACGCCAATGCCGAGCACGACGCCTGCGGCGTGGGCTTTGTGGCCCACATCAAGGGCATCAAGGCGCACAGCATCGTGGCGCAGGGTCTTCAGATCCTGGAGAACATCGACCACCGTGGCGCCGTGGGTGCCGACCCGCTGATGGGGGACGGTGCCGGTCTGCTGATCCAGATCCCCGACGAGTTCTACCGTGCTGAGATGGCCAAGCAGGGCGTCAATTTGCCGCCGCCTGGTGAATACGGCGTCGGCATGATCTTCCTGCCCAAGGAAAGCGCTTCGCGCCAGGCCTGCGAGCAGGAGATGGAGCGCGCGATCAAGGCCGAAGGCCAAGTGCTGCTGGGCTGGCGTGACGTGCCGGTGGACCGCGACATGCCCATGTCGCCCACCGTGCGTGAAAAAGAGCCGGTCATCCGCCAGGTTTTCGTGGGCCGCGGCCCGGACATCCTCGTGCCCGATGCCCTGGAGCGCAAGCTCTACGTCATTCGCAAGACGGCATCGAGCAAGATTCAGAGCCTGAACCTGACGCATGGCAGCGAGTACTACGTGCCCAGCATGTCGTGCCGCACCATCATCTACAAGGGCCTGCTGCTGGCCGACCAGGTCGGCAAGTACTACATCGACCTCAAGGACGAGCGCGTGGTCTCGGCCCTGGCCCTGGTGCACCAGCGCTTCTCGACCAACACCTTCCCTGAATGGCCGTTGGCTCACCCCTACCGCATGGTCGCCCACAATGGCGAAATCAACACGGTCAAGGGCAATTTCAACTGGATGCGTGCCCGCGAAGGCGTGATGAAGTCGCCCGTGCTGGCCGACGACCTCAAGAAGCTCTACCCGATCAGCCTGGATGGCCAGTCGGACACGGCCACCTTCGACAATGCGCTCGAATTGCTGACCATGTCGGGCTACCCGCTGGCCCAGGCCGCGATGATGATGATCCCGGAAGCCTGGGAACAGCACGCGACCATGGACGAGCGCCGCCGCGCCTTCTATGAATACCACGCCGCCATGATGGAGCCGTGGGACGGCCCGGCCGCCATGGTCTTCACCGATGGCCGCCAGATCGGCGCCACGCTGGACCGCAATGGCCTGCGCCCCGCACGCTTCCTGATCACCGACGACGACCTGGTCGTGCTGGCCTCGGAGTCGGGCGTGCTGCCCATCCCCGAGAACAAGATCGTCAAAAAGTGGCGCCTGCAACCGGGCAAGATGTTCCTGATCGACTTCGAGCAGGGCCGCATCATCGACGACGAAGAGCTCAAGGCTCAGTTCGCCTCGGCCAAGCCTTACCGTCAGTGGATCGAGAACGTCCGCATCAAGCTCGACAGCATCGATGTGAACGGCAGCGCCGGCGAGTTCGGCGAATCGCTGCTGGACCGCCAGCAAGCCTTCGGCTTCACCCAGGAAGACATCAAGTTCCTGATGGCGCCCATGGCCACCAACGGCGAAGA
>CANBUA010000086.1 GCA_947372535.1 Burkholderiales bacterium
ATCGAGTTGACGATGCCCTTGCCCTGCACGCAGCGCAGGCCCGCCTCGATCACGTCCCACTTGGACGAGTCGATCATGATGGGCACGCGTGCGATCTCGGGCTCGCCGGCGATCAGGTTCAGAAAGCGCACCATGGCCGCCTTGCTGTCTAGCATGGCCTCGTCCATGTTGATATCGATGACCTGGGCGCCGTTTTCCACCTGCTGGCGCGCCACGGACAGCGCGTCTTCGAAGCGGCCTTCCAGAATCATCCGCGCGAAGGCTTTGGAGCCCGTGACGTTGGTGCGCTCGCCCACGTTGACGAACAGCGTGCCCGCGCCGATGTGGACCGGCTCCAGGCCTGAGAGGCGCATCGGCGGTGGCGCGGCCTCGGTGGCGGTCTGTTGGTCGGAAAGGCTGGGGCGGGCGGACTCGGTCATCCCGGGATTTTACCGGGGACCCTGCCCAGGCGTTTCAACTTTGGTTGAGGAACACACCTTCGATGTCCAGCGAGCTGCGCACGCCCACATCCGCCTTGTGCGACGTCAACCATGTGCTGGCTGACGCGTAGCCCATGTCGTGGAGCTGCTGCAAGAAGGCCCAGTCCGAGTTGAACTTGCTCGATGCGTTGTAGGGCAGCAGCCCTTCGTCGTCGGAGACCATGTGCATGTTCAGGTTCTTGTAGCGACCGGCATCGATCTTCTGCTCGCTCAAAAGTTGCTTCACGAAAGCGATCGCCCGCAACTCGCCGATCAGGCTCGTGTTGAAGGTGATCTCGCTCAAGCGGTCGATGATGTCCATGCTGCGCGTGGGCGTGTCGGCACGGTGCAGGGCATTGATCTTGATCAGCAGGATGTCCGAGGCGTCGGTGTTGTAGATCAGCGGGTAGAGCGCCGGATTGCCCGTGTAGCCGCCGTCCCAGTATGCTTCGCCATCGATCTCGATGGCCTGGAACACGTAAGGCAGGCAGGCCGAGGCCATCAGCGCGTCGATGCTGAGTTCTTCATCGGCGAACACCTTGGCCTGGCCGGTGCGCACCGAGGTGGCCGTCACGAACAGGCTGATGCCGCAGTGCGCGCTGCCCTGGCGCAGGGCCTCGATGTCCACGTGACGGTTGAGCACGTCCTTGAGCGGGTTGAGGTTCAGGGGGTTGAACTCGTAGGGGCTGAAGGCCCGTGTGAACATGTTCATCCACTGGTAGACCGGGAACTGATCGAAATTGAACTCAGCCTTGAGCGTGCCGTTGGACTGGATGGACAAGGGCGAGAAGATGGGCCCATGCCGGCTGACGTCCTGCCAGAAATCCCGCAAGGCCTGCTGGGCCTGAACACGTGCGGCTTTCTCGTCCCCTTGGACGTGGCCTTTCGCGTAACCGCTGAGCATCACCGCACCATTGAGGGCGCCTGCGCTGGTGCCCGACATGCCGGCAATGTTCAAGCCATCGTCTTCCAGCAGCCGGTCCAGCACGCCCCACGTGAAGGCGCCGTGCGAGCCACCGCCCTGCAAGGCCAGGTCGACCGGGGGACGCGAAGGCCTCGTTGTCTTCTTTTTCTGGGGCGTCTTGAACAGCTTGGGCGAGGTACTCATGAACCCAGTCTAGCGCGCATTGCTGCGGTGCAGCAAAAATATCGGTGTGATCGACCATCGCCCTTCTGGGGGTGGCAAAAATACAGCATGAATACTGTACAAAGATCCAGTCTTTGCCATAATGGCGATCATTGACATCAGCGGCCCACAGGCTGCATCACGGAGATACCGAATGGAAGCCACCTCGAAGTCCGCCCTGAGCGCCGAAAAAGCCAAAGCCCTGCAAGCGGCGCTGGCGCAGATTGAAAAACAGTTCGGCAAGGGCTCGATCATGCGTCTGGGCGAGGGTGAGGTGGTCCAAGACATTCAGGTCGTCTCCACCGGCTCCCTGGGCTTGGACATCGCGCTGGGTGTGGGCGGCCTGCCCCGTGGCCGCGTGGTCGAAATCTATGGCCCTGAATCCTCCGGCAAGACCACCTTGACGCTGCAAGTGGCGGCCGAGATGCAGAAGCTGGGCGGCGTGTGCGCCTTCATCGATGCCGAACATGCACTTGATGCGCAATATGCGCAGAAGCTGGGCGTGAACCTGCAAGACCTGCTGATCTCGCAGCCCGACACGGGTGAGCAGGCGCTTGAAATCGTCGATGCCCTGGTGCGTTCGGGCTCCGTCGATCTGATCATCATCGACTCGGTGGCGGCGCTCACGCCCAAGGCCGAACTCGAAGGCGAGATGGGCGATTCCCTGCCCGGCCTGCAAGCCCGCCTGATGAGCCAGGCCCTGCGCAAGCTCACAGCCACGATCAAGAAGACCAACTGCATGGTCATCTTCATCAACCAGATCCGCATGAAGATCGGCGTGATGTTCGGCAGCCCCGAAACCACCACCGGCGGCAATGCCTTGAAGTTCTACGCCTCCGTGCGCCTGGACATCCGTCGCGTCGGCTCCATCAAAAAAGGCGATGAGGTCATCGGCAACGAAACCAAGGTCAAGGTCGTCAAGAACAAGGTCTCGCCCCCGTTCAAGACAGCCGAGTTCGACATCCTCTACGGCGAAGGCATCTCCCGCGAGGGCGAAATCATCGACCTGGGTGTGGTGGCCAAGGTGGTGGACAAGGCCGGTGCCTGGTACGCCTATGGTGGCGAGAAGATCGGCCAGGGCAAGGACAACGCGCGCGAGTTCCTGCGCGAGAACCCCGAACTGGCGCATGAGATCGAAAACAAGATCCGCACCTCGCTCGACATCGCCTTGCTGCCTCAGTCGGTGAACGGCGCTGCGGCTTCAGAGACTGAGTGAACGGGCGGGGTGGCCTCGGCCTGTCCCTGAAGGGGCGGGCGCTGCGCTACCTGGCCGCGCGCGAGCACTCCCGCGTGGAGTTGCTGCGCAAGCTCGGGCCCCACGCTGAATCACCTGAGCAATTGAACGCCGTGCTCGACGAGCTGGCGCAAAAAGGCTTCCTGTCCGATGAGCGGTTCGCCGAGTCGGTGATCCATCGAAAGGCGGCACGTTATGGCACGGCGCGGCTCAAGGCCGAGTTGCAGCAGCATCGCCTGCCCGAAGACATCGCCAAGGCAGCCATCGCCAGCTTGCAGGCCACGGAGTTGTCGCGGGCCAGGGCCTTGTGGGCGCGGCGCTTTGGTGAGCCGCCCGCCACACCGCAAGAGCGTGCCCGCCAGATGCGCTTCCTGGCAGGCCGCGGCTTTTCAGGCGATGTGATCCGCCAGGTCCTCAAAGGCGGTGACGAGTCCTTCGAGGATTGAGCCCGAGCATCAAGCGACGATGCTCGCTCCCCAGGCTCCATTCATCGATCACACCATCGTTCACGCCGGCACGAAAAAGGCCGGGCTGTCGGCGGTCCAGTCCGGGGCGCCATTGATGTCGGTGCTAAAGAAAAGCACGGTGTTGCCATCGATGTCCTGAGTGCGGAACTGGTAGACCGCGCGCAGACCAGGGCCGTCAGCCGAGTAGGCATGGAAAGCGATGCCGTCGGCCACCCAGCCCAGGCTGGACAAGTAGGCAGGGTCAGTCGAGTAGTGGTAGCGCTTGCCATTGGCCGGGCCGCTGGTGGGCCCGTAGAACCGATATACCGGCGTCGTGCCGGCGGCGGGCGCGGCCAGGGCCGAGAACGCACCCCCATCGAGCGTCATGCCGGCTGGCGTTTCCGTACCAATGGTGTAGTAGTGGCCTGCTGGGCCGCTGGCTGGTTTGGCACTGAACTGGCGCACTTCGGCCGTCTCACTCCAGGCGCTCGATAGCTTGCGGATCACATTGAGCGTGATGGTGCTGATGGGCGTGGGCGCTTGTCCGGCCAATTCGGGCGCCAGGCCGTAGGTCCAGTCCGTGGTGCCCGCATTGAAAACCGTGCCTTGTTTGCCGCCACGGCTGAACACGCCGATCGCGGCATAGCCCGAGCGTTCGCCCGAGAAGCCCAGCGCCTGGGCTTGCGCGTCCCAGTTGCTCGCATCGGCTTGGGCCAGGATGCGCAGCGTGGGCGGCGTGCCGTCCAGGCCCGTGGGGTAGAAGCAGCCGTCGGTGCCACGGCGGAAATCGGCCGCATCGGTCTCGTAGCCCACATAGGCGCTGCCAAAGCTGACGTTCTGGGTGAAGTTCAAGCCGGCAAAGGCCCAGTGGCTGGGTTGCTGCACCACGAAAGGCGAGGGCGGGCGAGGCTGGGCATTGGTCCAGGACGCGCCCCGCAGGAAGCTCAGGCCGGTCGTTGTATTTTCGGGGTTGGCGGGGACGATGTCCTGCCAGTTGATGGTCTCCAACGCGCCATTGGTTTTGTCCAGGCTGGCCGACTTGTAGCAGACCATGGTCCGGTCCGTGCCGCCAGTGGCATCGAAGCGAACCTGCCACCAGCAGGTGTTGCCGCCCAGGATCGCGGCATTGCCGCCGCCGGCCACGAAAGCATCCAGGTTCTTGCGCATGGCTGACGACCAATATTCGTCGTGCCCTGCCGTGATGAACAGCTGATAGCCTTTGAGGAGGTTGGTATCCGCATGCAGGTCGATGCTGGTGCAGTAATCGACCGTGATGCCTTTGGATGCAAGCCACCGAACGAGGTTGGGTGTCCAACCATCGAAGCCGATGTTCCAGGGGTCGCTGAAGGGGCGGTTGAACGAGACCTGCGATGCGCGCAAGCCCATGCTGGAGTTGTACTCGTACAGGCTCTTGCCGCCGTAGGGGTTGTAGGCCTGCGCCGTGGTCACGGGGACCTGAACCAGGATCTTGGTGCCGGTCGCGGGCTTGGCGGCTCGCACGACGAAGGGCACGCAGCAGCCGTTGCCATCCGAGCCGAAGGTGGCCCAATAAACACCCGAAGGCCAAGTCGTCGGGATGCTCAGGCGGTAGGTGCTCGCCCAACGGCAACCCTTGCTGTAGGCATCGCTGGGCACGATTCGGTTGTACAGCACGGCGGTGGTGGTGAACATCACGGTGTCTGGCGCGCCCATTCGGGTGATGGTCACGGCGTAGAACTTGCCGATCAGCCAGTTGCCTTTGGGATCCCGCGCACGGAACTCGATCGTGCCACCTGGCTTGACCGAGGTGGTGTCCGCGTAGGCCTCCAGCGAGCTGGTGCCGGCCTGCGCAGAGGGCAGCAGCAGCGGCGAGCCCATGCCCACGGAGGCCTGCACAAAACTGCGGCGGCTCACGCCGGCGGGGCGCTTGGGCTCGGAGGAGTCAGACGAGGACATGTCGGCAACCTAGGGTAAGGACTGAGATCCCGAGATCCTAAGGCTTTGCGCCCGATCCCGCTCGCCGCAAGCTCGTTCATTCAAGGGGGGTGCAGCGCCGCCATGGCTCAGTTGCGGGGTGGCTGTGCCGGGGGGCGCATGCTAGTATTTCCCCTCGGTTCTTGACCCCAATATGACAGGAGATGATGGCTCATGGTGCTCGCGAAAGGAAGTAACTCGAATTCGCGGGTTGAGTCAGGAGCGGTCTCTGTTGTTCGGCTGCTCGGCTGGGCGATGCTGTGGCTGGTGGCCAACGTCATGCCTGCTGCCTGGGGCCTCAGCCAGGCGGCCGAAAGCGTCGAATCACCCGCAGCCATGGCCGTTCAGCCCTCGGGCTACCGCGTGGGTCGTGGTGATGAACTGAACTTTCGTTTTTATTACACCCCAGAGCTCAACACGGTCGCATCGGTGCGTGCCGATGGCCGCGTGGCCTTGCCCTTGATCGGTGACATCGAGGTCGCTGGCTTGAGCGTGCAGGCTTTGGCGGCCAAGGTCGAAGCGGCTTTGGTGGGACGCGTCAAGCGTCCGCAAGTGGTGGTCAATGTGCAGGGTGGCAGCGGCTCGCAGCGCGTGTTTGTGGGCGGTGAAGTCGGGCACCCTGGTGCGCAGCCCTTGCTGGGGCCTCTGACCGTGCTGCAGGCCGTCATGGCCGCAGAAGGCTTCAAAGACACGGCCCAGCCAGCCAGCGTGGTGGTCCTGCGTGCCAACGCCAACGGCTCGCAGACCGAGCCCACGCTGCTCAAGGTGGACTTGGCTGGTTTGATGAATGGCCAGCCTGGTGCGCGCGATGTGCTGTTGTCGGCGCAGGATGTGGTGATCGTGCCCCGCAGTGGGGTGGCCAACCTCAACCTCTGGATCGATCAGTACCTGCGGCGTAATCTGCCGATCAACTTCGGCGTCAACTACACGGTCAATCAGAACCGAGGCAACCCATGAACCGGGATGCGGGCGAGTTGAGCAGCCTTGGCGCCCAGGTCGAGGCCTTGGCTCCTGCTCAAGCATGGCCAAACCATTGGTCGCAAGTCAGGCAGGATGCGCCCCGCATCGGCTTGGTGTTCGGCCTGGGGCTGGCGATCACCTGCGTGGTGGCCCTGATGGCCAGCAAGCAGTACACGGCTGAAGCCTCGCTGTTGTTGCGCTTGGGCCGCGAATACATGTACACGCCTGAAGTGGGCGATGCCAATGGCCGCACGCCCTTGGCCTACGACCGCGAGCAGACCATTCAGTCAGAAACACGCATCCTGCTCAGCCGCGACGTGCTGGAAGCCGCGGTGGACCAACTGGGCGTGGCCTACGTCTACCCCAAGCTGGCGCAAGGCGATGCGCCGCCTGACATGAAGCGCGGCCGGGCCGTGCTCATGCTGGAGAAGGCGCTGGACGCCGAGTTGCTCAAGAACACCAACCTGATGCAGGTACAGCTCAAGCACGCCGATCCGCAAGTGGCGGCGCGCACCTTGGCCGTTTTGATCGATGCCTATCTGCAAAAGCGGCAGGGCGTGTTCGCAGGCATCGGCATCAAGTCGGCCGAAGCTGAGTTCAAGGCGCAAGAAGGCAAGCTGCAGGCCGTGGAGGCCAAGCTGAGCAAGTTCAAGCGGGCCCGTGGCTTCGTGGCCTTCACCGAAGAGCAAAGCCTGCTGCTGGCGCAGCGCAGCGCGCTGGAGCTCAAGCAATCCGATGTCGCCTTGTCACAAGCGCAAGCTGGTGGCCGAGTCACCTCTTTGCGCACGCGCATGCCTGCTGTGCCGGCCGAGGTGACCTTGTCGAGCGAAACGCAGCGCAGCGATGCGGCCGAAAGCACGCTCAAACTGCTGATGGACCTCAAGCTCAAGGAGCGGGATGTCAGCGCCAAGTTCAACGATACCGAGCCCATGGTGCAGGACGTCAGGCAGGACATTGCCCTGGCCAATGAGCACCTCAAGCTGTTGCGCTCCGATCCGCCGCGTTTGATCAAGGTGGGCCGCAATCCGGTGAGGGATGCGGCCGAGGCCGACCTCGAACACTCGCTGGCCGACCAGAGTCAGGCGAGCGCCGGGCAATCGTCCCTGGCGACGCGCTTGTCCAGCATCGACAAGCGGCTGGCGCAAATGGCCGACAGCGAACGCGACTGGCACGACCTGGACCGCACCCGTCGCCTGGCCGAAGCCGACTACGAGGCCGCCGCCAAGCGTCTGCGTGAAGAGCGCATGATGGCCGATTTGGACCGCCAACGTCAGTCGAATGTGACCATGGTGCAAGCCCCCAAGGTGCCGCTTGAAGGGCGTTCGGCCCGAGCTGCAATTGTGGGCGTGGGCATGGCGCTGAGCCTGGCGGCGGCTTTGCTGACCGCCTTCATCTGTGCCTGGCGGCGTGGCGAAGTCGATGCGTCGGACGACCGTCGGCGGGTATCATGAAAGCCGCCGCGCCTGCCCGCGTCCTCGCTCAGTTGAGCGGCACGTGGTGGCTGCTGGCCTTGGCACTTTTGCTTTACCTTGTGCTGTCGCCGCCGCTCCTGGCTGCCTTGGGCGTGCCTTATGACGCGCCAACGGGCAGCTTCCCCGTGAAGATCCATCCAGGGTCCTATGTGTTGATGGCGGCTTGCCTGGTGGCTTGGCAAGGCGTGGGCTTTGGCCTGGGCGGACTCCAGCGCGCCTGCCGAGAGCAGCCTTTGCTGGTGGGCTACCTGGCTTGCATGGTGGCCAGTTTCACCTGGGCCGTGGCACGGCATGGCCCAGGCGGTCTGGCCTATTTCATCGACACCTTGTTCATGCCGGCAGTCGCGGGTCTGTTGATCGCCAGGCAACCAGAGGCGGCCCGAATGCGCCTGCTGCACATCGTCATGGTGATGGTGTTGGTCAATGCCTTGCTGGCCGTGATCGAGTACGCCTTCAAGGCACACCTCGTGCCCGGCGTGATGGGGGCGGGCGAGTTGTATGACGAGGATTTTTTTCGGTCCGCCGCACTGCTGGGTCACCCCTTGACCAATGCCAAGGTCACCGTCACAGCCATGCCGTTTTTGTGGTGCTTGCCTTGGACCACGCCTTGGCGCTTGAGCGCGGCCGTGTTGATGTCGCTGGCCTTGCTGGCCTTCGGTGGGCGGACCAGCCTTGCGGTTGGGGGCTTGGTGTATGGCCTGGTGGGTGGGGTGATCGTGCTCAGGCGCTTGCTGGCAGGGCGCTTCACTTACCTGCAATTGACTGGCGGGAGTGTGGGGTTGCTGTTCGGTGGCAGCCTGGTGGCCATGGCCATCTTGTTGTCAGGCCTGGGCGAGCGCATCTTCCACCAATTCACCTGGGACAACAGTGCGGACTCGCGCCTTCTGGCCTGGCAAACGCTCGACTATTTCAACGGCTTGGACCTCTGGCTGGGTCTGCCCATTGACCAGATCGAGCACCTGGCCGAACGCGTGGGCATTGACCTGCGCTTTGGCACGATTGAGAACTTCTGGGTCTATCAACTGCTCTTGTTGGGCATCATCGGTTTCGTGCCCTTTGTCTTGGGCATCGGCCTGATCATTGCGCACTTCATCAAGCGGTCCACCCCGGTGTTGTGGCTGGCCATCCTGGTCTATTTCGTGGTGGCTTCGGGCACCAACTCACTGGCGTCCAAGACGATCAGCCTCTTGATGCTGTCGGTGTTTGTGCATGCCGCTGTGCGTGAGAAAAATCGGCAGGTGTCGCCTCGTCGGCAAGCCCTGCGCATCGAAGAAGCGTGGGGGTAGCATGGTCAGAGTTCGTATTTTTTATCCGGCCGATCCTGCAGGTGTCGTGCCCGGTGGCATCGACACCTTCATCCGTGGCGTGATCAAGTCGGCCCCGGCTGACGTCCTCATCAGCCTGGTGGGCATGAGCACGGATCCGGCGCGGCGCCCGGTCGGTGTCTGGCGGACTTGCCACATCGGTGATCGACCGTTCGAGTTCTTCCCCGTCATCGCCGTTGGCAACGCGGGCCAGCGCGGGCGCTTGCCCTTGTCCGTGCGCTTCATGATGGGCGTGCGGCGACATGGCGCGGCCTTGAAAGACGATTTCGATGTGTTCGATTACCACCGCATCGAGCCCTTGTTCCAGCATGCGCGTGACCCACGGCCCAAGAGCATCTTTTTCCACCAAGATCCAGGCTACCTGAGGCTGAGCGCCTCCGACAACCTGTGGCGCCGCCTGCCGGCGGTGTACGAGAAGCTGGAAGCGCGGGCCATGCGGCATGTGGACAGCATCTGGTGCGTGCGTGAAAGCGGCGTGAAGGTCTTGCGCGAGCGCTATCCTGATCTGGCAGGGACGACGCGTTTTGTGCCCACCTGGGTGGACACCTCCGTGTTCTCCCCGATCCATGGGGCCGAGCGCACGCAATTGCGGGCCTTTCTTGGGCAGCGCCAGGGCCTGAGCGCCAAGGCCTCGTGGGTCATTTCGGTAGGACGCCTGGACACCCAGAAGAACCCGCAGCGTTTGTTGGAAGCCATCTCGCGCCTGAGTGACCAAGGGCGTCCGCTGCATTGGTTGATCATCGGCGATGGCGTGTTGCGTCCGGCTTTGGCCGACTCGGTGGTGCGGCTTGGCTTAAGCCAGCACGTTCGTTTCCTGGGCTTGCTACCACCCGACGAGATCGCGCAATGGCTGCGCGTGGCTGACGTGTTCGCCATGTCATCGGCCTACGAGGGCATGCCCATGGCGCTGATGGAGGCCATGGGCTGCGGCCTGCCGGCGGTGGTGACCGATGTGGGCGAGGTCCGCCGTCTGGTGCGCCCAGGCATCAATGGCGCCATTGCAACCGAGCAAAGCGACGAGGCATTCACCGAGGCCTTGCGACTGGGCCTGGATCACGCTGAAGCCTGGCGCGGCCAGCCCGCGTGCGACGCGGTGTTGCCTTATCAACCCGGCAAGGTGCTGGCGCCCGTCTACGAGAACTACCGTGCGCTGGCCAGGGCGCATCGCCGAGGTGGCGAGGCGTATGAGTTTTCCAGCCCGATGCCTTTTCAACGTGTGATCGGCGTGGGCGTGGACAACATCAAGCGCAAGACCGCCGTCGATCGCATCATGAATTGGGCCTACAACCAGGAGTCGCGCTACGTGTGTTTTTGCAATGCGCACTCGGCGGTGCTGGCGACCACCCGGGCTGATCACCGGCGTGCTTTGGCCAATGCCGACATGGTGGCGCCCGACGGTGCCCCGGTCGCCTGGACCTTGTCTGTCAAAGGTGGGCGGCTTCAAAAGCGCGTCGATGGCCCGGGCATGATGCTGCAGCTTTGCAAGCTGGCGGCCCTCGAAGGGGTCCGCATTGGGCTGCTGGGATCAACGCCCGAGGTGCTGGAACAGTTGATCTCGCGTTTGCGCCTGGCCTATCCCGGCTTGCAGATCGCCTATGCCTACTCGCCACCGTTTCGCGACTTGTCAGAAGAAGAGGACAAGCTGATGTGCGAGAGCGTGTCCGAAGCCGGGGTCGGCCTGCTGTTCGTGGGCCTGGGTTGCCCCAAGCAGGAAGCCTGGATGCGTGCGCACAAGGGGCGCATCCCTGCTGTGATGTTGGGCGTCGGCGCCGCCTTCGATTTCCACGCCGGGGCCATTCAACGGGCACCAGCGCTGATGCGCGGCACGGGCCTGGAATGGGTCCATCGGCTGGCCTCCGAGCCGCGTCGCCTGTGGTGGCGCTATTGCACCTTCAACATGATGTTCGTGTCCAAAAGCGCGCTCGACCTCGGCCGGATCATGGGGCGTCGCTTGAAGGCCTGGCTCATTGAACTTGGTGTGGCGCGGTGACGGCCTTGGCGGCCGGTGAGCCCTCTCAGGGTGACTGTTCTGCGGCTGTGCTTCAGCAGGTCGCCGTGGTGTTGCCGCATTTGCGCATGGGTGGGGGCGAGTTGTCCATGCTGCGCCTGGCCAGTGGCCTGGCACGCCTGGGCGTCCAGGTCGAGTTGATCGTCAATACCTTGAGCACGGCCGAGTTGCCGGTGCCCATGGGCTTGACGGTCACGGCGCTGGGCCATGAAGGCACGCTGTCGGGCATCAAGGCTTTGGCGGCGGCCCTGGTCCGCTCCAGGCCACAACTTGTGTTCAGTGCCTTTCCGCATACCAACCTGGCCGCGCTGGCCGCTACCCGGTGGGCGGCTGTCGGTGCCCGTTGCGTGGTGTCCGAGCATGCGCCCTTGTCGCATCAGATCGCAAGAGAAGGAGGCTGGCGTTACCGGCTCTTGCCGCCGCTGGTTCGCTGGGCTTACCCGCGTGCCGACGCCGTGGTGGCCGTGTCGCAAGGTGTGGCGAACGATCTGGATGCCATGCTGGGCAAGCATCGGCCGATCAGCGTGATCGCCAACCCCGTGATCGACGAGGCGGAGCAACTGGATCCCAAGGCCGCCCCGGGCCATCCCTGGCTGGCTGACCCGAGCCTGCAAGTGTTGATGAGCGTCTCGCGCCTCAGCGTGGAAAAAGACATCCCGACCTTGATGAGGGCCTTTGCCAAGTTGCACGCCAGCCGCCCTGATACGCGCCTGCTGCTGGTCGGCGAAGGACCGGATCGCCCGCGTTTGCAAGCCTTGCGCACCCAACTCGGCTTGGAGGCTGTGGTTGATTTGCCTGGGCAGGTGGCCCAACCTCGGCGCTGGATACAGCATGCCGCCGTGTTCGCCCTGGCGTCACAATATGAGGGCTTCGGCAATGTCCTGATTGAGGCCTTGTCCTGCGGCGTGCCCGTGGTTTCAACAGATTGCCCGGTGGGCCCGCGTGACATCCTGGCCGATGGCCGCCGTGGTCAACTGGTGCCGGTTGGCGATGTCGACGCCATGGCGGTGGCCCTGGCGCGGGCTCTGGATGAGCCGATGCTTTGTCTTGACAGCGGCAAGGCCTATGCCGAGGGCTTCACGGCCTCACGGTCCAGCCAGGCCTACTTTCAGTTGTTCGAGTCCCTGCTGTAGAGCTGCTCATGCTGCTGCGACACACCCTGCTTTACCTGCCGACCCAATTGCTGTCGCCTCTGGCCCAGCTCGGGTCCATGATCCTGTGGACGCATTGGCTGGCACCTGAGGCCATGGGCATGTTCACCCTGGTGTCCGTGATGCAGGAGATGGCGTACCTGACTTGCCTGGGCTGGTTCTCGACCTATGCCCTGCGCTACCTGCCGTCAGGGGCGCAGCCGGATGCGCTCAAGCGTTACCTGGCCACGGAGAACGTCGTGGTGCTGGCCTGCCTGGTGATGAGCATGGTGGTGGCCATACCCGCCACCTTGACGCTGCCTCAAGCAGAGCACCACATCGGTACTTTCCTGGCCGTGGGCCTGTTCTTCGCAACGCGCGCCCTCAATGCGCATTACGGCGAGCGCGCGCGGGCCCAGTCGTCCTTCGTGAGCTATGCCGTTTTGCAACTGGCTGGTCCTGTCGGGGGATTGTTGTTGGGATGGATGGCCTTGCAGCGCATCGAAGCCAGTGCCCAGGTGCTGTTGCTGTCCTACGCCTTGGCGCAATTGGTGGGCAGCCTCCTGGCCTTGCCTGGCCTGGGCATGCACTGGCGGCTCAAGGCCCCCGACGCGACCTTGCTGCGGCAGGCGCTGGCTTTTGGCGCGCCGGTCCTGGGCCTTTCGGCCCTGGGTTGGGTGGCCGAGAACCATGTCCGCTACCTGGTGCAATGGCAATCCGGGGCGGCGGCGCTGGGCCTGATGATCGTGGGCTGGTCGCTGGGCCGGCGTTGTGCGTCGGTGGCCGCCATGCTGGTCACGACGGCGGCTTTCCCGCTGGCGGCGCGCCTCTTGAACGAAGGCCGACATGACGAAGCCCTGCGGCAATTGCGCGTCAATGCTGCCTTGATGCTGGCCGTGCTGGTGCCCGTCACGGTGGCCATGCAGTTGGTTGGCCCTGATTTGGCTGCTTTGGCCGTGGCCCCCGCGTACCGGGACATCACGGGTCAGCTTCTGGGTTTGTCGGTGCTGGCCGGCATGTTGCGCAACCTTCACGTGCACGCGACCGATCAACTGATGCTGTTGCATCGGCGCATGCGCATGATCGCCCACGTCAGCGTGATCGAGATCCTGGCCTGTGGCCTGGCCTCAATGCTCGGGCTTTGGCTGAAGGGCGTTCACGGCGCGGTGATCGGCCAGGCGGTGGGCTCCACCCTGGCGTTGGGTGTCAGCCTGTGGTGGGCCCGCAGTCAGCTCGGGTTTCGATGGCCCTGGATGGACACGGCCCGCATCGTGGCGGCCTCTGGCGTGATGGCCGCTGCCTTGCTGGCCTGGCATCCGCATGCCGGCGTCCTGGGCTTGGTCCAGTGGGTGGCGTGGGGCGCGGTGGTGTACCTCCTGGCTTGCGCCATGCTGTTCCAGGCGGTGCTGCGTCAGCAATGGCGTTTGCAGCGCATGGCCTGAACAAAGCGACCACTGATACGCATTTGTCACGCTCAGCGCTGCCCCATCCCGCCACAATGATGCGCTGCGGCACCTTGTGAGCCGCTTCATCCGCCAAGGGCAAGGGGTTTCAATGGGTGCTGGACAGACACACAAGCTGACAGTCAGTCGGCTCGCAAGCGCATTTTGCTTGACGGGCTTGGTGGCTTGCGGCGGCGGTGGGCCAGCATCTGGTGCCTCGCCGGCCGCCACGGGGACCGTCGTCCAGACCATCAGCTGCTCGCCGGATTTCCACCTGACCCGCGCCGATGGCAGCATCCTGTTCAACAACACTTGGAACGCCGTCGCCGCCGGCTCGCAGCCCTGGTCGCAATGCCTGCAAAGCCGCACCGTCAACGGTGGGCCGACACAGCATGGCTGGCGCTGGTCCTGGCCGCTGTCCGGCGGGGCGCTTTACGCCTACCCTGAACTGGTCGTCGGTGCCAAACCCTGGGAGACCGGGCCGGGCAATGACTCGCGTTTTCCCATCCAATTAAGTCAGGTCAACACCCTCAACCTGAACTTCAGCGTCGAGACCCAGGCCACCGGCAGCCGCAACCTCGCGGCGTCCATCTGGATGATCAGCACGCCTCAGGTGGCCGCCCCGCCCGTGTTCTCCGACATCAAGGCCGAGGTCATGATCTGGACGGACTACACCGATGACATGGTGGCCGACCCCGGTACAACCACCAAGCGGGGCGAGTTCACCGATGCCAGCGGCCTGCAATGGGAAGTCTGGGCTGACGAGACTTGGGGCGATGCCTCCGGCGGCGCGAGCAACCAATGGGTCTACGTGGCCTACCACCTCAAGCCCGGCCAGCGCCGCAGCAGCGCCAACATTGATGTGCGCGCCATCCTGCGCCATGCCGCCATCACCTTGCACCTGCTCGACACCGCCTGGTACGTGGCCGATGTGGAGCTGGGCAACGAGCTCGTGTCCGGCCAAGGCGAGACCTGGCTGAGCAATTTCGCCCTCACCGTCAATTGAATAAAAGCCCCATGAAAGGGGCAAGGCCAGCGGGTTTGCCGCCACACGGCTCGGTGCTATGCTGATTGCTGCACCGCAGGAATCCATCCGATTCCCTGGCGGCGCGGCCCAGTTCAACAAGAACGCAACACTACCCCGCGAGTCATCCCATGAAGATTCATGAATACCAAGGCAAAGAGATCCTGAGCCGATTTGGTGTCCCGGTCCCAAGAGGCATTCCGGCATTCACCGTAGAAGAAGCAGTCACCGCCGCTGAAAAGCTCGGCGGCCCGGTCTGGGTCGTCAAGGCCCAGATCCACGCTGGTGGCCGAGGCAAGGGCGGCGGCGTCAAGGTGGCCAAGTCCATCGAAGACGTCAAGCGCCTGGCCAGCGAAATCCTGGGCATGCAGCTCAAGACGCACCAGACTGGCCCCAACGGCCAGAAGGTCAACCGCCTCTACATCGAAGACGGCGCCGACATCCAGCAAGAGTATTACGTGTCCCTGGTCACCGACCGTGGCACCCAGAAGATCGCCTTCATCGCCTCCAGCGAAGGCGGCATGGACATCGAGGAAGTCGCGCATTCGACGCCCGAGAAGATCATCACCGAATTCATCGACCCGCTCACTGGTTTGGGTGATGCCCAGGCCAAGGCCATCGCCGACCGCATCGGCCTGCCGGCCGACTCCACCGCGCAGGCTGTGGATGTGTTCAAGAAGCTCTACCAGTGCTACATGGACACCGACGCCTCGCTGGTCGAGATCAACCCCTTGAACCGTGACAGCCAGGGCAACATCATCGCCTTGGATGCCAAGTTCAACTTCGACGCCAACGCGCTGTTCCGCCACCCCGAGATCGTGGCCTACCGCGACTTGGCTGAAGAAGACCCGGCTGAGATCGAAGCCTCCAAGTTCGACCTGGCCTACATCCAGTTGGAGGGCAACATCGGCTGCCTGGTCAACGGCGCCGGCCTGGCCATGGCCACCATGGACACCATCAAGCTGTTCGGCGGCGAGCCGGCCAACTTCCTCGACGTGGGGGGTGGCGCGACGGCCGAGAAGGTCACCGAGGCCTTCAAGATCATGCTCAAGAACCCGGACGTCAAGGGCATCCTGGTCAACATCTTCGGCGGCATCATGAAGTGCGACACGATTGCTGATGGCGTCATCACCGCCTGCAAGGCCGTGAACCTGACCGTGCCGCTGGTGGTGCGCATGAAGGGCACCAACGAAGACCTGGGCAAGAAGATGCTGGCGGACTCCGGTCTGCCCATCATCAGTGTGGACACGATGGCCGACGCGGCCACCAAGATCGTTGCCGCCGTTCAATAAGCCCAGGAATCGAGACCCATCATGAGCATCCTCATCAATAAAGATACCAAGGTCATCACCCAGGGCATCACGGGCAAGACCGGGCAGTTCCACACCCGCATGTGCCGCGATTACGCGAACGGCCAGAACTGCTTCGTCGCCGGCGTGAACCCGAAGAAGGCCGGTGAGGACTTCGAAGGCATCCCCATCTTCGCCAACGTGACCGAGGCCGCTGCCGCCACCGGTGCCACGGTCAGCGTGATCTATGTGCCGCCGGCCGGTGCCGCCGCCGCCATCTGGGAGGCCGTCGAGGCCGATCTCGATCTGGCGATCTGCATCACCGAGGGCATTCCGGTTCGCGACATGCTCGAAGTGCGCAACCGCATGAAGGCCAAGGAAGCCAAGGGTGGCAAGAAGACGCTGCTGCTCGGGCCGAACTGCCCGGGGCTGATCACGCCCGACGAGATCA
>CANBUA010000087.1 GCA_947372535.1 Burkholderiales bacterium
AGGCCGCCCATCTTCTTCATTTGCGAGATCTGGGACAAGAAATCGTTGAGGTCGAAATCAGCGCCGGACTTGACCTTCTCGGCCAGCTTCTGCGCGGCCTCCATGTCCACGCCTTTTTGCACCTCCTCGACGAGCGCCACGATGTCGCCCATGCCCAGCACGCGTCCGGCATGGCGTTCGGCATCGAACACCTCCAGGCCGTCGAGCTTCTCGGACACGCCGGCGAACTTGATGGGCGCGCCGGCGATCTGGCGCACCGACAGGGCGGCACCGCCACGCGAATCGCCATCCATCTTGGTCAGCACGACACCGGTCAGCGGCAAAGCCTCGCTGAAGGCCTTGGCCGTGTTGATGGCGTCCTGGCCCTGCATGGCATCCACCACGAACAGGGTTTCGATGGGCTTGAGGACGGCATGCAGCTCCTTGATTTCGGCCATCAGGGCTTCATCGATGGCCAGGCGACCGGCCGTGTCGACCAGCAGCACATCAAAGTAGTGATTGCGGGCGAATTCCAGCGCGGCCAGGGCGATGTCGCGCGGCTTCTGATCGGCCTGCGATGGGAACCACTCGGCGCCGGCCTGTGCCGTCACGGTCTTGAGCTGCTCAATGGCGGCTGGCCGGTAGACGTCGGCAGAGACCGTCAGCACTTTCTTCTTGCGCTTTTCGATCAGGTGCTTGGCCAGCTTGGCCGTGGTCGTGGTCTTGCCCGAGCCCTGCAGGCCCGACATCAGGATGACGGCCGGCGGCTGGGTGGCCAGATTGAGGTCGGCCACGCCATCGCCCATGGTGGCGGCCAGCTCTTTCTGGACGATGCTGACCAGCACCTGCCCAGGCGTGAGCGAGGCCACGACTTCCTGGCCGAGGGCTTTGTCCTTGACGCGGGCGATGAAATCGCGCACCACGGGCAAGGCCACGTCGGCTTCCAGCAAGGCCATGCGCACTTCGCGCAACATGTCCTGGACATTGGTCTCGCTGATGCGGGACTGGCCCCGCATGGTCTTGACGAGGCGGCTGAGTCGGTCGGTGAGATTGGAGGCCATGGACTGTTGTCAAGATGAGGCTGGGCGCCGCGAACACCGCGCGCCAACAACCGTACACTTCGGGGATGATTCTATCGCCCGCCCTGTTGTCCACCGTGGCCACGTCGGTGGCCGCCGGTGCCTACGGGATCGCGGCCCTCTGGCCACGACCGCCCGAAGCCTCGCCCGACGATGGCACCACCAAGACGGCGCCCATGAGCGCGAACGGGTGGCTGGCGCTCGGATGGATTTTCCAGGCCGTGGCCATCGGCACCGATGCGCTGGACTGGTCGTCCACCCCACTGCAAGCCCGCTTCGGCTTTGCGCCGGCTTTGTCCGTGATGTTCTGGATCGTGCTGGCGGTCTATGCGCTGGAGCGGCTGCACCGCCAGTCGCCGCGCGTGGGTCGCATCCTGGCTGAACTGGCTGCTGTCAGCGTGTTGCTGGCCTGGATCTTCCCCGGGCAGGTCCATCCGGGCATGGGCCAAGGCCTGGCGCCTTTGCATTGGGTGCTGGGCCTGGCATCGTATGGCTTGTTCGGCGCGGCCTTGCTGCATGCGGTCTACCTGCGCCTGGCCGAGAAAAAAATGCGCCGGCACGGGCCCGGCGTGGCCCTCATGACACCCGGCATCCCTTTGCTCAAGCTTGAATCGCTGACCCTGCGCTTTGTGCTGGCTGGCTTCGTGGTGCTGTCGCTGACCTTGATCCTGGGCGCCTTGTTCGCCCAGCCCTGGCGGTGGGACCACAAGACTTTGCTCTCCTTGATGGCTTGGGGCGTGTTCGCCATCTTGCTGGCCGGACGTCACTGGATGGGTTGGCGCGGCAAGACGGCCATCAGCTGGCTTTACGTGGGCTCGGCGTTGCTGTTCCTGGCCTATGTCGGCTCCCGCTTCGTGCTCGAAGTGGTACTTCAGCGGCATGCCGCTTATTGAGCGGTCAACGCATCCATGGCGCGATTCCTGTTTTTTGTACTCCTTGGTCTGGTGGCCTGGGCTTGGTGGTCGCGTCAGTCCGACAAGATCGGGCAGCAACCGTCGGCACCACCTCAAGCTCCCAAAGGCCCTGCCGCCAATGCAAGTACCGAACCCGACGTGATGGTGCAATGCGCGCACTGCGGCGTTCACCTGCCCCAGTCGGAGGCCTGCGCCGGGGCCATGGCCGGCAAGCCCAAGTGGTATTGCAGCCCGGCTCACCGTGAGCTCGGCCCGGGTCAGCCCGACTGACTGACTGACTGACTGAACGCACGCGCATCGACCACGCCATGAGTGCCAGCACCCGCCGTCCGCCGACCACCCGCGGCCCCCACATGTCCGACGACGACCTGGACAGCACGGAGCCGGCCAGCTCGCAAGTCTCGTGGTTCGGCGAGATCGACGAGACGGCAGGCGGGTTATCCAGCCACGCCACACCGCCGACCACGCGCTCCAGGTCCAACACCTCGTCCTGGTGGCGCCGCTCCATCTGGGGCAATACCCAGAGCTCGGGTTATCAGGAAGCACGCACCCGCTCATCGAGTGCCGAAGGCTCGGCCTACCTGCGCCTGTATCGGGCCTTCCTCGCCGCACGCGCATTGCTGGGCGCCGTTCTGGTGGTGGGCCTGCTCACGTCACGGCTGTTCGAGCGGCAATCCAGCCCAGAGATCCTGATCTTCGCCATGGTGTACGCGACCCTCACCATGACCTCCTGGATCTGGCAGTCGCGCAGCACGCTCACGGGTGCGGACGAGCAAAGCCTATCGCCCAAGCAGGCCGCCGCGACCATCGGCGTGGACCTGCTCAGCTTCTCGCTGCTCAACCTGATCGACCGGGGCTTGAACCTCAACACCTCCGCGCTGATGGCTTTGCCCGTGTTGATGGCCGGAGTGCTGATGCCGCGCTTTCTGGCCCTGGCCACTGCCGCAGCCGCCAGCATCATCCTGATCGCCGGCGCCTTGTTCGACGGCCTGCTCAAAGACAATGTGACGGCCTCGCTGACACCGGCCGGGCTCACGGGCTTCGGCCTGTTCGCCGTGGCCCTGATCGTCAGCGAACTGGCCTCCCGCCTGGCCCGCGAGCAACGCAGCGCACGCGGCAACATGGAACTGGCGCGCCAGCAGGCCCAGCTCAACCGCCTGGTCATCGAAGAGATGCCCGAGGGCGTGCTCGCCGTGGATCGACAAGGGCGTGTGCGCACGGCCAACCCCTCGGCGCGCAAGCTGCTGTCGGCGCATGGCCTGGTGCAGGCGCCCCCATTCCAGTTGCGCGGCGTGCCCGCCTGGGAGCCCATGGTGCGCGCCATCGAACAGGCCTTCTCAATACCCAGCCGGCTGGACGACAGCAAGGAAGTACTGCTGACCTTCGACGATCAGACCCGGCGCGGCCTGCGCATGCGGCTCAAGTTCACCCGGGCGCACGAACCCCGCATCCACGACGATGTCTGTGTGGTTTTCCTAGAAGACTTGCGCACCGTCCAGGCACGCGCACGCCAAGACAAGCTGGCCGCCATGGGCCGCATGTCCGCTGGTGTGGCCCACGAGATCCGCAATCCGTTGGCCGCCATCTCCCAGGCCAATGCACTGATGGCCGAGGACGCCGCCACCCCCGCCCAGGAAAAGCTGACCAAGATGGTGACCGACAACGTCGATCGCCTCAAGCGCATCGTCGATGACATCCTGGAAGTGGCCCCCGGCGTACGCCCTGCCGCCCCCGCCATCGACCTGGAGCGCTCGCTGCGCGCCGTGGTCAACGACTGGCTGAGCCTGCACCCCGAGGCGCTCGCCAGCGAGGTGCTCAAGCTCAGCACCTTAGGACTGCCACCGCGCGAACTGGGCACGGTGATCAACGTGCGCTTCGAGCCCGAGCATTTGCGGCGGGTGATGATCAACCTGCTGGACAACGCCTGGCGCCATGGCCGTGGCAAGCCCGGGTCCATCGAAGTCAGCGCTCAGTGGCTGCAAGGCTCCGAGCAGACGGCGCCTCAAATCCTGATCTCGGTGCTCAGCGATGGCGCGCCCATCGAAGGCGACAACGAACGCTCCTTATTCGAGCCCTTTTTCTCCACCCGCAGCCGCGGCACTGGGCTGGGTCTGTACATTTGCCGCGAACTCTGCGAGCGCCACGGCGCATCTATCGACTACCGCTCACACCCACCGGTCAACCGGCATCGCAACGAGTTCTACATCCTGCTGCCCCTGGCTGAATCAACGAGCACGGCGACATGAGCACCACCCCGCCCCCCCTCCCTGCACGCCTGCTCGTGGTCGATGACGAGCCCGACTTGCGCACCCTGTACGAACTCACGCTGCTGCGTGAAGGCCACCATGTCGAGACCGCAGGCTGCGTGGACGATGCCCGCCTGATGCTCGATGAGCAGGTGTTCGATGCCGTCATCACGGACATGCGCCTGCCCGATGGCACCGGCCTGGATGTGCTGCGCCACCTCGAAAGCCAGGGCCGACGAGAAAAAGCCATCGTCATCACCGCCTATGGCTCGCCCGACAACGCCGTGCTGGCGCTCAAGGCCGGCGCGTTTGACTACCTGACCAAGCCGGTCGACCTCAAGCAGTTCCGCAGCGTGGTGAGCGCTGCGCTGGCCTCCAAGGATGGCGCCTCACCCATGTTGCGCGATTTGAGCCGCCTCAAAGACATGAGCGCGGTGGACCTGCCGCCATCGGCGCAACGAGTGGCAGAACCCACGGCCGTGCAGGCCCCGACACCTCGCCCGGTCGAACGCATCGGTGCGCCGCCGCCCCACGTCAGTGCCGCCATGGCGCGTCTGGTCGGACGCTCGCCCGCCATCGAGCAAGTGCGCGTGCTCATCGAGAAGGTCGCGCGCAGCATGGCGCCGGTGCTCCTGTGGGGCGAATCGGGCACGGGCAAGGAACTGGTGGCGCGCGCCATCCACGATGTCAGCGCACGTCGCCAGCAGCCCTTCGTGGCGGTCAACTGCGGGGCCATCCCGGAACATTTGCTCGAAGCCGAGTTTTTCGGCTACCGCAAGGGCGCATTCACCGGCGCGCAAGAAGACCGCGAAGGCTTCTTCCAGGCGGCCCAAGGCGGCACCCTGTTCCTGGATGAAATCGGCGACCTGCCGCTGTCCATGCAATCGAAGCTCCTGCGCGCCATCCAGGAACGCGCCGTGCGGCCGGTGGGCGCAGTGGCAGAAAGTCCGGTCGATGTGCGCATCCTGAGCGCCTCCCACAAGAACCTGGGCCAAGAGGTGCAGGCCGCGCGTTTCCGGCAGGATTTGTATTACCGGCTCAATGTCATCGAGATCACCCTGCCCGCCTTGCGCGATCGCCTGGACGACCTGCCCGTGATCTGCCAACAGGTGCTGCGCCGCATCGCCGTTGAGTCCGGTCTGCCGCACGAACCCGTGCTGGGCCATACCGCCCTGATCATCCTGCAAGCCCATCGCTTCCCGGGCAATGTGCGTGAGCTCGAAAACATCCTGCACCGCGCCATGGCCTTGAGTGCCGGGCACACCATCGAGGCCGAAGACCTCGGCTTGAGTGCACCGCCCCCAACCCGGGACGCGGCCGATCGGTTGCCTGACAGATCCGCCGCCTCGCCTTCGCTTGCCGCCCATCCGCCCTCACCCTCGCCGATGGCGACGTTGGCCAGCAACGAAGACACGCCACTGCCCACGGACCTGGTCACCCACCTTGATGAAATCGAGCGGGAGATCCTCGTGCGGGCGCTCGAAAAGCACCGCCTCAACCGCACCGCTGCGGGCGCCAGCCTGGGCCTGTCCTTGCGCCAGATGCGCTACCGAATGGGACGCCTGGGTGTGCAGGTCTCCAGCCATGGCATCGAGATCGGCGATCAGATCGACACCCAACAAGCCGATGTGGACGGCGACCCCGCCGCATGAGCGACGACCACAGCGACCCCGCCAGCTTGCCAGGCCCGCTGGACTGGGCACAAGGCTGGCACCCGCAAGCCCGGCAGGTGCCCTCGCCCAACTTCGGACCACGCCCGGCGGGCGCACCCATCGACCTGGTGGTAATTCACTCCATCAGCCTGCCGCCCGGCCAATATGGCGGGCCCGAGATCGAACAACTCTTCACCAACAAGCTGGATTGGCAGGCCCACCCTTACTTTCAGCAGATCATGGGCGCCGAGGTCTCGGCCCACTTCGTGATCCGCCGCGATGGCGAGTTGCTGCAGTTCGTCTCTGTGCTGGATCGGGCCTGGCATGCAGGCCGATCGAGCTGGCAAGGCCGCGACAACTGCAATGACTACAGCGTCGGCATCGAGCTCGAAGGCCTGGAAGGCGAGACCTTCGAGCCCGCGCAATATCGCACCTTGAAAGACCTGCTCCAGACATTGCAAACACTGTGGCCGATCACCCACATCGCAGGTCACGAACACATCGCGCCTGGCCGCAAAAAAGACCCTGGTCCGGGCTTTGATTGGGCCGCACTTCAACATGCGCTTGACTGGGAAACCACCGCGTTTCCAGACCTGCCGGAGGCTCACTGACTGGCTTGGAACACGCATTCCAAGGCCGTCCACTCAGGCTTGCCCGATGCTGGTTTTCCCGCTTGACCCCCGCAAACACGGGGGTTGAAGGAAAAAGGCGATATAGTTGACCCCAGACACTACCTGTAGCGCTTTGCGGGTTAAAATCCACCACATCTAGTGTCCGCCTCATTCACGCCGCCCGGCGTCGAACCAGCTTTCGGACCCCTCGCCCCACCTTGAAGGGGGGCAGTTTTTCTCGAAGGGAAACTCATGCAAACGACCACGACCAGCGCCACCACCAGCCAGGCCTCTCCCCTGCCCGGCCAATCCACCGATGTGGGCCAGCCGGCTCGCCAATCGGCCTACTCGGCCTACCAGATCATCCGACGCAACGGCGCTGTCGTGTCCTTCGAGCCCAGCAAGATCGCCGTGGCCCTGATGAAGGCCTTCCTGGCCGTTCACGGCACGCAAGGCGCGGCTTCGGCCAGCGTCCGCGAAACCGTCGATGGCCTGACTGAAGCGGTTGTGCGCGGCCTGCTGCGCTCGCGTCCGGGCGGTGGCACCTTCCACATCGAAGACATCCAGGACCAGGTCGAACTCGGCCTGATGCGTGGTGGCCACCACGAGATCGCCCGCGCTTACGTGCTCTACCGTGAACGCCGCACGCAAGAGCGTGCCAAGCAAGCCCAGTCGCAACCTGCGCAAGCCCTGCCCACGCTGAACGTGATCGACCGCGGCCAGCGCGTCCCGCTGGACCTGAACGCCCTCAAAACCCTGATCGACGGCGCCTGCTCGGGCCTGGGCAATGACGTCAAGCCTGATCCGATCTTCTCGGAAACCCAGCGCAATCTGTACGACGGCGTGCCCATCGACGAGGTCTACAAGGCCGCCATCCTGGCCTCGCGCACCCGCATTGAGCACGATCCCGGTTACACCCGCGCCACCGCCCGCCTGCTGATGCACACCATCCGCCGCGAGATCCTGGGCGAGGACGTCAGCCATGCCGCCATGGCCACGCGCTATGCCGAATACTTCCCTGCCTACATCAAGCGTGGTGTCGATGCTGAGCTGCTCGACGAGCGCATGCAGCAGTACGACCTGGCCCGCCTGGGCGCCGCGCTGAAGTTCGACCGCGACCTGGACTTCGACTACCTCGGCCTGCAAACCCTGTACGACCGCTACTTCCTGCACATCGAAGGCGAGCGCATCGAGATGCCGCAAGCCTTCTTCATGCGCGTGGCCATGGGCCTGTCGCTGAACGAGATCGACCGCGAAGCCCGCGCCATCGAGTTCTATGAAGTGCTCTCCAGCTTCGACTTCATGAGCAGCACCCCCACGCTGTTCAACTCCGGCACCCGCCGCTCGCAACTGTCGAGCTGCTACCTGACCACCGTCCCCGATGATCTGGACGGTATTTACGAGGCCATCAAGGAAAACGCCCTGCTGAGCAAGTTCGCTGGCGGCCTGGGCAATGACTGGACCCCTGTGCGCGCCCTGGGCTCGCACATCAAGGGCACCAACGGCAAGTCGCAAGGCGTGGTCCCCTTCCTCAAAGTGGTCAACGACACGGCCGTGGCCGTGAACCAGGGCGGCAAGCGCAAGGGCGCCGTCTGCGCTTACCTTGAATCCTGGCATTTGGACGTTGAAGAGTTCCTGGAGCTGCGCAAGAACACGGGCGACGACCGCCGCCGCACCCACGACATGAACACGGCCAACTGGATCCCCGACCTGTTCATGAAGCGCGTGATGGAAGGCGGCGACTGGACGCTGTTCTCGCCATCGAGCTGCCCTGACCTGCACGACAAGTTCGGCATCGCCTTCGAAGAGGCCTACACCGCCTACGAAGCCCGCGCCGACCGTGGCGAGGTCAAGCCCTTCCGCCGCGTCAAGGCCTCCGACCTGTGGCGCAAGATGCTCTCGATGCTGTTCGAGACCGGCCACCCCTGGATCACCTTCAAGGACGCCTGCAACGTCCGCTCGCCGCAGCAGCACGTCGGCGTGGTGCACTCGTCCAACCTGTGCACCGAGATCACGCTCAACACCAACGGTGGCGAGATCGCGGTCTGCAACCTGGGCTCGGTGAACCTGGCGCAGCACATCAAGGATGGCGGCGTGGACCACGCCAAGCTGCAAAAGACCATCACGACGGCCATGCGCATGCTCGACAACGTGATCGACATCAATTACTACGCCGTCAAGAAAGCGCGTGACTCCAACCTGCGCCACCGCCCTGTCGGGCTGGGCATCATGGCCTTCCAGGACGCGCTCTATCAATTGCGCGTGCCTTACGCCAGCCAGGCCGCCGTCGAGTTCGCCGACCGCTCGATGGAAGCCGTCTGTTACTACGCCTACTGGGCCTCGACCGAATTGGCCAAGGAACGCGGCCGCTATTCCAGCTACCGCGGCTCGCTGTGGGACCGCGGCATCCTGCCGATCGACTCGCTCAAGCTGCTGCACGAACAGCGTGGCGGCTACGTCGAAGTCGACACCAGCACCTCGATGGACTGGGATGCCCTGCGTGCGCGCATCAGCGAACACGGCATGCGCAACTCCAACTGCGTGGCCATCGCCCCGACCGCGACCATCTCCAACATCGTCGGCGTCGATGCCTCGATCGAGCCTTGCTTCGGCAACCTCTCGGTCAAGTCCAACCTCTCGGGCGAGTTCACCATCGTCAATGAGTACCTGGTGCGCGACCTCAAGAAGCTCGGTCTGTGGGACGACGTGATGGTCATGGACCTCAAGCATTTCGATGGGTCGCTGCGCCGCATCGACCGCGTGCCTGAAGAGATCAAGGACCTCTACGCCACGGCCTTCGAAGTCGAGACCGCATGGTTGGTCGAAGCCGCCGCGCGTCGTCAGAAATGGATCGACCAGGCCCAGTCGCTCAACATCTACATGGCAGGCGCATCGGGCAAGAAGCTCGATGAAACCTACAAGCTCGCTTGGTTGCGTGGTCTCAAGACCACCTACTACCTGCGCACCATGGCAGCCACCGCGGCCGAGAAGTCGACGGTCTCGCGTGGTCAGTTGAACTCGGTGTCATCGGGCGCTGCATCAAGCAACAGCAGCATCAATGCAGCCCCTGTTCAAGCGGCACCAAGCACCATCATCAGCAGCGATGAGCCGGCCACCGACATCAAGTTTTGCTCGATCGACAACCCGGACTGCGAAGCCTGCCAATGACCATTGGCGCGGTGCGTGTTGATGATCGAAGCGATGATCAACATGCCCTTTCCAAGTCTTCTTGATTATTTCGATGCAAGCCCGCAACAAACAGGGCTTGCATCAATCAATAAGTGCTTGGTGATTTGAAGTCCACCCTTCCATAATCCAACCCCAAGGATGCTCACCATGTTGGTCTGGGAAGACAACTCGCCCACCCCCTCGCAAGCGCCTCACAGCGCGCCAAACGGTTCTGTGCTGCCACCTGATGGTCTTGCACGGAACACGCGTCCCTCGCACACATTCAACGATGCCCCTGGCCTGCAAACCGTGGCCCAGGCTCAAGCCTTCGCCACGCAATCGGCACAGGTCGCCATGGCCACATCGGGCATCGCATCGACACCTCACGCCGGCACCACCGCAGCCCGCCGCGTCAACGCGGCCGACAAGCGCATCATCAATGGCCAGACTGACGTCAACCAGTTGGTGCCCTTCAAATACAAGTGGGCCTGGGAGAAGTACCTCGCCACCTGCGCCAACCATTGGATGCCTCAAGAGGTCAACATGTCTCGCGACATCGCCCTCTGGAAGGACCCCAACGGTTTGACCGAAGACGAGCGCCGCATCATCAAGCGCAACCTCGGCTTCTTCGTGACCGCTGATTCGCTGGCCGCCAACAACATCGTGCTGGGCACCTACCGCCACATCACGGCGCCCGAGTGCCGTCAGTTCCTGTTGCGTCAGGCCTTTGAAGAAGCGATCCACACGCACGCTTATCAATACATCGTCGAGTCCCTGGGGCTGGACGAGAGCGAGATCTTCAACGCCTACAACGAAGTCAAGTCCATCCGCGACAAGGACGAGTTCCTGATCCCCTTCATCGAAGCGATCAGCGACCCGCACTTCCACACCGGCACGCACGAGACCGACCAGACCTTGCTCAAGTCGCTGATCGTGTTCGCCTGCCTGATGGAAGGCTTGTTCTTCTACGTCGGCTTCACGCAGATCCTGGCCTTGGGTCGTCAGAACAAGATGACCGGTGCCGCAGAGCAGTACCAATACATCCTGCGCGACGAGTCCATGCACTGCAACTTCGGCATCGACCTGATCAATCAGCTCAAGCTTGAGAACCCCAACTTGTGGACGCCCGAGTTCAAGGCCGAGATCAAGGCCCTGTTCCTCAAGGCCGTCGAGCTCGAGTATCAATATGCCGAAGACACCATGCCACGTGGCGTGCTGGGTCTGAACGCCTCCATGTTCAAGGGCTACCTGCGCTACATCGCCAATCGCCGTGCGACACAGATTGGCCTGGAAGAGCTCTTCCCCAACGAAGAGAACCCCTTCCCGTGGATGAGCGAAATGATCGACCTCAAGAAGGAACGTAATTTCTTCGAAACCCGCGTCATCGAATACCAGTCGGGAGGCGCCCTGTCTTGGGATTGACGGTCATTGCAAGCGCACTTGCGAAGGCCCGAGATTCCAACATGCTCGCCCGACACAACTCATTCATCACACCACGTCCAGATCCTAGGGGACGCTGGGTGCTGAATCGCTGTACCGCATACCGCGGCGCAGTGTGCTTTGCAACTTGATCAAGGAGATACGTTATGGCAACTGCGAAAAAGGCCGCTGCGAAAAAAGCAGCGCCGGTGAAAAAGGCGGCTACCGCCACCAAGAAAGCTGCTCCTGCGAAGAAGGCTGCGCCCGCTAAAAAGGCCGCTCCTGCTAAGAAGGCAGCTCCCGCCAAGAAGGCACCCGTGAAGAAGGCAGCACCTGCCAAGAAGGCCGCTCCGGCCAAGAAAGCAGCACCCGCCAAGAAAGCCGCGCCCGCCAAAAAGGCAGCACCGGTGAAGAAGGCCGCAGCACCCGCCAAGAAGGCCGCTGCACCTGCGAAGAAAGCCGCTGCGCCTGCCAAGAAGGCCGCCGTGAAGAAGACAGCGGGCAAGACTGCCGCCAAGCCCGCAGCCAAGCCGGCTGCCAAGAAGGCCGCGGCGAAGAAAGCGCCCGCCAAGCCTGCCCCTGCGGCGCCCGCGCCTGCGGTCAAGAAAGTAACTGCTGCAGCCCCCGCCAAGGCTGCCAAGACCACGCTCAGCCCACAAGCTGCCTGGCCTTTCCCCACTGGCAACAAGCCCTGAGTCATCATGGCTTGCGTCCCTTGACCATGGCCTTCGGGCTGCTGGTCAGAGGATGTTCTTCAACCCGGCTTCGGCCGGGTTTTTTCATGCTGGACCACGCCACACCGCCACACCGCCATGAGTCAACCGCCACCGCCCGAGACCTGGACGTGCTTGCGCATCAGCCAGTCACCTGGCCGTGACTGCATCGCCGTGCTGGACATCAGCGTGTCGCCCAACGCCAAACGCACCGAACTGGTCGGCTGGCACGATGGCGCCTTGCGCGTGCGACTGGCCGCCCCACCCGTGGATGGCGCGGCCAACGAAGCACTCCGGCGCTGGCTGGCACAGGAACTCGGCCTGCCGCAAGCCAGGATCGCACTGCTGCGTGGCGCATCAGGCCGGCGTAAACAGTGGTCCATCGACGCGCCCGTGATATCCGTCACGGATTGGCTGAGCCGGCAGGCATCCCTGAAATGAGTGGTGCCCCTCAAACGGGCGCTAGGCCTGTACGTGGCCTGCGGCTAAAGTTTCACTCACGCCTTGCATGCACGCCTCGATGCAAGGAGTGTCGAACCCCACGAGGCCTGAAAGTCATCGTCCATGTCAGAGCAGCAAGGCCAGGCGCCCCAAGAACCCCAGATGCTGGACGTGCAGTCGGCCCTGTTCGAGTTGCGTGATCGCCTGATGCACCTCAAGCTGTCGCTCCAGGATCTGGCCTGCATGCACGACGAGCATGCGCAGCGTCAAGCCAGCCACGAAGTCGAGGCCCTGATGAGCCGTCTGCGCGCCTGAATTTGCGCCTGAAATGGCCTCCACCGGCCTGATCGGCACCAGTATTTTGACGATTGGGCCGCCGCTTGCCTTAAGCTACGCGGTTTGACGAAAGTACCTCGCAAAGCGAGCACGCCATGGCCCAGTACGTTTTCACAATGAACCGCGTCGGGAAGACTGTTCCCCCGAAGCGGCAGATCCTCAAAGACATCACCCTGAGCTTCTTTCCGGGCGCCAAGATCGGCGTGTTGGGGACGAACGGCTCGGGCAAATCCACCTTCCTCAAGATCATGGCGGGCGTGGACAAGGACATCGAGGGCGAAGCCGTCCCGATGCCTGGCATCAAGATCGGTTACCTGCCGCAAGAGCCGGTGATGAACCCGGAACAGACCGTTCGCGAAGCCGTTGAAGAAGGCATCGGCGGCGTCTTGGCTGCCAAGAAGCGCCTGGACGAGGTCTACGCGGCCTATGCCGAAGAAAACGCCGACTTCGATGCGCTGGCCGCCGAACAAGGCGAGCTGGAAGCCATCATCGCCGCCGGCGGCTCCGAGAACACCGATTTGCAATTGGAGTTGGCCGCCGATGCGCTGCGCTTGCCCGCCTGGGATGCCGTCATCGGCCAATTGTCCGGTGGTGAAAAGCGCCGGGTGGCCCTGTGCCGCCTGCTGCTGTCCAAGCCTGACATGCTGCTGCTGGATGAGCCCACCAATCACTTGGATGCCGAATCCGTGGATTGGCTGGAGCAGTTCCTCAGCCGCTTCGCAGGCACCGTGGTGGCCATCACCCATGATCGCTACTTCCTGGACAACGCCGCAGAATGGATCCTTGAGTTGGACCGCGGCGCCGGCCACCCCTACAAAGGCAATTACTCCGACTGGCTGGATGCCAAGGGCAAGCGCCTGGACGCTGAACAGAAGACCGAAGACGCCCGCGCCAAGGCCTTGAAGCAGGAACTGGAATGGGTTCGAAAGAACACCAAGGGCCGTCAAGCCAAGAGCAAGGCGCGTCTGGCCCGCTTCGAAGAGCTGAGCGACGTCGACTACCAGAAGCGCAACGAGACCAACGAAATCTTCATTCCCGTGGCCGAGCGCCTGGGCAATGAAGTGATCGAGTTCGATGGCGTCTCCAAGAGCTTTGGGGATCGCATGCTGATCGACAACCTCAGCTTCAAGATACCTGCGGGCGCCATCGTCGGCATCATCGGCCCCAACGGCGCCGGCAAGTCCACGCTGTTCCGCATGATCCAGGGCGTCGAGCAACCCGACAGTGGCACCGTCACCATCGGCAAGACCGCGCAACTGGCCTTCGTCGACCAGAGCCGTGAAGGCCTGGCCGCCGAGAACACCGTGTGGCAGGACGTCTCGGGCGGCCTGGACAACATCGTGGTGGGCAAGTTCGTGATGCCTTCGCGCGCCTACCTGGGCCGCTTCAACTTCAAGGGCAACGATCAACAGAAGCTGGTGGGCAACCTGTCGGGCGGTGAACGTGGTCGCCTGCACCTGGCCAAGACGCTGGCACAAGGCGGTAACGTCCTGATGCTGGACGAACCCTCCAATGACCTGGACGTCGAAACCCTGCGCGCGCTGGAAGATGCGCTGCTGGAGTTCGCCGGCAGCGCCATGATCATCTCCCATGATCGCTGGTTCCTCGACCGCATCTGCACCCACATCCTGGCGTGCGAGGGCGACTCCCAATGGTTCTTCTATGACGGCAACTACCAGGAGTACGAAGCCGACAAAAAGAAGCGCCTCGGCGAAGAAGGCGCGCGTCCCAAGCGCGTGCGTTTCAAGCCCATCAAATAAGCGCTCGAACGTTCCACGAAACCCGGCCCATGCGCCGGGTTTTTTGTGCATTGCACCAAAGACAAATCGGCCGCAAAGCCTCATGGATCCTGGGTTTTCAAGGGGGAACCCTAGGGTTTCCGTGCCCGGTTGCCCCCCATGCCGGGGCTAGAATCAAGCACGATTTTTGTATGGAGACGTCAAAGTGCGCGCAACGTGTTTTGACGCCTCACCCTCATCAGCCGCCCCGAGCAAACAACACGTTCATGCATGCATTGAACGCAGACTCGTGGCACAGCCCCCATTCGGAGACCGAGCAATGATTCCAAGGATGACCCGAGTTCTGACCGCTGCCATCATGGCCGTCTCAGCCATGACCATGAGCGGTTGCGCCATGCTGCAATCGGGTACCGCCGGCGTGACCTTGAACATCCTCGAAGAAGGCTTCACCCCGCCTGCACTTCAACTCAGCGACCCTGACATGGTGTGCAACTTCGCCACCGTCAACACACCGCTGGTCGGCGCGGCTCGCGCTTTCCATGGCGACCCATCGCTGATGGAATCGACCTTGTACACGACGGCCTCCCTGTGCTCCGATGCCCAGGCCGTCAACGAAGAATTGCGCTACATGCGCGCCGTGCGCGAGAAGCGCTCGGATGAGGCCACCGATGCCCGCATCACGCAAAAGCGCCTGCTGGCCCTGACCACAGAACGCCAGTACACCTCCTTCACCCGCATGCGCGACAAGCTTGAGCAGAAGTATTTCTTCAAGTACGGCAAGACGTGCCCACGCTTCAAGCGTGATTTTGACGAGCTGGTCTACCTCGCCGGCAGCCTGGGCGGCGTGCTGGCCATCACCAACGATTTCTCCTCGCAACAGTCGGTGGGTGTGCCCACGGACATCGCGCCTCAGGCCGAATTCGCCATGACCTGCTTGGACAACGCCAAGTGGTGGGGCGCCCCCATGGCCTTGCGCGCGGCGATCTGGTCTTTGCTGCCCGGCGGTGCCGAAGGCAAGGATGTCAAGGGCACCTTTGAAAAATCGATGGCCCTGGGCGAAGCCAAGGGCGTACGTCTGGCCCACGTGATGGCGGTGGTGAGCGCCACCTCGGCCGATGATTCGGCCACGGTCCGCCAAGTCATCAAGCGCTTCGTGAGCGTGCCCAACTTCAAGCAAAACCCTGACTACCGCATCTTCGACGTCATCGCCAAGGTGCAGTTGCAAAATGTCTCCGATCGCCTGTGGACGCAGAACACCGGTTCGCGCACGCCCTTCAACAGCCTGGGTCAGTTCTGGGATGACAAAGCACCTGGCAGTGACGTGAACGTCGACAGCTTCCTCAAGTAAGGCGAGTGAAAACCCTCCCCGCATTCGTGTGGCGAGGGTTAGCGAGAAGTCGCCGTATTTAGATATAGTTACACATTTCATGCATTCGTTCAAACGATGTCATGACATGTGCGAAAGAGGGGGCCCCGTGATCAACCCGAAGAGGTTCGATGCCCCAGACTCTCAAGCATTCGGCACCCAGGAGACTCCATGAATGCGACAAGAACACTCGCTGCCTTAGGCGCGAGCACCCTGCTGGCCCTGGCCTGCCTGCCTGCGCAGGCTGCTCAGCGGTTCTGTGTCTATGACATGCTGGGTGCTTCGGGCGACTTGTTCAACATGGCCAAGGACTACGTGGTGGCCATGCAGCGTCATGGTGTGTCGGTCGAACTCAAGGGCTACACCAACGAAGGCGTGGCCACGGAAGACTTCCGGGCAGGTCAATGCGACGCCGTCGTCGCGACCGCATTCCGCACTCGGCAGTTCAATGCCGTCGCTGGCTCCATCGATACCCTGGGCGCCACCACCATCGTGCGCGACGGTCGGATCGACATGCA
>CANBUA010000088.1 GCA_947372535.1 Burkholderiales bacterium
TGGAAGCCGCCAAAGCCACCCACATTGCTCATGCCGATCTGCACATAAGGCCCCTGGATGCTGATGGGCACGCCCCATTTGCCGTCGCCATAGCTCAGGCCCACGGTGGCCTGACCGCAGCGGTCACCCGCCAAGCCGGACACCGCGAACACTGGCGAGAAGCTGTTCAACTTCGAGCCGAAGGCCAGTTGCCAGCCATAGGCGTTGGACTTGACCTTGGCGCTCTGGAACACGAGGCTGAGCACGGCATCCTTGAAAGCCAAACCATGGCTGTCGAAGGGGATGTTCAGCATCAGGCCGCCGCGCTCCTGCCGATCAAAAGGCGTCGTGTCGGCTTGCGCCATGCTGGTCATGCCAACATAAGCGGCGATGGCCAGGGCAATGAGGTGGCGCTGAGGCAAGTGCTGCATGGGGGCTCCGAAGGAAGGGTGTGTCTTGATGGGACGAATGTAACTGTCGGCAGCATCCATACAAGGCCCGGCGCTCCCCTGTCCTCGGGGGTGGCAACGCTTTTTCTAGGGGTTGACTGTCAGTGCTATCCGCGCTGGGACGCGGCAAATTCGATGGGGTCGTGCGCGCAAAACAGCGTGACCTCGTTGCCATGGTCGCGTTTGAGATCGCGCAGCCGCTGTTGATTGGCCAGGCGTGCGGACTTGTTCATCTGCACGAGGGTCTGGAACAGCTTCAGCCCGGGCGGGCATTGTGGGCTGGCTTCCGTTTCACCCCGGAAAAAATACGCATCCCCGCAATGGAGCAACCAGCCCTGCCGGCTTTTGACGGCGATGCCGCAGTGACCGTGCGTGTGGCCCACCAGCGGCACCAGCAGCACCTCATCCTGGGTGCCGGGCAGGGCGCGGATGGCGTCGAAATCCATCCAGCGCTCGCCTTCCACCTGGTGACGCACCCATTTGGGGCCGTGTGCCCATTGGGCCGGCAGGTAGCGTGATTTCTCCTGGAGGGTACGCCGCGACATGGCCGCGTCGTATTCGCGCTCGAACACGTGCACCTGCGCATCGGGGAAATCGCCCAGGCCGCTCGCGTGGTCCAGGTCCAAATGCGTCGGGATGATGTGCTGCACATCCCGAGGGTCGAAGCCCAGGGCACGGATCTGATGCAGGGCGGTCTCTTCCATGATCATCCGGGGCCGCATGGCCAGGTTGAAGCCCAGACCCATGCGGCTGGGACGGGCCACATCTGCCGTGCCGATGCCCGTGTCCACGAGGATCAGGCCATCGCGACCCTCGATCAGCAGGCAGTGGCAGCAGATGCTGGCCGGTGCCAGCCAGCCGCCATGCCCGTTGATCAGGCGCCGCCCGATCGGGCACATCGATCCGCAATTGAGGTGATGGACTCGCAAAAATCGTCTCCTGTCATGGGCCGGGGATGCTGGGCACCGATCATGGCAGCACAATCACGGTTTTGCCAAGAATCGCATTGCCCCACCATGGCCAAACGACCACGCCTGCCCGCCGGACACAACACGCTAGATCAGATCCTCTTCGACCAGGGCTTCGGCGCACGCCGTGAATGCGAGGGCCTGATCTGTTCGGGCCTGGTCAGTGTCGATGGCGAGGTGGTCGATGATCCCGATGCCGCCTTTGCCGAGGACCGCCTCAGCCTGGTGGTCGATGGCAAGCCCTGGGTGACCCACGTCAAGGCGCTGGTGATGCTGCACAAGCCCGCGGGCTACGAATGCTCGCTCAAGCCCGGGGCCTGGCCCGGCGTGCACAACCTACTACCGCCGCCCTTGCGCAAACGCGGGCTGCAACCCGTTGGCCGCCTGGACCAGGACACCACCGGCCTCTTGCTGATGACCGATGACGGCCCGCTGCTGCACAAGCTCACGGCGCCCAAGCACCATGTGCCCAAGGTCTATGAAGTTACCTGCAAATACCCCGTGAGCGACGAGCAATTGCAAAAGCTGCTCAAAGGCGTGGTGCTGGAAGACGATCCGGAGCCGGTTCAAGCCGATGCCGCCGAGCGCATCGGCGATGCCGACTCCACCCACCTGCGGCTGACCTTGCTGCAAGGCAAGTACCACCAGGTCAAGCGCATGGTGGCGGCCGTCAGCAACCGGGTCGAAGCCCTGCACCGCAGCCAGATTGGCCGCCTGATTCTGACCGACGACTTACCGGTGGGGCAGTGGTGCTGGGTGGAGGACCCGGCCATCGTCCTGCCCTGAGCCGCGATGGCCGAACTGGTGGCCCGGGCCTTGCGGCAAGTCATGACGGCCTGGATGCAGGCCATTGCTGCATCCAAACCCGGCGATCATGAGCCGGCACGATGCGCAGGTCCGGCAACTGCTGCTTCAAGTCGCGCAGATGGTCGACCATGACCATGACCGAGTTGGCATCCTGATCTGCCGTTCGACGCACAAACCAGGGTTTGGGCGCGGGCAGCTCAATGCCTTCGATCTGCCAGACCAAGTCGCCGACCAGCGCATGCCGCGAGCCATCGGCCTGGGTGATGAACACGATGACCGAGCCCGGTGTGTGCCCCGGCGCCAGGACCAGCACCACGCTGCCATCGCCAAAGACATCGTGGCTGTGGGCAAAGCCCAGGTAGGGCCCGGCGTCGAATGAATACAGCGTCAGCCGGTCGCCGATCAGTTGTCGGGCCAGGGCGGTAGAGCGGTGCCCGGACTGCACGAAGTCCCACTCCACCTGATTGAGCCACACCGGCACACCCGGGAGGTCATCCACGCCGGAGACATGGTCCCAATGGGCATGCGTCAGCACCACCCCATGCAGGCCGTTCAAGTCCAGGCCGGCATCGGCCAGTTGCGCGGCCACCGTCGGCTCCTTCTGGTACCTCGATGTCATCTGCATCAGGGCCGGCGCCGTCTTGAAGTGGCTGTCCACGCGGCTGCCGAATCCGGTGTCGATGAGCAAGGTGCCCAAGGGATGCTGAATCAGGATGGCACCCATGTTGAACACCCGGTGGTCGGTGAAGGCGCCGCCAGCATAGGCAAACGCCGCCCGGGAAAACAGTTGGCCCGCCATCAGCGGGCTCACGCGCATCTGGGCGGGTGGCAGCGCCTCGGGCACTGGCCAAGGCCTGCCTTCCGTGCGCGGCAACAAGGCATCGACCGCGGGGAAGTCTCCCGCGCACCCACAGATCGAAAAGGGTGAAGACACCAGCGACCAGTTCTTTCTCATGCGAGGCCCCTTAGACTGATGACGCTGCGATCCGGCGTCGATGTGTCCATCATCAACCTTCAACCCCTCTTCAAGGTCAAGCAAAAATGCGCATTGGCGAACTGGCGCTGGCCGTGGGCTGCACCACCTCCCGCATCCGCTTTTATGAAAAGCAGGGGCTGATCGTTCCTGCGGTGCGCGGGGACAACAATTACCGCGAGTACCCGGCCTCGACCTTGCGCACGCTCAAGCTGATCATGCAGGCCCAGTCGTTCGGCTTTTCGCTGGCGCAGATCAGCGACGGGCTGCGTGCAGACATCGGGGCTGGTCGGCGTTGCGACCATGTGCTGGCCATGCTGCGCACCAAGCTGGCCGAGACCGACGCCAATCTGCAGGCCATCACGCAATTGCGTGCCAAGGTGGCCGGGCAGATCGCGGTGCTTGAGCAAATCAATTGACATAGGCAAGGGCGTCAACATGGCCACCGATCAAGATCTTGTCGACTACATTCGCAGCCAATCTGGGCTGGGTGAGCAGCTCACGTACAAGAAGATGTTCGGCGAATACGCGCTCTACCTCAACGGCAAGGTCATCGCCTTTGCCTGTGACAACCAGCTCTACCTCAAGCCCACGGACGCGGGCCGGAGCCTGCTCAAGACCGTGTCCGAGCACCCGCCATACCCTGGTGCGAAGCTGTATTTCCGCATCGACGACGAGATCGAGGACCGTGATGCCCTGCGCAGTCTCCTGCGTGCCACGGCCGATGCTTTGCCCTTGCCCAAGCCGAAAGCGGCGCCCAAAGTCAAGCCCAAGGCGACGGGCAAAAAAACAGCGACCAAAAAGACCGTTGGCAAGAAAGCCGCCGCCAAGCCGTGACCGAGGGGGCTCAGATCAGGCCGATTTCTCGCAAGAGCTTTCCTCATCAGGGCGCCTCCCTGGGCCGGGTGGCTGTTCTGTGCCGACCCATCATCGAAGAAAATCCCCAGATCCGGTAGGCCCAGAAGCCTTCGTCATGCGTGATGCGGTGGCGCAACGCCTGTGGCGAAAAACCGGTCAGGCGCCGGGTCTGACGGCATAGATGGGATTGGTCGGCATAGCCAGCTTCATGGGCCAGATCTGACCAATCGACTTCGCCGTTTTCGATGGCCATGGCGGTGTTGAAGAAGGCACGCTCCGAACGCCCAAACCCCCTCAATTCGCGCAGAGGCTGGCCCGTCCACTGTTTGATGCGACGCTCGATCTGACGCGCACTGCGCCCCATGCCCGAGGTGGCCGCCCGCACCATCAAACCCTGGTGCCAATCTTCCAGCAGGTGACCACCCATGGGTGCGATGGGGCGTTGCGCCGCCCACCACCGGGCGAGTTGTTGCTCGATCAGCGCAACGCGGGTGGTGTCGTCAGGCGTGTCGAACACGCGTTGTGCCAGCGCCAGCCAATCGCCATCAAGCACGTCATAGGCCGCCACGATTTTGTTGACGTAATCGCCCGGGTTGATGCCAAACAGCGCCGTGGCGGCATCGGGCAGCATGATCATCATCATGAGGTGCACGGGGTTGGTGTAGCGGCCGACGACCGGCCGCGTGTAAGGCCCGCTGAACACGAGCCTGTGCGCCAGCGGTTTGGCGCGGCCCTGGTCGATGCCTTGCACACTGGGTTCGATCTCCTGGGCCGAGCCCTCAAAAAACCAGGTCAGTGCGCAGGTCGGTGAGGCGGGGAAATAATTCAGGCGCTGGTGGTCGCCCAGGCCCAGCCCGTTGGTGTTGCGCATGACGACTCCGCGCAAACAACTGGCCAGGCCCATGGGGGGCAGCCACAGGCGGGCGGCGCTCATGCTGTCCACCATGGGAAGACCGTTCAGGGCGGCAGGTGATGTCGAGTCGAGCGGCATGCGGGCCAGTATAGAAGTGTGTCGATGTCGGATGCGTTCAAGACGCCTTGATGGCCGCTGACTAGGATGGGCCTCATGAGCACTGAAAAACACCCCATCCGATCCTCTGCGGCCCAGGCCACGCGCCGGGTCCAGTTGCGCAAACCGCCGGGCCCCTCCGGGCGATGGGCGGGTCTGCCCATCATGCGTGCCATGGCCAAGGATTTCCTGGGCTACCTCCAGGCGCAGCAACGCCTGCATGGCGACATCATCTGCACGCGCGTGGTCAATGAGCGTGTCTACGCCGTTTTCTCACCGGACCTGGTGCGTGCCGTGATCGTGGACAACGCTGCCCACCTCATTCGCCAGGAGCGCCCCATCGAGGTGTTCGCCCAGGTGCAGGGCCAGAGCGTGCTGGTCAGCGAGGGTGAGCAGTGGCAACGCCAGCACCGCATGCTCAGGCCGGGCTTCGCGCCGCGCCGCGTGGCCGGTTACGGCGCGCTGATGGTCGAAGCAGCCAGGCGCTCGCTGGAGGACATCGCGCCAGCGCAGGCCGGGGCGGGCGCCCTGGTGCAGGTTGATGAGTGGATGGACCTGCTGACCATGGATGTGATCCTGCGCACCTTGTTCAGCAGCCAGGCCGACGAGCGCACCCGTGAAGTGGCCCGCGCCGTCAAAACCCTGGACGAATGCGCCATGCGCGAGCTGTTCTTTCCAATGACCCTGCCTGATTGGCTGCCCCTGCCTGGCAAAGCGGGCAAGCGTTGGGCCTTGAAGGTGCTCAACCGCCAGATCGATGATCAGCTTGAGGCGCGTCGTCGTGCTTTGCCCGGCACAGCGCCTGCGCAGGATTTGCTGGCCATGCTGTTGGATGCGCGCGATGAAGAAGGGGCACAAGGGACGGGCAACGCGGCGGGGGCTTTGCCGCAAGGCCTGAGCGATGACGAGATCCGCGATCAATGCCGCGTGATTTTCCTGGCCGGCTTCGAGACCTCGTCCACCGCGCTGCAATGGTGGACCGCGCTCATGGCCAGTCATCCCGAGGCGGCGTATCGGGCGCGGGACGAGATCGACCGCGTCATCGGCCAGCGCGATCCGCGCGCTGAAGACATGGCGCAACTGCCCTGGCTCACGGCCACCTTGAAAGAGACGATGCGCCTGTACCCGCCAGCGCCAGCGCTGATCACGCGGCGCACCACGGCCGACATCCAGGTCGGCGAATGGCTGATCCCCAAGCGTGCCCTGGTGACGGTCTTGCCTTGGGCGGCCCAGCACGATGCGCGCTGGTTCCCCGATCCCGAGGCCTTCCGGCCCGAGCGCTTCATGCCCGATGCAGCGCCCATACCGCGTGGCGCGTGGGTGCCTTTTGGCACTGGTCCGCGTGTCTGCATGGGCCAGCACTTCGCCATGCTGGAGATGACAATGGTGGCCGCCATGATCTTGCAGCGCTATCAGCTGGCCCAGGCGCCGGGACAGGCGAGCGTGCCCGATGCGGTCTTGCAGATCACGCTGAGGCCTCGGGGCGGTTTGCAGGTGGTGTTCACGCGGCGTTGATGGCGATCAAGCCGGGGGCAAGGGGGCGCTGCGAAGTGCAGTAGCATGTTCAGCCTGCATCAGTCATGACGCCCGGCTGATCCCAGCACCCGCCCTTCGAACCCCATGCAAGTCCGGCCGCTTCTCCTCCTTGTCTGCGCCAGCATCCTTGCACCTGTGTTCTTGGCTGCTGTCGTCGCGGTCGAGAAGGTCCGCGAAGGCGAGCGCCAGGCCGCCTTGCGGGGTTTGCGCGAAACCGTCCGCGCCACGTCCTTGCTGGTCGATGGCGAGGTGCAGCGCTCCATGGGGGTGCTGTCGGCCTTGGGCGATTCGCCCTACCTCAGGAGCGGCGACCTGCCCAGCTTCTACAAGGAGGCCACCCGCCTGAACCAGCCACCCAATGTCTGGACCTTGCTGCTTGATGGCACGGGCCGACAAGTGCTCAACACCGTGGTGCCTTACGGCACGCCACCGCCGCCGGCCGCCGCTCAGGCTCGGGTCAGGCAAGTCCTGAGCACCCAGCAAGCGCTGGTCAGCGACCTCATCGTGGGACCCGTCACCAAGAAGCTGCTGACCACCATTTACCTGCCCGGTGCCACGGTGGGCAGCAACCGCTACGTCGTCGCCCAGGCTTTCTCGGTGGACCACTGGAAAAAGATCGCGCTTTTGCCTCAGGGACGCTCTGACCTGACGATTGCAGTCATTGATCGCCAAGGGCGCTTCATCGCGCGCAGCAAGAAGAGCGACGAGCTGCTCGGCAAACAGGCCCGGCCCGAGTTGGTCGCGGCTGCTGCTGGGTCCTTCGAAGGCCTGATCCGCCATAAAACCCTCGAAGGCACGGACTCCTACGATGCATTCATTCACTCCAAGCTCACTGGCTGGACCATCGCCGTGGCCGCACCGGTCGATTCCATCGAGGCTTCGGCCACGCAGGCAGTGCTTTGGTTGGTCGCCGGCGTAGGCACGGCCTTGGCCCTGGCCGCAGGCGCTGCCGTGTTCTTCGGCCGCCAGTTTGCCGAGGCCATTGACGCCGCCACGCTGGCCGCACGCTCGCTCCGGGATGGCGTCACGCCCGTGGTGCCCCGCACCTCGCTGCAAGAGGTCAACACCCTGAATGAGTCGCTGGTCCACGCCGGCCATGTGCTGGCGGCGGAAAAAGCCTCGCGTGAATCGCTGGAGGCCGAGCGCATTCAACTCCTGGCCAACGAAACCCAGGCTCGCGAGCGCGCCCAGGCCGAGAACGCGGCCAAGGACAAGTTCCTGGCTTTGCTGGGCCATGAACTGCGCAACCCGCTGGCGGCCATCAATGGCGCCACGGAGGTGCTGCTCCGCCGGGCTGCCGATCCCGCAATCCTGGCGCGCTACCTGGACATGATCAAGCGCCAGAACCGCCACTTGATCCACATCGTCAACGACTTGCTTGACGTCAGCCGCATGCTCTCGGGCAAGATTTCGCTGGACACCAGGGCGCTCAACCTGGCCGATTCTGTGCGCAGCTGTGTGGATGCCATGCGCACCACGCCTCAAGCCACCGAGCGATGCCGCATCGAGGTGCACGCCGACGAGGTCTGGATCGATGGCGATCCCACCCGCATTGAGCAGATCCTCAACAACCTGCTGACCAACGCGCTGAAGTTTTCAGCTGCGGATGGCCTGATCAAGGTGAAGGTCTACGCGCCTGGCGAGCACGAGGCCGTGATGATGCTGACGGACACCGGCGTGGGCATCGCCCCCGAATTGCTGCCTCACATTTTCGAGCCCTTCGTGCAGGGGCCAGCCCTCAAAGGCCAGGTGCACAGTGGCCTGGGCATCGGGCTGGCGCTGGTCAAGCAATTGGTTGAACTGCACGGCGGCAGCATCCAAGCCAACAGCGATGGCGGCGGTTGCGGCAGCACCTTCATCCTGCGGTTTCCGCGAATGCAGGCGCCTTTGTCGGAGGCCTCTGAGGCGGGCCCCGCTGCGACGGGGCAGGACAACACCACGCGTCGCCGCATCTTGCTGGTGGAGGACAACGTGGATGCGATGCAGGCCACGGCCGAGGTGCTCAAGTTGCTGGGCTTCGAGGTCACGCAGGCCTGCGATGGCGATCAGGCTTTGGCCAGCATTCAATCCAGCATGCCCGATGCCGTGCTCATGGACATCGGACTGCCTGGCAAGAACGGGCACCAGGTGGCCGCCGACATCCGTGGCCTGCCTCATGCCGGGAGTGTTCCGCTCATCGCGCTGACAGGTTACGGGCCTGAAGGTCGTGGCCCCGGGCAGTCCCCTTCGTGCTTCGATGACTTCCTGATCAAACCGGTGGACCCTGCGCTGTTGCGCCGGGCGCTGGAGGCACAGTTTTCCAGATGACAGGAAAAAGGCCTGGTGGTGAGGTCAGGCCCTTGGGCCAGAGCAGGCAGCGCGGTGGTCCCACCAGGGCTCTTGGACGCAGGCCTGCCGTTTGCTGGTGCAAAAAGCACAGGGCTGTAAAAACCTTGCAGTCCAGGCGCGTTAGCGCCATGGCTAAAATTTAATTGAAGACATGACTCGGCACTTGCAACTGCTGCTTGCGTGCCACATGTTCAGGCATGACCCGTTGCATGGAGTACGGAGATGGAGCGTAAAACAACAACAAACCGGCTGCTGACTGGTGTACCCGGTCTGGATGATGTCCTGCACGGCGGCTTGATTCAGAACCGCCTGTATTTGGTCGAAGGCAACCCGGGTGCCGGCAAGACCACATTGGCGCTGCAATTTTTACGAGAAGGTGTGCGGCTCGGCGAACGCTGCCTGTACGTGACCTTGTCCGAGACGCGAGAAGAGCTGGCCGCTGGGGCCCAATCGCACGGGCTCTCGCTCGATGACATCGACATCATCGAGTTGTCTGGCCATGATGACGACCTCAGTGGCAACAACGAGCTGACCATGTACCACCCCTCCGAGGTCGAGCTCACGGAGACCACCCGCGAGGTGCTCCAGGCCATCGAGCGCATCGACCCTCGCCGCATGGTGTTCGACTCCCTGTCCGAAATGCGTCTGCTGGCGCAAAGCTCTCTGCGCTACCGGCGCCAGATCCTGGCGCTCAAACAATTTTTCGTGGCGCGCAACTGCACGGTGCTGTTGCTCGATGACCGCACCGCCGACGGGGCCGACCTGCAGCTCCAGAGCATCGCGCACGGCGTCATATCCTTGGACCATCGTTCGCCACCATATGGCCAGGCGGTGCGCAGGCTCCAGGTCATCAAGTACCGGGGCAGTGACTTCCGCAGCGGTTTCCACGACATGAGCATCCGCCAGGGGGGCATCGAGATCTACCCTCGCCTGACTGCCGCCGAACACCGCAACCTCTTCGTGCGTGAGTCGGTCGCCAGCGGCGTGAAGGCGCTTGATGACTTGCTCGGCGGCGGCGTGGACCGCGGCACCACCACCTTGCTCGTGGGGCCGCCCGGGTGCGGCAAATCGACAGTGGCCATGCAATACGCGCAGTCGGCGGCGCAGCGCGGTGACCACGCTGCCATCTACGCGTTAGACGAGTCGCGGGCCATCTTGCTGGATCGGGCCAAAGGCCTGGGCATGAAGGTGGTCGAAGGCACAGGCTTGGGCCAAGTCATGGTTCGTCAGGTCGATCCCACCGAGATATCCCCTGGCGAGTTCGCCGCCATGGTGCGCACCTCCGTCGAGCGCGATCAGGCACGCGTGGTCGTGATCGACAGCCTCAATGGCTACCTGCATGCGATGCCGGATGACCAGTTCCTGACCGCCCAGTTGCACGAACTGCTCGCCTATTTGAACAACCACGGCGTGGCGACCTTCCTGGTGGCCGCCCAAAGTGGCTTGATGGGCATGAACATGCGCTCGCCGGTGGACGCCAGCTACCTGGCCGATGCCGTGGTCGTGATGCGCATGTACGAGCACGAGGGCAAGGTTAAAAAGGCGGTTTCCGCGCTCAAAAAACGCAGCGGTCACCACGAGGAATCCATCCGTCAGATGTGGTTCGACCAGGACGGCGTGCACCTGAGCGAGCCGCTGGCGCACTTGCGCGGCGTGATGGCCGGCGTACCTGTCGACGTGAGCAAGGTGCATGCGGAAGTGGGCGTTGGCACGTTCGCCCGCCCCCATGAGATGAACTGAAGGGCACCGGTGCATCCCATCAACCCTGAACGTGTGCTGATGCTGTGTCCAACTCGGCGGGATGGCGAGGTGACTGTGCAACTGCTGGAGCGGGTGACCCTGGCAGCGGTCAACTGCGCCAACCTGGATGAACTGGTGGACAACATCGACGCCGGCGTGGGCGTCATTGTCCTGACCGAAGCCGCTTTACCGGACCAGGCCTTGCCCCGCCTCATGCGTGCCCTGGCTGCTCAGCCCACCTGGTCGGACGTCCCCATTGTGATGCTGGCCCGGGACCGGGCATTGCCCAGCAGAATGGCCACGGCCTTGAACGCCTTGAGCAATGTCACCTTGCTCGATCGGCCGGTGTCCACACGCTCCATGCTCAGCGCGGTGCAGACTGCATTGGGCGCGCGCCGCCGGCAATACCAGATCCGCGAACACATCGACATGCTGGCCCGCGCCGAGGCCGCGTTACGCGAGACCGATCGGCGCAAGGATGAGTTCCTGGCCACGCTGGCGCATGAATTGCGCAACCCGCTGGCCCCGCTGCGGACCGGCATTGCCGTGCTGAACGCGGTGGGATCGGAAGACGCACGGGCCACGCGCATGATTGGCGTGATGGGGCGCCAGATCGACATGCTGATCAAGCTGATCGACGAGTTGCTGGATGTGGCGCGCATCTCCAGCGGCAAGATCGACATCACCTGCGAGCCGGTGGACCTTCGCCAGGTGATCGACATGGCGCTGGAGAGTTGCAACGCCGGTGAAGCCGTTCCCTGTCGTCAACGTTTGACCCTGAGCATGCCCGACGATGGCCAGGCCGTGTGGGTCATGGGCGACCGGTCACGGTTGGTGCAGGCGGTGTGCAACCTGCTCAACAACGCCATCAAGTACACCCCGGAACATGGCGACATCGGTGTGGCGCTGGCGGCGGATGCCCGCATGGCGACCATCCGCGTGAGCGACACTGGCGTCGGCATCCCGCCTGACATGCTGGCCGCCGTGTTCGAGATGTTCGCGCAGATCGAAGGCTCGCGCCACCGCTCTCAAGGCGGCCTGGGGCTGGGCCTGTCGCTGGTGCGAAGCCTGGTGGAGCTTCATGGCGGCCAGGTCATTGCAGAGAGCGCGGGCCTGGGGGAGGGCAGCACCTTCACGCTGCGCTTGCCCTTGATGGCGCCCATCGAGAACGCTGGTGGCATGGCGCTGTCTGCTGCGGGCGGTCAATCGGGCGGCATGAATCAGCTTGATGCCTCTGTGTTGCCCAATGCCTTGCAGGTGCTGATCGTGGACGACAACGTGGATGCGGCCGAGTCTCTTGCCTTGTATTTGCGAGCGCTCGGCCATGTGACGCGTTGCGTGTACAACGGCCAGGCCGGCCTGGCGGCCGCGGCGGACATCAAACCCGACGTGGTGTTTTGCGACATTGGCATGCCTGGGCTCAATGGCTACGAAGTGGCAGCCCGCATGCGCCAGGACAGCTCCTTGAAAAGCACTTGTCTGGTGGCACTGACAGGCTGGGGCGGCGAACATGACAAACGCCGTGCCACGGAGGCAGGCTTTGACCATCACCTGACCAAACCGGCATCGCTGGATGAGATCGAGGTGATCCTGGCGGGGGCTTGAGCTGCCGGCACTGCATGCCGACATCCGGGGCATTTTTTTGGGCATTTCCCCGCAACGACCCCCGATAATCCCTGTCATGCAAGTCTTTCGCGGCTTCCGCCACGCAGCCCTTTCCCCGGCCTGCGCCCTCACCATCGGCAACTTCGACGGCGTCCACCGTGGTCACCAGGCCATGCTCGCCTTGCTGCGCAATGAGGCCCAGCATCGTGGGCTGCCCAGCACGGTCATGACCTTCGAACCCCACCCGCGCGACTATTTCGCCGCCCTGGCCGGCAAGCCGGAGCTGGCGCCCCCACGCATCGCCACCCTGCGCGATAAATTGCTGGAGCTGGAGCGCTGCGGCGTCGATCAGACCGTGGTGCTGCCTTTCGACCAAGCCCTCGCCAGCCTGAGCCCGGCCGCCTTCATCGATGAGGTCATCGTGCAGGGCCTGCGTGCGCAGTATGTTTTGGTGGGCGATGACTTCCGCTTTGGCGCCAAACGGGCGGGCGATTACCAGATGCTCGATGAGGCTGGCGATGTCAAGGGCTTCGACGTGGCCCGCATGCTCAGCTACGAGGTGCATGGCGTGCGCGTGTCGTCCTCCGTGGTGCGCGAGGCCTTGGTCGCCGGCGACATGGCCCAGGTGGCCGCCTTGCTGGGCCGCCCTTACACCGTCAGCGGCCACGTCGTGCACGGCCAGAAGCTGGGCCGCACACTCGATTGCCGCACCCTCAACGTGCGCTTCGGCCATGAAAAGCCGGCCACCACGGGCATCTTCGCCGTCCGCACCCATGGGCTGGCTGATCACCCACTGGAGGGCGTGGCCAGCCTGGGCGTCCGCCCCACGGTCGAGGAAGCCGGGCGCGTTTTGCTGGAGGTCCATTGCTTCGATTGGCCCGCCGTTTTGGGCAGTGAAGGGGGCTACGGTAAAATCGTGCGTGTGGAACTCCTGCACAAACTCCGAGACGAAGCCCGCTATGACGGGCTGGACGCCTTGCAGGCCGCCATCCACAAAGACATTGCCGATGCCAAGGCGTTTTTTCAGGCGCAGGGCCGCCAGACCACCCGCGACCGAATTTGAAGCGGGCCCCGGCCTGCGCCTTCCACCCAAATTCGCTCCAAACGCCTGGCCGCCCGCGATGCGCGGCTGACCTCCTCCTTCAAGTTTCCTGGGGCCGCCTACACCGGCAGGCCCCTGCCCGAGAGATGCCATGAGCCAAGACAACAAGTCCGCCGACGCCGCTGGCGGTGAATACCGCGCCACCCTGAACCTGCCCGACACCCCCTTCCCGATGCGGGGCGACCTGCCCAAGCGCGAACCTGGCTGGGTGCAGCAGTGGGAAGATCAGGGCCGCTACCAGCGCCTGCGCGATGCCCGCTGCGGGGCGCCCAAGTTCGTGCTGCACGACGGCCCGCCCTACGCCAATGGCCAGATCCACATGGGTCATGCCGTCAACAAGATCCTCAAGGACATGATCGTCAAGGCGCGCCAGCTCAAAGGCATGGACGCCATGTACGTGCCGGGCTGGGACTGCCACGGCCTGCCCATCGAGAATCAGATCGAAAAGACCTTCGGCCGTAACCTCAGCCGCGATGACGTGCAGGCCAAGGCCCGCGCCTACGCCGGCGAGCAGGTTGATCTGCAGCGCGCCGATTTCAAGCGCCTGGGCGTGCTGGCCGATTGGGACCACCCTTACCGCACCATGGACACCGGCAATGAGGCTGGCGAGATCCGCGCGCTCAAAAAGATCATGGAGCGCGGTTTCGTCTACCGTGGCCTCAAGCCCGTCTACTGGTGCTTCGACTGCGGCTCCTCCCTGGCCGAGTTCGAGATCGAATACGCCGACAAGAAATCGCAAACGCTGGACGTGCAGTTCCTCAGCAGCGATCCGGCGCGCCTGGCTGAAGCCTTCGGCTTGGAGCACATCGACAAGGAAGCCTTCGCCGTCATCTGGACGACCACCGCGTGGACCATCCCGGCCAACCAGGCGCTCAACGTCCACCCGGAGCTGAGCTACGCCCTGGTGGAGACGCCGCGCGGCCTCCTGATCCTGGCAGAAAGCCTGGTCGACAAAGCCGCCACGCGCTACGGCTTCGCGCCCGAGCAAGTCAAGGTCATTGCCACCACCACGGGCGCCAAGCTGGAGGGCTTGACCTTCCACCATCCCCTGGCCCAGGTGGACGCCGGCTACGAGCGCCTCAGCCCCATCTACTTGGCCGATTACGTCAGCGCCGAAGATGGCACTGGCATCGTGCACGCGGCCCCGGCCTATGGCGTGGACGACTTCAACTCCTGCGTGTCGCACGGTTTGAAGTTCGACGACATCCTCAACCCCGTGCAAGGCAATGGCGTCTACGAGGCCGAGCTGCCCCTGTTCGGCAACCAGCACATCTGGAAGGCCGCGCCCGTCATCATCGACACCCTGCGCGAGCATGGCCGCCTGCTGGCCTCCAGCGACATCAGCCACAGCTACCCGCACTGCTGGCGCCACAAGAAGCCGGTGATCTTCCGCGCCGCCGCGCAATGGTTCGTGCGCATGGACGAAGGCGAAGGCGTGTTCACGACGGACAAGCCCGAGCGCACCCTGCGCCAGATCGCGCTGGACGCCATCGATCAGACGGCGTTCTACCCCGAGAACGGCCGCGTGCGCCTGCGCGACATGATCGCCAACCGCCCCGACTGGTGCATCTCGCGCCAACGCAACTGGGGCGTGCCGCTGCCTTTCTTCTTGCACAAAGTGACGGGCGAGTTGCACCCCGAGACCATGGCGTTCGTGGACCGTGCCATCGAGCTGGTGCAGGCCGGCGGTGTTGAAGCCTGGGCCAAGTTGGAGCCGGCCGACTGGCTGGGCGATGAAGCGGCGGAGTACAGCAAGAGCACCGACATCCTCGACGTCTGGTTCGACTCGGGCTCGTCCTTCTTCCACGTACTCAACCCCGAACTGGGCAGCCACCCCAAGGCCGGCCACATCCATGGCCCCGAGGCTGATTTGTACCTTGAAGGCCATGATCAACACCGCGGCTGGTTCCACAGCTCGCTGCTGGTGGCCAGCGCCATGTTCGACCGCGCGCCTTATCGCGGTCTGCTGACGCACGGATTCACCGTGGACAGCCAAGGCCGCAAGATGAGCAAGTCCATGGGCAACGGGGTCGATCCGCAGGAAACGTCCAAGAAGCTGGGCGCCGAGATCATTCGCCTGTGGGTGGCTTCCAGCGACTACTCCGGCGACATCGCGGGTGATGACAAGATTCTGGCCCGCGTGGTCGATGGTTACCGTCGCATCCGCAACACCCTGCGCTTCTTGATGGCCAACACCAGCGATTTCGACGCCCAGGTGGACGCCGTGCCACTGGATGAGTTGCTGGAGATCGACCGCTACGCCCTGGCGCGCGCGTCCGAGCTGCAAGCCGACATCCTGGCTCACTACGAGCGCTACGAGTTCCACCCCGTGGTCGGCAAGCTGCAGGTGTATTGCTCCGAAGACCTGGGCGCTTTCTACCTGGACGTGCTCAAAGACCGCCTCTACACGACGGCGCCCAAGAGCCTCGCGCGCCGCAGCGCCCAGACCGCGCTGCACCACATCACCCAAGCCATGCTGCGCTGGATGGCGCCTTTCCTCAGTTTCACGGCCGAAGAAGCCTGGCAAGTGCTCAAGTTGGGCGAGACCATCTTCACCGAGACCTATTGGGATTTCAAAGAGCCGGACACCGCCCTGCTGGGCAAGTGGGCCCGCATCCGCGAAGTCCGCGAGTTCGTCAACAAGGAGATCGAGGCCTTGCGCGCGGC
>CANBUA010000089.1 GCA_947372535.1 Burkholderiales bacterium
TGGCAAGCCTGGTCCAGCACGGCTTGCAACGGCAGGCGGGAGCCGATGCGGTTGCGCAGCACCTGCGTGTTCACGAACAGGCCCACCACGCCGGCGGTCTCAACATGGTGCCGGTTGGCGATGGGCACGCCCACCCGGATGTCCTGAAGGCCGCTGTGGCGGTGCAGCAAGGCCTGAAAGCCTGCAAGCAGCACCGTGAACAAGGTGCCGCCTTGGGGCTGGGCTTGGGCCCGTTTTTTCAGGGCCTCGCTCAGGGCTTGGGGCAACTCGACGGTGACGCTGGCCGCGCGGTAGTGCGGATGGGCGTGACGTGGATGGTCGGTGGCCAGTTGCAGCACGGGCTGATCAAAGCCCTGGCCACCCTCACCGCTCAACTGCTCGCGCCAGTAGGCCAATTGGCGCACCTTCTCGCCACTGGCCAGCCAGTCGCGCTGCCAGGCCGCGTAATCGGCGTATTGGATGGGCAGGGCCGGCCATTGGGGTGAGCGGTCTTGCAGGCGTGCCTGGTAAGCCGCCACGAACTCTTCGACCATCACTTGCATGGACCAGCCATCCGAAACGATGTGGTGCATCACCACGGCCAGCACATGCTCGCTCGGCGACAGGCCGATCACGGCGACGCGCAGCAAGGCGTCATGGGCCAGGTCGAAGGGGCGTTCGGCCAGGGCGCGGGCCTGGCTCAAATCGATCACCGAAAATTCGGCTCGCCCCTGAGGCTGGATCATTTGCTTGACATGGCCTTGTTCATCGGCCTTGAAGCTCGTGCGCAGCGATTCGTGCCGCGCCACCAGGTCGTCGAAGGCCGCTTGCACGGCATCGACGTTCAGCCCGCCTTTCAAATGCAAGGCGCCAGCGATGTGATAGGCCGTGCCCTGCGGATCTAGCTGCCAGAGGAACCATTGGCGTTGCTGCGCGAAAGACAGGTCCAGGCGTGTTGCGCCCTTGACCGGGACCAATGCAGGCCCTGCTGAATCGCTGACTGGCATGCCAGCCTGCATACCCGACACGGACACCGAGGCCGCCAACGCGGCCAGGGTGCGGTGCTCGAACACCTGCTTGGGCGTCAGCTTCATGGCACGCTTGCGCGCCCGAGCCACCAGCTTGAGGCACAGGATGGAATCGCCGCCCAGCGCGAAGAAATCATCCTGGCGCCCCACTTGCGGCACGCCCAACACATCGGACCAGACGGCGGCCATGAACTGCTCGGTCTCGGTCTGCGGCGCTTCGAAAGGGCGATCGTCAGAAGTGGTCAGGTGCGGCGATGGCAGGCGCCTGCGATCCACCTTGCCATTGGGTGTCAGCGGCAAGGCATCGAGCACGGTCAGCGTGGCGGGCACCATGTAATCGGGCAACACCGCCGACAAGGCTTCACGACAGGCCGACACATCGACCCGCGCATCTGCCTGCCTGACGACATAGGCCTGCAGTTGCGCGCGGCCCTTCTCGCCTTCGCCCACGATCACTTCGGCGGCAGCCACGCCGGGCTGACGAGCCAGGACCGCGGCCACTTCCCGCGGCTCCACCCGGTAGCCACGGATCTTGACCTGGTCATCGATCCGGCCGAGGAAGGACAAGCCGCCATCGGGCAGCCGCACCACGCGGTCGCCGCTGCGGTAGAGGCGCTCCCCCACCACGAAGGGGCTGGGCACGAAGCGCTCGGCACTCAAGGCCGCTCGGCCCTGGTAGCCGCGCGCCAGGCCCGCGCCGCCGATGTACAGCTCGCCGGCCATGCCGTCGGGCACAGGGTTCAGGCTGCCATCGAGCACATGCACGGTGCTGCCGGGTAGAGGCTGGCCGATGGGCAAGGCCTGGCTCTGGCGCCAGGCGGCATCCGCCGCCTGCGTCAGCACGCCGACCGTCGTCTCCGTCGGGCCATAGTGGTTGACCACGCGGCACGATGGGCTGAGTTGTTGGATCTGATCCAGCAAGCCCCAAGGGGTGGCTTCGCCGCCCACGATCAGGGCATGGCGCGGCAGCACATCGCTGGGGCATGCGGCCTGCATCAAGGCCTGGAGGTGGCTGGGCACGATCTTGAGCACGTCGATGCCATGCTCGCGCATGTAGTCGCCGAAGCGGTCCGGATCGAACGCGCGCTCGGCCGAAATCAAATGCAACAGCCGGCCGGAACACAAGGCGCCGAACAGGGTGGTGTTGCCCAGGTCGGCCGCGACGGTGGAGACCATCGCCATGCTCGTGACCTCGGCTGGCAGGTCCAGCTTGCCAAGGACGCCTTGCACATAGTTGGCCAAGGCGCCATGCGTGACGACCACGCCCTTGGGCTGTCCGGTCGAGCCCGAGGTGTAGATCACGCAGGCCGCCTGATGCGGATGCGGCACGGGCCAAGCGGCGGTGCCGGAGGATGGCGACGATACAGACGCGCCATGGCCTTGGCGATCGGCGGGCTCGAAAGCCAACTCGATCACCGGCACGGTATGACCCAGGCGGCAGGCCGCGCCCTCAGTGCTCAGCAGCAGACGCGCCCTGCTGTCGGCCAACTGATAGGCCAGGCGATCGGTGGGCAATGCCGGGTCCAGCGGCACATAGGCCGCGCCGGCCTTGAGCACGGCCAGCAGACCGAGCACGAACTCGCAGGACCGCCCGGCATGCAAGCCGACCCGGTCATCTGGGCGCATGCCCGCGGCCACCAGGCGACGCGCCAGCCGATCCGAGGCAGCGTCCAGCTCCCCGTAGGACCAATGGGTCGATTCGTCGCGCAAGGCAGGTGCGGCCGGGGTCTTTCGCGCATGGCTCATGAAAGCCTGAGCCACGGGCAAGGCCTCCGGTGGATCCATCCTGGCGGGCGCACGACCCACGGCATCGGCTGGATCTGGCGCCAAGTTGGGCAGGTTGCCCAGCGCTGCCTGGGGATCAGCGACCAAGCCGTGCAGCAAGGCCTCCAACTGGGCATGGATGCCCAGCACGCCGGTCAGTTCGATGTGGTCCTGGGCGTAGAGGTAGTCGATCCGCAAGCGAGAAGGTTGACCCGCCTCGCTGGCTTCAAATGCATCGGCGAACAGCAGGCGCACCGTCAACGGGTAATGGTTGCCGCCATGGCTGGCCAGGTTCGACAGGCCGATGCTGTCCGTGTTCTGCGCCAGCAGGGCCTCGTCGATGGGGTAGTTCTCGAACACCATGATGGTGTCGAACAACCCTTCGCTGCCTTGACCGGCCCAGCGCTGGATGTCCACCAGCGGGGTGTGCTCGTGCTCACGGTGAGACAGGCTTTGGGCCTGCAAGGCGCGCAACCACTCGCCCACCGGCATGTCCGGACGCACCTGGGCGGTCATGGGCAAGGTGTTGATGAACAAGCCAAGCATTTGATCGGCACCTGCCAGATCGCCCGGCCGTCCCGCGGTCGTCATGCCGAAGGCCACGGTGTCGCGGCCGGTGCGACGGCTCAGCAGCATCGCCCAGGCGGCATGCAGCACGCTGTTGAGCGTGACGCGCTCATGCCTTGCCAGTTGCAGCAATTGGCCCGTGAAGGCCTCGTCCAGTTCCACGGTGTGGGCCGAACAGGCAGAAGCAGCATCGGTCTGCTCTGGCCGGCCGAGCAGCCGGGTGGGCTCGTCGATCAGGCGCAACTGGCCGCGCCAGTAGGCCTCGCTGGCCTGGGCATCCTGCGCCTGCAACCAGCCGATGTGATCGCGGAAAGGTGCGCCCTGCGTGGGCAAAGCCTCGCCGTCGTGCTGCCGCAGCACCTCGCTCATCAGTTGCGCGGTGCTCCAACCGTCCAGCAGCAGGTGGTGCATCGTCCAGATGAAGTGATGCCGGTCCTGCGCCGTGCGCACCAGCATCAGGCGCATCAAAGGCGGCCGCATCAGGTCGAAGCCTCCAGTCAGCTCAAGCTGCGCCAGTTGGTCCAGGTCCTGCTGGATCTGTGGGTGAGAGAGTCCGCCCTGACCACCACCGAGGCGGTCGCGCCAATCGTGCTCGACCAGCGGCAACTCGACCGCCTTGGCCACCCATTGCAGCGGCACCTCCCGCTGGTGCCAGAAGCCGGTGCGCAGCACGCCATGCCGCGCCATCGCCGCCTGCCAGGCCGCCTTGAATCGCACGGGCTCCAACCGCTCGATGTCCAGCCTGGTCTGGCCGATGTAAGCACCGCTTCCACCCGCCTCGTAAACACTGTGGAACAGCATGCCCGACTGCATCGGCGAGAGCGGGTAGAGATCCTGGAGCTGTGCCAACGGCATGGGCGCTTCGTCCAGTTGCGCCTGGCTCAAGCCAGTGAGGCTGGCCAGCGGAAAGTCCGATGGCGTGACACCGCTCGCGCCACTGGTGCAATGGGCGATCAGGCCTTCCAGCTCGTGGCGGTAAGCCTGCGCCAGCGCCTCGATGGTGGCCCGTTGGTGGCGCGCCCGGCTGTAGCTCAGCACCAGCGACAACTCGCCCGACTGCACCTGGCCATTGATGGCCAGGGCATGATCGCGGGGGCAGCGCTCGTCCACGAACGGCCCGGCCGACTCCGGCGCCAGGCGCCACATGGACGCCTCGTTGAAACTGGTGTCGAACTGGCCCAGGTAGTTGAACACCACCTGCGGCTGGGGCAAGGCTTGCAGGGCTTGGCGTTGATCGACGCTGCCCAGGTGTTTGAGCACGCCGTGGCCCAGGCCCTTGTCCGGGATGGCGCGCAGGCTGTCCTTGGTGCGCTTGAGGGCATCTCTGGCCTCGCCTCGGGCATCGAGCCGCACCGGGTAGATGCTGGTGAACCAGCCCACCGTGCGGGAAAGGTCCAGATCGGGCTGACCTTGTGCACGCGCCAGTTCTTCTCGGCCATGGCCCTCCAGATCGATCAGGATCTCCTCGTGACCGCTCCACGCGCACAAGGCCCGGCCCAGGGCCGTCAGCAGCACCTCGTTGACCTGCGTGCGATAGGCCGAGGGCACGTCCTTGAGCAAAGCCTGCGTCCTGGCCCGGTCCAGCCGCAAGGTGACCTCGCCTTGCTGGCCCTCGGTGTCCTCGCCCTGGGGATGGTCGCAAGGCAGGCTGACGGGCGTGCCGGCCAGTGGCTGCCAATGCGCCAGTTGGTGGCCCTGCGCCTGCGCATGGGCTTGCAGCCGCCGCGCCCAGGCTTGCACGCTGGCGGTCTTTGGCGGCAGCGTGATGGCTTGACCCGCGGCCAACTGGCCATAGGCCGTCTGCAAGTCCTCCAGCAGAATGCGCCAGGACACGCCATCGACCACCAGGTGGTGGATGGCCAGGAGCAAGCGCGTGCCGCCATCGTGCATCTCGATCAGCAAGGCGCGCAGCAGTGGGCCGTGCTCCAGGTCCAGGCTGCGCTGGGCTTGTGCGCACAGTTGCTCGACGTCTTGGGCATCACGGGCTTGACGCAACCACAACAAAGGTTGAGCGGAGCGCTCACCATCCCCCGCATCCAGCGCTGTGTAGGTCTGGCGCCAGGCTCCCGGCTCATCAGATGCACCATCGGAGGGATGCCCAGAAGTCGGCGCGTCCGTTCCATGCGCACCGGGCCGCGTCTGGCTGTAACGTAGGCGCAAGCTGTCGTGGTGCCGCACCAGCGCTTGCAGCGCCTGTGCGAGCAAATCGGCATCCAGGCCTTGGTTGCTTTGCAGCAGCACGGCCTGGTTCCAGTGATGCCGTGCTGGCATCTCACGATCGAAAAAATCGGCCTGAATGGGCAGCAGAGGCACCTCGCCCTGAGCCACTTCATCTGTCTGCCCGGCCTGGGCCGCACCTGCATCGGCCACGACCTGAACCACCACCGCCAACGCCGCGATGCTCTGGCACTCGAACAGTTGTTTGGGGCTGAGTTGGTGGCCAACCCGGCGCGCCCGCGCCACGATCTGCAAGCTCAGGATGGAGTCCCCGCCCAGCTCGAAGAAGTTGTCATGCCGGCCCACCTGTGCGATGCCCAGGACCTCCTGCCAGACCGATGCCAGGGCCTGCTCGATCTCGCCTTGTGGTGCCTCGTAAGCCGCCTCCTGGCCCAGCTCGGGCTCGGGCAGCGCCTGGCGGTCCACCTTGCCATTGGGTGTCAAGGGCAAGGCCGGCAGCACCACGATCACGCCGGGCACCATGTACTCCGGCAACCCCTGGCTCAAGGCCTGATGCAGTGAGGCCGATGTCAGTGCGCCACCGGGCGGGCCAGACACATAGGCCACCAGGCGCGCACCCGATGGGCTGCTTTGGGCCACCACCACGGCTTCCCTCACCGCGGGCTGGGCCAGCAACTGCGCTTCCACTTCACCCAGCTCGATGCGAAACCCCCGCACCTTGACCTGGTGGTCGATGCGACCCAGGTATTCTAGCTGTCCATCGGCGCGCCAGCGCACCAGGTCGCCCGTTCGGTACAGACATCCGCCATCGCCGCTGAACGGATCGGCCACGAAGCGCTCGCTGGTCAAGCCAGGGCGCCGGCCATAGCCACGCGCCAGCAAATCACCACCAATGCACAGCTCTCCGACCACGCCTGGCGGCACGGGGTTCAGGTCGGCATCGAGCACATGCAGGTGTCGCCCGGCCAGCGGCTGGCCGATGGGCACCTGCGTGGGCAGGGGCCGCTCGCCATTCACATAAGGCGTGCAATCGAGCACGGTGGCCGTCACCGTCGCCTCGGTGGGGCCATAGGCATTGAGCAGCTTGACCGCACCCAGGCCCGCCTCGCGCCAGGCCCTCAGGCCCTCGGGCGGCATGGCCTCGCCACCGACATGCACCTGGCGCAAGGCGCCGTAGGTGCGCACGCCGTGCCGCGCGAAATCCTGTGCCAGCAGCATCCAATAGGCCGTGGTCAGGTCGGCCACGCTGATGCCCTGGTCGATCAACTGATGGTAGAAAGTCTCGCTGTCCCACAGGGCCGGGCCTCGCAGCACGATGGCCGCCCCGGCGCACAGTGGTGGGTAGAGCTGCTCGACGCAGCTGTCGAAGCTCAAGGTGGCGAACTGCAACATGCGGTCCTGTGCTGTCAAGCCGGCAAAACCGATGGCCACCTGCGTGTGCTCGGCCAAGGCATGGTGCGCGATGCCCACGCCCTTGGGTTTCCCGGTGGACCCGGAGGTGTAGATCACATAAGCCAGGCTGCTGGGGTGCGTGGGCAGGCCGGGGTTGGCCGTGGTCTGTTGGCTCAGGTCGAGCTCGTCCAGCGTCAAGGTCGTCAAGCCTGCCTGGCTGGACAGATCACTGCTCAGTTTTTCGATCAGGTGGCTTTGCGTCAGCAGCAACTGCAGGCCGCTGTCTTCGATCATGTGCGCCAGGCGCTCTGCCGGGTAGTCCGGGTCCAGCGGCACGTAGGCTCCCCCGGCTTTGAGCACCGCCAAAGGCGCCACCACCATGTCGATGGCACGCTCCAGCGCGATGCCCACTTTCACATCGGGGCCCACGCCCTGAGCGATCAAGTGATGCGCCAGCCGGTTGGCCTGCTCGTTCAACTGTTGGTAGCTCAGCACCTGATCGCCGAAGACCAGCGCCGTCGCCTCCGGTTGCGCTGCCGCTTGCCGCTCGATCAACGCATGCACCAGGTGATCGACCGGGTGGCGCTGCTCGTGGCGACCCCATTGCCGCAGTTGCACCTGCTCGGCATCGCTGAGCAGTTCCACATCGCCAATGGCCTGCTGCGGCGCATGCGCCAAGGCCTGCAGCAACTGCAAGTAATGCCCGGCCATCCGCTTGATGCGCTCGGGCTCGAACAACTCGCGGGCATAGGTCAGTGTCGCCTGAACCCGCCCGTCGGGCTGCTCGGTGGTGTCCAGCGTCAGCTCGAACTGGGCCGAGCTGGCATGGAGCGGGTGGCTGGTCACCGTGATGCCAGGCAGGCGCTCCAGGGCCGAAGGCGCTTCGATCAGGTGATTGAACATCACCTGGAACAACGGGTTGTAGCCGAGGCTGCGCTCAGGTTGCAGCGCATCGACCAACTGGTCGAATGGCAGGTCCTGATGGGCCTGCGCCTCCAACGCCACATCCCGGACTTGATCCAAGAGCTGCGCCAAGGTCAGACGGCCATGCACCCTGCTGCGCAGCACCTGGGTGTTGACCAAAAAGCCGATGAGGCCCTCCGTTTGCGTGCGATGGCGGTTGGCCACGGGCACGCCGACCCGCAGGTCTTCCTGGCCGGTGTGACGGTGCAGCAGCGCCTGGAAACCCGCCAGCAGCGCCATGAACAGGCTGTGCCCTTGGCCGTGCGCGAGCTGCCTCAGGGCCGTCACCAGCTCGGCCGGCAAGGTCAGCACATGGCGGGCCGCTTGGTACTGCGCCACGGCCGTCCTGGGGTGGTCGGTGGGCAAGGCCAGCACGGGCTGATCGCCACCGAGGGCCTGCCGCCAGTAGGCCAGTTGCCGCTCATGCTCGCCCGAGGCCACCCATTGGCGCTGCCATGCCGCATGGTCTGCGCATTGCACCGGCAGGCTGGCCAACGAGGCCTCCATGCCTTGAGCCTGCGCCAAGGTCAGTGCCGCCAATTCATCCAGGAAGATCTGCATGGAGGCGCCATCGGCAACGATGTGGTGAGCCACCACGGCCAGGAGGTGCACCTGGTCCGCCAACTGGATCAAGCTGGCGCGCCACAGGGGCCCGTGACTGAGGTCGAAGGGCTGGTCATGAAGCGCCTGGGCCGATTGCGCGGCCAGGCTTTCACGCTCCGTGCTGGAGGCCACGCCACGCCAATCCACCTTCGACAGATCGAAGGCGGCGGGCGGCAAGATGCGTTGCATCGCCACGCCGTCCTCGTTCGATTCGAACACCGTGCGCAGCGACTCGTGCCGTCTCACCAGCGCGTCGAAACCGGCCTGCAAGGCATCCGCATCCAGCGGTCCGGACAGGCGCAAGGCCCCACCCAGGTGGTAAGCCGTGCTCTGAGGCGCCAGCCGCCACAGGAACCACTGGCGCGCCTGCGCGTGGGACAGCGGCAGCAGGCCCGCACGGCGCTCAGATGACAGGGGCAGGAGCGCCGGACGCGCGGGGCGCGACACCGCCACCACAGCCTTCAAGGCCTGCCGGATCTGCGCTGCCAGCTCACCTAACCGGGCATGCTCGAACACTGCCCGCACGGAGAAGTCCACGCCCCACTGGTCGCTGATCCTCGACGCCAATTGCGCCGCGCTCAAGGAGTTGCCGCCCAAGGTGAAGAAATGCGCGTTGCGCCCCAAAGGGACTTGCGCATCCTTTCGCAAGGCTTGGCGCCACAGGCCGGCCAGCGTGGCTTCCAAGTCATCGCTGGGCGCCTCGCCTTGATCGACAGCGGCAACGACAGCGGCCAAGGCCGCATCCCCACCCACCACGAACCGCCCGTGCTCATGGATCGCATAGGCATCCAGCGAGCGCGACTGCCAGCTCTGGCGGCAAGCACTGCGCTGCAGCTTGCCGCTGGAGGTCTTGGGCAAGGCGCCCGGGTTGAGCAGCAAAGCCACGGTCACGGGCTCGTGGCAGGCGGCGCTCACCGCCAAGCTCAAGGCCTCCACCAGTGCCTGCGGCGGCACCAATTTCTGCAAACCGCGCGAGACCTCGACGGCCACACCCACCCCTTCGCCCCCGTCCGCCGTGGGCACCGCGAAAGCCGCCACGCGCCCCTTGCGGACCGCCTCGACCTCGGCCTCAATGGCGCGCTCGATGTCCTGCGGATAGACATTGTGGCCACGCAGGATGATCAGGTCCTTGCGACGCCCGGCCACGTACAGCTGGCCTTCGTGCGTGAAGCCCAGGTCGCCCGTGCGCAACCAGCGCAGGCCATCGCGCTCGACAAACGTCTCCAGGCTGGCTTCATGCCTTTCCCAATAACCTTGGGCGATGCTCGGCCCGCTGGCCCAGATTTCGCCGATCTGTCCTTCGTCCAAGACCGCCAGCGTCACCGGCTCGACGATGCGCAACTCATGCAGCGACGGCACCTGGCCACAGCCAACCAACATGGTGCCGTCCGCCTCGGGCACGGCCACGCCGCGCGCCAGTTGCCCGGCGCTAAACGGCCTGGCCGTCAAGCCCGATCCACGCCGCCCACCGGTGACCAGCAAGGTGGCTTCGGCCAGGCCATAACAGGGGTACACCGCATCGGCCGCAAAACCGGCAGGCGCGAAATGCGCCACGAACTCCTCCAGCGTGTCATGCCGCACCGGCTCGGCGCCCGAGAAGGCCAGGCGCCAGCTCGACAAGTCCAGCGCGGCCAGTTGCTCGTCCTTGATCCGCTCCAGGCACAGGCGGTACGCGAAATCCGGCCCGCCACTGATGGTGCCGCGGTGGCGTGAGACCGCCTCCAGCCAGCGCGCCGGCCGCTCCAGGAAGAAACCCGGGCTCATTAGCACCAACGGGATCCCTCGATGGACCGGCTGCAGCAAGCCGCCGATCAGGCCCATGTCGTGGTACAGCGGCAGCCATGACACGAAGACGTCGTCGTCCTGCATGGCCAGGCTTTCCTCGATGGCGCGCTCATTGGCCATCAGGTTGGCGTGCGTGACCATCACGCCCTTGGGCGTGGCGGTCGAGCCCGAGGTGTACTGCAGGAAAGCGATGTCGCTGGCACGTGGCGTGTGCTCGCGCCAATCATCGGCCTGAGCTTCGTCGATGGCATCGACGGCCAAGGACACGGCCGTGCCGAACACCTCGGAGGATTGCCCCACCAGGTCCAGGATGGCCTGGCTGGTCAGCACGCCGCGCGCCTGACAATCTGCCGCGATGCCCACCAACCGCGCCAGGTGTTGCTCGCGCGCCGACTCAGGCGGGAACACCGGCACAGCCACCAAACCCGCATACAGGCAAGCGAAGAAGGCCACCACGTAGTGCTGGTCGTTGTCCAGCAACAGCAAGGCGCGGTCACCCGGGGCAAAGCGGCGCTGCAACTGCGCGGCCAGCGCCCGCGAGCGCCTGTCCAGGTCCGCGTAATCCAGGCGGGTCTCGCCTGCCCGATGAACCACGGTCAAGGCCGTGTCGCCAGGCCGTGTGGCCGCCAGCCCACGCAGGCGTCGGACCATGTCGGAAGGGGAATCGCTGAAGGAGCTGGTCATGGTGGTGTTCGCGTTCATCGTCTTGGGCAGCTTGCGGTCGGGGCAAGCGTCGATTCAGGGTGGGGGCAGGTTGCCGTGCGGCTGGGCCATGGCGACGACCACCTTGCGGGGCCCCTGGAAAGGCGTGCGCGCGTGCGCCGCCAGCATGTTGTCGAGCATCAGCACGTCCCCGTCCTGCCAGGGGAAGGTCACGGTCTCGGCCGCCAGCACCTGGCGTACTTCGTCGAACACCTCGTCGGGCACAGGCGTGCCGTCGGCGAAGTACACATTGCGCGGCATGTGCTCGATGCCCAGCAGGTCCTCCAGCGACTCGCGCACCTCGGCCTGGAGGTTGGAGACGTGGAACAGGTGCCCCTGGTTGAACCAGACCTTCTCGCCCGTGAGCGGATGCGCCTCGACGGCCTGACACAGTTGCGTGGTGCGCAACCCGCCTTCATCGTTCCAGGCCCATTCGACGCCGGCGCGACGGCAGAAGGCCTCGACCTGCTCCCGGCTGTCGGTGTTGAACACCTTCTCCCAGGGCACGTCGAAATCGCCGTAGTTGCGCACATACAGCAGGCCCGGCTCGAAGCGCTCGCGGATCGCGGCCGGCATGCGGCGGTAGATGGCGCGGCTGTCGGCGATCGGCGTCTCGCCACCCACCTTGGACGCCGTCACGCAATGGAACCAGATCTTCATTGGCCACTCGCGCGTGTAAGCCTGCTCGTTGTGCAGCGGGATGTGCTGGTGCGCCGGGTACTCGGTCGAGGTGTAGATGCCCGCCTCCACCGCGCTGCGCGGCGTCGAGGCGAACTCATAGGCCAACAGCGGATGCCCGAAGGCCGAGGCAAAAGCCTGGAAGTCCTGCACGGACGGCACCGAGAAACCACGCAGCAGCACACCGCCGACCACGGTCAGGTGCTCGTCGATCTGGCGCGCCAGGCGGGCATGGGCATCCATCAAAGTCTCCCCGATGCGCGACGGCGTGATCAGCACCGGCAGTTCCGAGCCGGCGGGCGCCCGACGTTCAAACGATGTCATGTCGATGTCCTTGTGGCGTCTGGTTGACCGCGCTTCAATGAGTGGCCACAGCCGCATGGCTGACCCAGGCGAACTGGTGCATCAATTCACGCACGATGGCCTGCAGCAGCAGGCCCTCCTGCTGGCGCAGGAAGAAGTGCCCGCCCTCGAACCAGGACAGCGAAAACCGGCCGCCCGCCTCGCGCTGCCAGGCCTGCAAGCGTTCGGTGCCGATGGTGTCGTCGCGGCCGCCGTACACATGTACGGGCATGGGCAAAGGCGCCCCATGGCGGTAGGTGAAGCTGTCGCAGACGCGGTAGTCGGCGTTCAAGGCATCCAGCGTCATGCGCAGCAGGTCCTCGTGCTCGAAGACCTCTGCCGGCGTGCCGCCCTGCTTGCGCAGATCGGCGATCAGGCCGGCGTCATCGCCTGGTAGTGGCAATCGCCCGCGTTCACGCTGAGAAGGCGCGGCGCTGGCCGACAGGAACAAGGCCTGCGGCAACGGGCGACCCGAGTCCCGCAAGCGTTGCGCCATCCCATGGGCCAGCAAACCGCCCATGCTGTGCCCGAACAAGGCGTGGCAACCGTTCAGCCGCTCTCTTTGTTCATGGCACAAGCGTTCGACAAGTGTGTCGAAATCGTGCACGAACGGCTCGCCCAGCCGGGCACCCCGCCCCGGCAGCTCGACCGGCACCACTCGGATCCAGGCGGGCAACAGGTGCCGCCAGCGCTGGTACATGGTCGCGCTGCCACCCGCGCACGGCAGGCACAGCAGATCGATCTGAGGCTCGCGCATCACACCAACCCGGCGTCGGCCTTGGATCGGGCCTGCTCGTCCATCCACTGGCGCAGGGACAGCGGGCGCATGTCCGTCCAGGTCTTCTCGACGTGGTCGAGGCAGGTTTTCTTGTCACCCAGCACGCCCGTGTCGCGCCATCCGCCGGGGACGACCTTCCACTCGGGCCAGATGGAGTATTGGTCTTCGTGATTGACCAGGACGCGAAAGACACCGTCCTCGCGATCGAAACAACTTGTCGACATGGCAGCTTCCTCATGCGGTTGAAACATGAGCAGCCAAGTCATCCCCTCATCGGGGGCATGGGCTGCTCGTCTCTACATGACGAGCGAGCCCTGCAAGATGTTCAGCAGTCTTCGGTGCCTTGAGGGCCGTCCTGTGCAGGCGGCACCAGGCCCACCAGCAGCCACAGGCGAGCGGCTTCTTCGTAGGTTTTGCGGTGGGCAGGATCGGCCGTCAACCAGGCCTTGAACTCGCCCTGCCAGGCGGCAGGCAGCACACCCTGGTGCTCATGCTCACGCATGACCCACGCCCAGGCGGCTTGCCATGTCGGATCGTCGTCACGGTCTTGGCTGCTCATGGTGGTCCTGGCGGGGGCTGTTGCGCGGTGATGTCTGTGTAGACGGACAAAACTCTGTTTTGTTCAGGCGCGATTCTATCGCCGAGCCCCTTCACCGCTCCGCCATCCAGGCGCCACCAGTCCGGTCCGGATCAGTCAGTCTGCCGCTAGCATGTGACGGCAGTGCATCAAGGCGTCGGTCGCCTCGCGGATCATGGCATTGACCAGGGCAGCCGACACGCCCAGCTTCTGTCCGATGTCACGCTGGGTCAGCCCATTGAGGCGGTACATCTCGAACGCTTGGCGTGTGCGCTGGGGCAGGCCCGCCAGCACCTTGTCGATGAGGCTCAGGTTCTGCCGGTTGATGGCATGTTGCTCCGGCGTGGCCTGGGATGTCGGCACATTCATGCCCTCGTCTTCCCCCGTGAAGACATTGGACTCGAAGTTCATGCGGCGTCGATGGTCGATGGCCAGGTTGCGCACGACCTGGAAGCAATAAGCCAGCGGCTGCTGAACCTTGGCGGCCAGGGCTGAATCGGTGAGCTTGAAATAGGCCTCTTGCGTCACCTCGTCGGCCAAGTCACGCTGGCCGACGATCTTCTGCGCTGCGCTGCGCAGCTGAAGGCGGTGGGCGATGAACGTGGCTTCGAGCTCGCGGGTTTGATCGATGATCGACACGGGACATTTCCTTGACAAGCCTGATTTAATTGAATGAGAGTCATTCTCATTATTGAGCAGAATCCTGCCATTCGCAAGGTCAACAAGGAAACAATTGGTGTGCGCTCCCTAGCCATGCGTTGATCTTGCGTGAGATCTCATCAGAGGTCTGCCTGGCGAGCCAGTACGAGAGATGCTAATCGAGGCGGTGGAGAAGCGCTTCGGCTGCGTCGAAGCCATCCCTGCCACCCGCCAGCTTGAGTTCCTCACGGACAACGGCGGCGCCTACATTGCCATCGAAACCAGACGCATCGCCAGGGACCTGGGGCTCAAGCCGGTCAATACGCCGGTGTGCAGCCCGCAAAGCAATGGAATAGCCGAGAGCTTCGTCAACACGTTCAAACGGGGCTACGTCAACCATGCAACACAGAGGCACTGTTATTGATCCTTAACACAATGGGAGACCATCATGGATCTGCAGCCAACACTGTTCACCGGGAACCGTGGAACAAGGGCAAGATCGTCGGCCAGAAAGCGCCGTTCAAGCTCAAGGACATCTGGGCACTCCGCGTGCGACTTCAGATGGAAAAACGGGTTCGCGAACTCGCACTCTTCAACCTGGGAATCGACAGCAAACTTCGAGGTTGTGACCTCGTCAGTCTCAAGGTGCGGGACGTCTGCCACGGCGACCAGGTGGCATCGCGCGCAATGGTCATGCAGCACAAAACGCAGCGGCCAGTGCAGTTCGAAATCACCCCAGCGGCGCGCGAGGCCGTTCAGGCTTGGATTAAACAGGCCAAGCTGAAGTCTGAGGACTTTCTCTTTCCAAGTCGAATCCACGATTCGCCTCATCTGGGAACACGACAGTACGCACGGATCCTTGAGGACTGGGTTGAGGAGCTTGGGCTTGACGCCACCGACTACGGCACTCACTCAATGAGAAGAACCAAGGCGACGCTGATTTATCGGCGCACCAAAAATTTGCGCGCTGTTCAGTTGCTGCTTGGTCACTCGAAGCTGGAGTCGACTGTGCGCTACTTGGGTATCGAGGTAGATGACGCACTGGAGATTTCTGAGCAGACTGAAATCTGATCGCAGGCAGTACAGGCCGTCCGAGAACTGTCAGCTGTACAGCCAATCGGGCGACCAACGTTTGTTGCTGCCTTGGCCGTGGATGTAGACCTAAACACCGGACGGCAGGAGGCGGCACCCGTGCCAAAGACCGGACAGTCAATGGCGCGCAATGCCCGACAGTTCGGGTGGTCAAGGTTGACGTCATTGGCACTGGTGAATCGATGAGAGTCGATATCCCGTTTGAGAGATTGAGCAAGACGACGTACCCCAGGTGGCGCCCTTCCCATGGACCTGTTAGTTGGAGTACGGCATGACGCAGCGAAACAAGCCCCGGAAAAGAGGCCCTCAGCTGGAGGTGACCAACCCCAATGCTGCAGGCATCGACATAGGTAGTCCGCCCTGAACAATTGCCTCACGCAGCAGCCAGCCCAACCTGACCGCGGTAATCACAGGTCGAACGGCCCAGCCAAGCCAGGATGACGGCCCGCAAATGGGCAACAAAAAGCCTCAGCAGGCTCAGCAGCAGGCGGATGTTGTGCCCGGCGCCGCACAGCACGGCATGCAGCGCATCACCCAGCGCGCCCTTGAGTGGGTTGCGATTCAGCCTGCCGTCGCTCTTCATGTGTCCGATGGTCGGCTCAATCGCGCTGCGCCTTTTGATCATCGCCTTCATTGTGCGCGTCACGCCTCGCCGCTGGCCTGATCTGAGGATCTGCACGCCGTCGACCTCGGCACCCTTGTAGCCCTTGTCCACCATCACCGTGCGCGGCCGCTGGTTGGCCAGGATGCTCACCTGCTCAATGGTTTCGTCCAGTGTGTGCCCGTCATACGGGTTGCCGGGCATGGAGCGCATGCCCACCACCAAGCCTTCTTTGAGCGTGGTGGCCAGCGTGACCTTCACGCCGAACTCGTAGGGGTTGCGTGCCTTGCCTTTTGAGATGCACTCAACTTCCGGCGCGTGCAGGGCATACAGCTTGTTCTTGTC
>CANBUA010000090.1 GCA_947372535.1 Burkholderiales bacterium
TGCGGGTGGATGGCGGCGCCTGCGTCAACGACCTGCTGATGCAGTTCCAAGCCGATTTGTTGGGGATTCCGGTGGTGCGTCCAGCGGTCGTCGAGACCACTGCGCTGGGAGCTGCCTACCTGGCGGGTTTGAGCCTGGGCTTGTACGCCAGCGTGGACGAGGTGGCCCGGCTCTGGCGGGTGGAGCGCACTTTCATCCCCACCATGTCGCGCGATCAGGCCGAGGCGCGCTTGGCCGACTGGGCGCACGCGGTGCAGCGGACGCTGCTCTGAGGTGATGCGGGTAAACCCGTGGCTTGGTGTGGCGCTTCGATCCCCCACACTGGTTAGGCGGAATACATCACCCGAAACAAGGGGTTTGAACTTTGCTCGATGTCCGCAGAATCCCGCCTGAAGGCTTTCGGTGATTTGTCACCGACTTGGCCACCCCCATTCAACTTGGAGATTTCCATGCGTACTCTTTCCCAGCAAGAGCTGGCCGCCGTGTCCGGCGGCAGCCTGCTCAGCGTCCTGTTCGGCCCAGAGGCTCCCATCAAGATCGGCATCATCTCGATCAAGGCAGGCGCCTTCACCATCGGCTTGGTCAGTCCCTTGATCAACGTGCTCTTGAACGTGACCTGGCGACGTGAATGGGCCGATGAGCCGCCCATTCCTGGTGCAATCGCAAACGCTTGAGCTTGCGCACTTGAGGCCGCGCTAAGGGCGCGGACGGCTCCGCGACAGCGCCTCAGAAACCGCCTTCGGGCGGTTTTTTCATGCTTAAAAGTTCCGGGTATTCGAACTCCAGGGGAAACCCGGAGCCGCCAGAGCAAGGGATAACCCGCAGCTTGTGTTGAAAGCATCCCATGAGCATTTCAGCACCCCCCAAATGAGGGATGTGTAATCTATTTGACAATCTCAGAATCGTGACGGATGCACGGTTTCCGTGCGTCTGTCCCAAAAACCATCCCTCTAAAGGAACATCACATGCGTACTCTGAACCACATCGAAATCTCCTCCGTTGCTGGCGCCGGCAAGCTGGCTGACCTGATCGCCAAGATCAAGGCCGCTGGCAAGACCACCGTCAATGTGGACGTGGTCGCCAAGCCAGAAGGCTCGACCGTGGTTGATGTCAAGAGCCCCCTGGCCGACGTGCTGGTGAACGTGATCTGGGGTCGCAAGTAATTCCCCCTGCCTCACGGCTTTGAAATGCCCTCGCGTTTTCTTACGGGAAAGCGCGGGGGTATTTTCTTTGACTGAGGGGAAATACCTGTGAGGTATCCCCGGATCGGGTGTCCGATGCACGGTATTCATGAGACAGAATCGGTCCACTCTTTTTTCACCCCCCTTAGGAAATTACATGCGCGTTCTGAATACTCAAGAAGTCCTGGCCGTCACTGGCGCCCATGGCGTGTCGGTCAAGGTCAATGTGGCCGTGGCCCTGCCCAAGCTGAACCTGCTGTCATGCTTCGCCGGTCTGATCGCCAAGATCAAGGCTGCCAAGCCCGTTTGCCTGCCCAAGCCCACCTGCGGCACGCCAACGACGCCAGAAACCCCCGAAACACCGGAAACGCCTGAAGAGACGCCCGAAATCGGCTGATTTATAGTCGCTGAAGTTTCCGCCGCAGCATCGCTGTCACAGCATGCTGCTCAACAAGGCCGCGAAAGCGGCCTTTGTTTTGTTCAACGCCACAGCAATGTCCAATCGTCGGCCTGCCATTCGCCCCCTGCTATTGATCGCTCATGCCGTGGCCCTGTTCGTGGCCGGTGGCCAAGATGTTGAGGCGAGCCCAGCGCAGACTGAGGGTCTGAACCTGGTGTGGGCCCGTGCCTTGAGCGTTGAGCGCCTGGCATCTGCCCACCCGGCGCCGTTGGCGGCCGTGTCCTATGCCACGCCCTGGCCGCAGCTGCTCAGCTGGGCCGATGAACGCGCTGCGTCGAACCGGGCCTCTGATGCAGGTGTGCAAGCCGCGCAGGCGCAAAGCCGTCAGGCCTGGGCTGCGGCGTGGATGCCCCGGCTGGATGCCAGTGCCTCGGGCTATCAACAAAAGCAGACTTACAACGGCATCGACCTGCGCATCCCGACCTCCTCCCTGACCCTGTCGGCCACCATGCCCCTGTGGCGAGCGGCAGAGCGCGCCGGCGCCCGCGCCCAGGAAGCCGTGGCCACGCAGGCTCAATGGCAGGCGCGCGGCAACCGCGCCTCCGTGGCCCGTGATGTCAGTCTGGCGTACGTGAGCGCGGCGGAAGGCGCCGAGCAACGTCGCCTGGCCCAAGCCCAGTTGCAGCTGTTGCAAGACCAGCTCCACATCAATGACCGCCGCCTCCAGGCTGGCGCGGGCACCGTGCTCGATGTGCTGGAGACCCGCACCCGCGTGGACCAGGCCCGCGCTTCGCTCCAGGACATCAACACTCGCCTGGCCAGCCAGCGGCTGCTGCTGGAGCGCCTGACCGCGCAAAGCGTGATCCTGCCGCAGGGGCTCAATGCGGCGGCCACCGAGGTGCCTGTGGTGGTGCCTGAGGCTGCCCAGGCCGAAGCCTTGGCGGCCGATCGCAACCCCCAGTTGCAGGACACGACGGCTCAGATCAACGCGGCCCAAGCCACCTTGCAGGGCCGCCGCGCGGAGAGCTGGCAGCCCACCATCGACGCGGTGGCCCAGGCCAACCGCAGTCGCCAAGTTCAGCGCTTCGAGGGCGTCAGCGAGGAGCAAAACACCACCACGCAATCCGTCGGTTTGCAACTGAACTGGGCTTTGTTCACCGGTGGCGTGCAGCAAGGCCGCACGCAGGAGGGCGCCGCCCTGCTGAGCCAGGCCATGGCGCGCCGCGATGATGCGCAAGGCCAGGTCGAGGCCAGCCTGCGCGATGCATATCAAACCCTGGCCCAGGCGCGTGCCGTGATCGAGGTGCAGCGCGATGTCGAAACCACGGCATCGAGCGCCTTTGATGCCGTGAAGAAGGCATTCACCGCTGGCGTGCGCAACAACCTCGACCTGCTCAACGCCCAGCAGCAGATCTACGCCGCGCGCCAGAGCCTGGTGACGGCGCGCGTGGCCGCCATCAATGCGCAGGTCACCATCCTGGCGCTGCTCGACCAACTCGATGCCACCAGCGTGGCCCCTTTGACCGTGATGTTTGACCATGCCCCCCTGCAGGAGCGCGCCGCCCCATGAGTTCCGATCCGCAATCGCTGTTCCGAGATGAGGTGCTGGCCGCCCGGTCGGACACGGCCTCAGGCGCCTCCGTCGACATCCGCCCGGTCAGCGCCGGCCGCTTGACGGCCTTCTTCCTGCTGCTGTGCCTGGCGGTGCTGCTGGTGCTGATCTTCGGCTCGTACACCAAGAAAGAGCGCGTCGTGGGCGTGATCCAGCCCACGGTGGGCGTGGCCATGGTGGTGCCACCCGAGGCCGGCAGCATCAAGCGCGTGCTGGTCAAGGAGGGCCAGCTCGTCAAGGCGGGCGACCTGATCGCCGAGATCAGCAACGAGCGTTTCAGCGACGCAGGCAGCACCCAGGCGCTGCTGGAGAAGAACCTCGAAGGCCAGCGTGAGCAGGTCAAGACGCAGACCGAGGGCCAGGCCGCCGCGCACAGCGCCGCACTTGCCTCACTGGACCAGCGCATCGCGCAGGGCCGCCGCGACCAGATCACCCTGGGTGAAGAGATCCGCCTGCAGGAGCAGCAGATCGCTTCCTCGCGCAAGATGCTCGATCAGCTCAAGCCCCTGGCGGCCGAGCACATCATCTCCGACGTGCAGTACGAGCAGCAGCACCAGACCTTGCTGGACCAGACCGGCCGCCTGCAAACGCTCAAGCGCCAGCGCAGCGCAGCCGAGGCCGACCTGGCCCAGGCGCAAGACGAGCGCTCGCGCCAAGCCGCCCAGCACCGCGTCGAGCGCGCCACGCTGGACCGCGACATGCTCAACCTGCAACAGGAGGCCGTGCAACGCCGCAGCAGCCGCCTGACCTTGCTTCGCGCGCCCACCGATGGTGTGATCTCAGGCCTGCTGGCCACGCCCGGCCAGGTCGTCTCGCCGAGCAGCCAGTTGGCCTCGGTGGTGCCGGTGGGCTCGTCCATGGAAGCCTTGCTCTACGTGCCCAGCACGGCCATGGGCTTCATCAAGGAAAAACAGAACGTGCGCATTGCCTACGATGCCTTCCCTTACCAGCGCTTTGGGCAGTACCACGGCGTGGTCACCACCGTCTCGCAGACCGATGTGGCGGTGCCAGGCGCCGCAGCGGCCGGCGACCGCCGTGCCATGTTCGTCGTGCGGGTGGCGCTGGACAAACCCACGGTCGTCGCGTACCACACCGAGATCCCCCTCAAGCCGGGGCAGACACTCACCGCGGACATCGAGATCGACCGCCGCACGCTGATGAGCTGGATGCTCGACCCCCTGTTCGCCTTCAGCGGCAAGCTGTGATTGATCCCACACGAGATTCCTTGAGACCATGAGACCCAACCTGCTCTCGCTGTGGCCCCGCACCCGCGTGCCCATGATCCTGCAATCCGAGGCGGCCGAATGCGGCCTGGCCTGCATGGCCATGATCGCCTCGGCTCACGGCCATGAAACCGACCTGCTGACGCTGCGCCGCCGTTTCGAGCTGTCCTCGCGCGGGGCCACGCTGGCCCGCCTGATGGAGATCGCCGAGCAACTGGGCTTTGCCAACCGCGCCGTGCGCCTGGAGCTCGAAGAGCTGCCCCAGCTGCAAGTGCCCTGCATGCTGCACTGGGACCTCAACCACTTCGTGGTGCTGGTCAAGGCTGACGACAGGCGCATCACCATCATGGATCCGGCCGTGGGCGAGCGCACGCTGACCATGAAAGAGGTCAGCCCGCACTTCACGGGCGTGGCGCTGGAGCTCAGCCCAGCGCACGGCTTTCAGAAAACGGTCGAGAAAACCCAGTTCGACCTCAAGGTGCTGTTCACGGGCCAGAAGGGCCTGTGGCGCGCTTTCGGGCAAATGGCCGCGCTCTCGCTGGTCATGGAAGTCTTCGGCATCCTCATGCCGATGCTCAGTCAGTGGATCATCGACGACGTGGTCGTCACACGTGATGCACCGCTGCTGGCCGTGCTGGCGATCGCGACCTTCCTGCTGGCGGCCATGGCCCTGGGCACGCGCTTGCTGCGCAGCTGGGTGGTGCTGGGCGCCAGCCTGTCATGGCGGATCTCATCGAGCACGAACGTGTTCCGCTACATGCTCAAGCTGCCGCTGTCCTACTTCGACAAGCGCCACACGGGCGATGTGCTTTCGCGTTTCGGCTCGGTCGATCAGATCCAGGAGACCATCACCAGCCACCTGGTCGAGACCGTGCTCGACGGTGTCATCAGCCTGGTCACGCTGGGCCTGATGTTCATGTACAGCCCGCCATTGGCGATGATCGTGATGGGCGTGGCGGTGATCTACGCCCTGGTGCGTTTTGCCGTGTTCAAGCCCTATCGGCAGGCGGCTGAAGAGCTCATCGTGCGGCATGCCAATGCACAGACCTTTTTGCTGGAGACGCTGCGTGGTGTCGCGGCCATCAAGTTCTTCGCCAAGCCCAACTGGCGTGTTGGCGGCTGGATGAACCAGCAGACGGCCATGATCAATGCGACCGTCAAGCAGCAGCGCATCAGCATGCTCTACCAAGGCGTCAACGGTCTGGTCAGCGCCATTGAGCAGGCCCTGGTCTTGTACCTGGCAGCGCAACTCATCATTGAAGAGAAGTTCTCCATCGGCATGCTGGTGGCCTTCCTGGCTTACAAGGGCCAGTTCCTGCAACGCGTGGGCGAGTTGATCGAGCGCGTGATCAGCCTCTACCTGCTCAAGCTGCAAGGCGAGCGCCTGGCGGACATCGTGCTGACTGCGCCCGAAGCACCATCGCCTGCCTCGGCCGCTGTGGCAGTCAACGGCGATGAGCCCATGGTGCTGGAAGTGCGCAACGTGGTGTTCCGCTACTCCACTGGCGAAGAGCCCGTGCTCAACAAGGTGAGTTTGACGCTGCGCACGGGCCAGGCCGTGGCGGTGGTCGGGCCTTCAGGCTGCGGCAAGTCCACGCTGCTCAAGGTGCTGTCGGGTCAAGTCATTCCGGAGTCGGGCGAGGTGCTGCTCAACGGCGTGCCCATCGAGCGCATGGGGGCCGAGGCCTTCCGCTCCGTGCTGGGCACCGTGTTCCAGGACGATCAGCTGTTCTCGTGCTCCATCTATGACAACATCGCCATGAATGATGTGGAGGCCACGCCCGAGAAGGTGGCCCACGCGGCGCAACTGGCCCACGTGCACGACGACATCATGCGCATGCCCATGGGCTACCAGACCCTGGTCGGTGGCATGGGCGCGACCTTGTCGGGCGGGCAGAAGCAACGCGTACTGCTGGCACGTGCGCTCTACAAGAAGCCGCGTTTCCTGCTGCTGGACGAGTACACCAGCCACCTGGACTTCGACACCGAGCACCACGTGCAGCAGTCGATCAATGCCTTGGGCAGCGGCCGCTTCATCATCACCCACCGTCAGCACAGCTTGAGCCCTGGCGATGAGATCTACATGCTCTGGGGCGGGCACCTGATGCCCAAGGCAGAGTTCGAAGCCAAGCTGGCCGCAGCCACACAGCAGAACCCTGAGTTGCAGGCACTGGCGGGACTGGCCGAGCACCACCAGGGTGCTTTGCCCAACCCCCAATCCGACGTCTGAGTCCGCTCCCGGGGACCTCGGGGTTTCCAGGGGTGCGGGCCCGGATCGCTTTCGTACACTAGCGATCTTCGAATTGCCTGAGAAAGTCCATCATGAAGTTCAATGTTCGTATGCCGCGCCACTTTGTCATGATGAGCGCCACGCTTGCCGTGACGGCCTGGCTGGGCGGCTGTGCCCAGGCGCCAACGGCTGCCGTGACCGCGAGCCCCGCCGCGCCCATGGCCGCCTCGGTCCCCGCCGGCTCGCCTGCTGCCACCTACGTCGGGCGCTTCGAATCCCCCTGCATCATCTCCAACCCGGAGACCCTGAGCTTCATGGACGTTCTGATCCTCAAGCCGGTCGACGCCAAAACGGTGTCAGTGGGCATGCACAAGGTCTTTTTCTCCAGCGATGACTGCAAGCCTGCCACCCAGATCGGCAGCCTGGAAGTGCCGACCGGCACGATGGTGATCGATGAGCAGGTCAAGCTCGGCGACCGCCTGGTCGACAAGGTGACCTTGCACCTGCCCGCTGGCGCGGTCGGTGTCGACAGCAAGGTTGGCTCGCAAGGCAAGGGCCGCATCGCGATCGAAAAGGACACCATCGAGATCCATCACGGCAAGGACAAGACATTCAGCATTGGCACCATCGCCGATGCGGGCACCGAGAAGGACTTGCGCTGGGTGGATCCAAAAGGCCACTTGTTCGTGGGGCACCCCGAGCAGCCTGGCGCCGATGGCTACCCCGCTGCTCTGGACGACGAGCACACGTTCGAGCGCCGTTGAGGTGAGGGGGGTGACGCTGGGGAGCTAACAAAGGCACAATCTTGCTTTTGCGCGCATGCTTGCCCGGCCTGGCCTTGTTGTTGGCCGCGCCCCTCGAGACCCCTTACCCTCTTGCCCATGACCTTCTGCGCGATCGACTTCGGTACCTCCAACTCGGCCATCGCCATCCCTGGCGCCCATGACGGCGTTCATGGCATGCGCCTGGTGCCCCTGGAGGGCGATCAGCTGACCATGCCAACGGCGGTGTTCTATTGCACCGACAACGACGACCTGCCCCCAGGCGTGCACCGCCCCAGGACCACGGCGGCCCAACCCGAGTTGCCGCGCACCTTTGGCCGCGCGGCCGTCAAGGTCTACATCGATGGCTACGAAGGGCGCTTGATGCGTTCCATGAAGAGCGTGCTGGGCACCGCCCTGATCGACCAGACGACCGAGGTCGGCCATGGTTATGGCGTGAAGTACCTCGACATCATCGTGGGCTACCTGCGCCACCTGCGTGACTTGGCGCAAGTGGCCGGCGGCCAGCCTTTGACCCAGGTGGTGATGGGCCGCCCAGTGTTCTTTGTGGATGACGAGCCCGAGCGTGACGCGCAAGCCCAGGCTTCGCTGGAAGCCGCTGCACGTGCCGTCGGCTTCACAGACGTGGCCTTCCAGTTCGAGCCCATCGCGGCGGCCTTCGACTACGAGCAGCACCAGCAGCGCGAGCAGACCGTGCTGGTGGCCGACATCGGCGGCGGCACCTCCGACTTCTCCGTGGTCCGCGTAGGTCCGGACCGCGCCCACCGCATCGACCGCCGCGACGACATCCTGGCCAACCATGGCGTGCACGTGGCCGGCACCGATTTCGACCGCCGCGTCTCGCTCAACAGCATCATGCCCACGCTGGGCTATGGCGCCTTCGGCCCCAGCATCAAGGGCCAGGACCCGCGCCCCGTGCCCAGCCGCGCCTACTTCGACCTGACCACCTGGCACTTGATCAACACGGTCTACCAGCCCCAGCGCGTGGCCGAACTCAAGGCCATGCTCGATTTCTACGGTGATCCGGTTCACCACCAGCGCCTGATCAAGGTGGTGCAGGAGCGCCTGGGGCACGCCCTGGTGGGCCTGGCTGAAAGCGCCAAGATCGCGGTGGCCAGCGGCGGACAGCACGACATCGACCTGGGCGTGATCGAACGCGGCCTGCACGAGCCTTTCGATGACCAAATGGCCGCTCAAGCCATGCAGGATGACCTGGCGCGCATTGTGGCCAGCGCGCATGAGACCGTGAAGATGGCGGGCATCAAGTCACAAGACATTGATGCCTTGTATTTCACGGGCGGCTCCACTGGCCTGAGCCTGCTCACCCAACAACTGGAGCAAGCCTTCCCACAGGCCCAGGCCGTGCGCGGGGATCGGCTGGCGTCTGTGGCCACGGGCTTGGGGCTTCATGCCACCCGGCTGTTCAAGGCTTGAATGAAAAACGCCTGCCCGGCGTGACGCGGGCAGGCGCGGGGTCAAGTCGTGTGACTCGACATCATCGGTCCATCACTTGGGGATCACGGCACTGCCCGTGGTGTAGTTGATGGGCAGCTGGCGGCTCCAGTTGGCCGTCAGGATGGTGGTGCATTTGCCTCCGGCAGGCACACCGCTGATTGACCAGCTGGTGGTGTTGGCGGGCAAGGGCACCGTCAAGTTGAGGGTCTGCGCACCGGCTTCGTTGTTGCAGCCCACGAACATGCTGTAACCCTGCAGTGTGGCCGCTGGCTGAGGCTGGTGAGGCGCGGTCCAGGCTGCATCGAAGTAATAGTACTTGGTGGCATTGCGTGTGAGCACACGGCCGGAGGTGACCAAGTCAAGCGGCACACCGGTGACGGTCAGTGGCACGGACACGTTGACCGTTTTGCTTGGGCCGGGCGAGAGGTTCTTCCAAGGCGCGACAAAGAAAATCGCATTGCTGCCTGGTGTCAGGTCGCAATAGTCAAAGGCGGGAACGCCCAGGCCCAGCAACAGGGATGTGTTGCCTTTCTGGTAGTTGGTCACGCCCAGGGCCGTGGCCGCCACGCCGGTGGTGGCAAAGGTCGGATTCAGTCGCACGCAACCGCTGACCACGCCGCCAGAGATCTTGGTATAGGCCTCATAGGTGAAAGCCGTCAAGGCATTGGGCGGCACATTGGTGGTGAATGTGCTGCTCTGACCGTTGACGCTGTCGGGGTCGGTGAGCGCGGTGCGGCGGCCGGACGCGCCATTGCTGTTGACGGCCTCGACTGTGGCCGAATAAACCGTGTTGGGGCTCAGGCCCGTGAGGGTGATGTTGCCCAGACCCTGAACAGTGAACTGCGCGCCGCCTGGCGAGACCCGCACCAGGTAGCTGGTCGTGGCCGGCGTGCCCGCCGCGGCGGGCTTGCTCGTCCAGTCCAGCCAAGCGCCGTTGTTGAAAGTCTGGTGGATGCGGGGTGTCAACGGGATGGCGGGCGTGCGGGCGCTCAATGGCGCCAGTGTGGTTGAGCTTGCCCACAGCGGTGCAGCACCCGTGTTGGCACCGAACCCTGAGGTGGTGGCCTTGATCCATGCCTGGGCATCGAAACGGTTGGCGATGCTGCTCGTGCCGACCTGGGCCGAGAACGGGCCCACCGGGTTGCCGGCTGTGGTGGTGATGCTGCGCAACACGGGACGCGATGAAGCCGCGGGGTACCAGAACACACCACTGCCGCTGTCGCCGCCGATGGCATAAACGCCTTCGACGCTGGCGGGCATTTGAATCGTGATGTCTTCACTGGCCGACAGCCACGAAGCCTTGACGACCCCGAAGCCGCCACGTCCTGCTGCCAGGATTTTGCCGGGCAGGTTGTTGGTCTCGTCGACTTGCTGGTCTGCCAGCAGGGCGGGCAGTTCGTTGGCGGGCACCACGATGTCGCTGGCCAGGTGAACCAGCGACAAGTCGGCGGCGGCAACGCCTGCGGGCCGCGTGGCTGCGGAGGCGGGGTAGACCGCATCAATGACGGCCGAGCCATAGGCGTTGGTGAAGGTGCGGCCGACCACGGCGGTGCCGCTGCCGGTGACGTGCTCGGCCGTCAAGACCCAGCGAGGTGAGATCTGGACGGCCGAGGCCCCCAGTTCACCGACCAGTTTCCAGGCCGAGGTGGCCGTGGTCGTGCCTGGATAAGTGGCGCCAGCCTGAGACGGCACGAAGGCAGCGGGCCCTTCAATGGCCATGACGGGCAAGGCGCAGCACATGGCGGCCGCGAGGGCGACGTATTTCAATGTTTTCATGTTCAAAACTCCCAGAAAAACCCGTGAGTGGACTGGTACACGCGAGCAGGCCGGGACCACGGGCCAAAATCCCGTCAGCCATGCGTGTTACCAGGTGCTGATGTGCGCTTGTCGAGGGCGCAAACCGGAGATGGGGCGCAGATGCGCCCCGGGATCAGTCGATCACCATCATCCCGAGGCGGGTGGTGAGAAGGGGCATGGCGCGGCTTGCCGCGGCCGGTGCGATGAAGCGATGTTCTTCACGGACTCTCTCCCTGAGTTTGACAATAGGCTGTGGAAAATGCTTCCGAGGTGTATTTATTTGAAGTTCGGAAGGATTTATTCGCGCTACTTTGTGGCGTTTTTTGCGCCATCAGGTGGCGACTATAGGGCCACCACGTTGAAGCGGTGTAAGCAGTTGAATCCGATGTCCGGAGGTCACAGCGCCCCGTGGTTGATGGCCAGTCGGGCCACCATGAACCACAAGGCCAAGCTGGCCACGACATAGGCCGCAAAGCGAATCAGCACGATGTTCGCTGTGCAATGGGCCAGGCTGTGCAAGGCGCGAAAGCCCACGAACACCCAGGCGGCAAAGACATCGACCTGGGTGACCCAGCCCTGCTGCATGAGCAACAGACACAACACATGGAACAGCACGGGCAGCTCGAACAGGTTTTTGAGGTTGTTGCTGGCGGACTCCACCGACTCGGGCAAGGCTGCCGTCATCTTCTGCGGCGTGTTCACGCTTTGCGCATCAATGCCATGGCGGCTCATGTGCCCCAGGCGGCGCACGTACATCAGGAGCCAGACTGCGGTGGTGATCAACATCATGGACAACATGGGTTGAACGAGCGTGGCTTGGTGCATCATCGGCATGGCATCGGCGGTCATCGACATTCCTTCATGGGTTGGTTGGGGCAAAGAAGCGTGATGCTGAGTCCCGAGGCCTTCGATGTCATTCACCATGGATAACGCGCAACTGTTGAGTCTGGCCGTGCTGAGTGCGCTGGCCGGTGGCGATGTGCCCCTGCCTGACGATGTGGCCGATCACCTGCGCGTGGTCAAGCTGGTCAAGGGTCAAGTGTTGTTCGACATCGGCCAGCCGCATCCCTACATTTACGTGATCCGGCAGGGCTGCGTGAAAACGCTCTACCGCGATGCCGACGGCCAGGAATGGGTACAAGACTTCATGGCCGAGGGGGCCTTCTTTTGTAGCCTCACGGCCCTGATGCCCGGCGGTGTGTCCAGTTATGCCTGCGAGGCGCTGGAGGCCTGCGAGTTCGAGCGCTTCGATTACGGCTGGCTCGAGCGCACCGCCTCGCAGAACCCGGCGTGGCAAAAGGCCTTGCTCAATGGCTGGAAGGACTACGCCACGCGCCGGGAACTGCGCGAGCGTGACCTGCTGACGCTCAAACCAGCCGAGCGCTACGCCGCCTTCGTGGTGCAGCGCCCTGGCCTGGCACCGCGCCTGCCGCAAAAGGACCTGGCGCGCTACCTGGGCATCACGGCGGTCTCACTCAGCCGCATCCGCGGGCGGCTGCGAGATGCGGCGGCCTGATGGACAATGCCGCCATGTCACCGTGAATGGGCCCATGCCATGACCCCTCCATCCCTGATCCTCGCTGCCGTGCTGAGCACGGCGCTGTCTCTCCTGGCCGGTTGTGGCGAACGCGTGCCCGACCCGGCCGAACACATCGCAGCCAACGCCGCATCCGCCGAGGCCCTGGCCACGCCGGTCACCGATGAGTGGCTGGGCCAGTGGACCGGCCCGGAAGGCACGTTTCTGAAGTTGGCGGGTGGCCAAGGCGTCTACGAGGTCACCATCCAGAACCTGGACGGACCATCGACGTACACCGGCAAGGCCGTGGGCGACCACGTCGAGTTCGAGCGGCAGGGCGCCAAAGAATCCATCCGCGCGAGCAATGGCCAAGCGACCGGCATGAAGTGGTTGGCTGACAAGAAGGATTGCCTGACCATCAAGGCCGGCGAGGGATACTGCAAGGACTGATGGCGCGCTCAACCATGACCCACTTCATGGCCGGCAAGGCGCCGGATTGAACCGGCCGCTGTCTGATAATGAAGCCAGCAGCGCCGTGATGCGCATTGAGGAAATGAGCAAGCCATGGCCATCGGTTGGATGTCGGTACTGAAAATGGTCCCTTGGGGCGATGTGATCAGCAATGCGCCCAAGGTGGCCGACAGTGCGAAGAAACTCTGGAACACGGTGGCTGGCGGCAAGCCATCGTCGGCCGCCGAATCACCCGGCGCGGGCGCACCGGCCTTCGCGGCCATGCCAGAGTCCGAGGCCATCGCCCTGCTCCAGTCACAGTGGGCGGGGACAGAGGCGACGGTGTCGGAGCTGCACCGCCAGATGCTGGCGTCGTCCGAACTGATCGCGGCGTTGGCCGAGCAGAACACCCAGTTGATCAAGCGCGTCGACGCCAACCGGGTCAGGGTCCTGTGGCTGTCGTGGATCAGCGCCGGGCTGGTCCTGGCCGTCGTGGTCAACCTGGCTCTGACCTTGAGGCCCTGATGGGCTGCACGTTGCCCCTTTGAGCGCCATGCAAGTCCGACCCAGCGAGCCTGGTGACCTTGCCCAAGTCTGCTTGGCAGCTTCAACGGCCGCTTGAGGTCAAACGCTCAGATAGTGAGCCCGCGCCCTTGCGCCTTGGCCGCGTACAAGGCCAGATCCGCCTCATGCAGAAGGGCCTCCAGCGTCGCGGTGCTGCCATGCCGCTGGGCCAGTCCCGCGCTGTAATTGAGCGTCAACCCCAGCACCTCTGGCGCCAGTTGCGCGATGCGTTCGCGCACTCGCCGGTCGAACACCATCGCATCGTCGTGAGTGGCGTGGATCAGCAGCACGCCGAACTCCTCGCCACCCAGGCGCCCGGCGATATCGCCCGCGCGGAGCACCTCGGTGATGGCTTGGCCGAACACCTTCAAGGCTCGGTCACCCACGCCGTGCCCGCGCGTGTCGTTGATCTGCTTGAAATGATCCAGGTCAAGCATGAGGATGCTCAAGGGATGCTGGTGGCGAAGGCTCATGGCATGGGCATCTTGGGCGCGTTCCATCCAGGCGCGGCGGTTGAGCAGGCCGGTCAGCCCGTCCACCGTGGCCAGCCGCTGCAACTGGCGATCGCTCTCCTCGCGCATGGCCAGCAAGATGCCGACCAGGGTCAGCACCGCCGTGACATTGGCGATCAGCACCGAGGCGACGTTGACCGGGTGGGGCGAGAGGAAGGTGGGATAGTCCGCCGTGAAGAAGGCGCCCAGCATGCCGCGCCACAGCGTGACCGCCGCCTGCATGACCATGAAGGCCGCCACCACCCCGCGCCAGTTGCTGCGTTGGTGGCCAGGCGGTTGGCGCCACAGCGATTGGACCACCAGCAGCATCAACACCGTCAGCCCGGTGTTGGCCCAACCCACGCGCCAGGCGTAGTGGTGAAAGCCCAGGGCATAGCCCGCCACCGTGGCCAACGCCAGCGACCAGGGCCAGCGCGGCATGGTGCTGCGGCCACCCCATTGCGCAAAGGCCTGGCTCAGGCAGATCAGGCTGGTGGCCAAGCAGGTGACGGCGACGCACGAGAGAAACTGGTCGGCAACGGTGCCGCGGTAGAGGCTTGAGCACAGCAGGCATAACCAGCCCGCCGCTTGCAAGCCCGCGCCTTGCTGCGCACGCCGCCCCGCCAGCGTGACCTGGCCCATGACCACGGTCAGCACCCCGGCTACGGTGATCACGTTGATCATCAGGGCGATCAACAAGGAACGGACATCAAACACCATGGGACGAAGAGGCGCCGGGGCGCGTGCAGATACCGTCAGTTCAGGGACTCAAATTGTAACAAGAGCTTGCGTGCAGCGTTCCCACAAGAAGAGCGGCATTTCTGCTGCCTTTAAATTTCGCGACGGGCTGTGTCAATCGATGCGTGCTCAGGTCAAAGCTTGACCAAGCGCTCCAGCGCCTTCTCCAGCGTCGCGGCTGACTTGGCAAAGCAAAACCGGATCACCCCATGGTCATCGCCGCCGGGGTAGAAGGCCGACACGGGGATGGCCGCCACGCCGTGCTCTGTCGTCAGTCGTTCGACGAAAGCGCGGTCGCGCTCATCGCTGATGGCGCCGTACTTCACGCACTGGAAGTAGGTGCCCTCGCACGGCAGCAGCTCGAAGCGAGAGCCGCTCAGCGCCTGGCGGAAGATGTCGCGCTTGCCGGTGTACAGCGCCTTGAGTTGCTCATACCAGCCGGCTTTTGTCATGAAGTCGGCCAAGGCATATTGCGAGGGCGCGTGCACCGTGAACACGATGAACTGGTGCGCCTTGCGGAACTCGGCCATCAGCTCGCGCGGGCCGAGGCAGTAGCCCACCTTCCAGCCGGTGATGTGATAAGTCTTGCCGAAGCTGGAGACCACGAGGCTGCGTTCGGCCAGGCCGGGGTAGCGCATGACGCTCTCATGCCGCGCGCCGTCAAACACCATGTGCTCGTAGACCTCGTCGCTCAAGATGATGATGCCGGTGCCTTGGACCAGTGCTTCGAGCGCGGCCATGTCATCGGCCGTCCACACGGTGCCCGTCGGGTTGTGCGGCGTGTTGATGATGATCATGCGCGTTCGCGGCGTGATCAACGCCTTGACCTGCGGCCAGTCAGGGCGGTAGTCGGGGAAGGCCAATTCGGCGTAAACGACTTTGCCGCCCTGCAGTTCGATGGCGGGCGCGTAGCTGTCGAACACAGGCGCGAACACGATCACCTCATCGCCCGGGTGCACCAGCGCGGTCACCGCCGTGAAGATGGCCTGCGTGGCACCCGCCGTGACGGTGATCTCGTTGGCCACGTCGTAACTGGCGCCGTAGAGCGCTTGGGCCTTGGCCGCGATGGCCTCGCGCAACACGGTCACGCCGGCCATGGGCGGATACTGGTTGTGGCCAGCGCGGGCGTGCTGGTCCAGCAGACCCAGCAACTCGGCCGGTGCGTCGAAATCAGGGAAGCCTTGGGACAGGTTGATGGCCCCGTGCGCCTGCGCCAGGGAGGACATCACCGTGAAGATGGTGGTGCCCACTTGCGGCAGGCGAGAGGCGATGGGGTGCTGGAAAGA
>CANBUA010000091.1 GCA_947372535.1 Burkholderiales bacterium
CGGGCCGGGCGGCTGTTCGATGCCGAGACCGGCGCGCTGGTCAACCAGGATTCGCCGCAATCGGTGTTCGAGACGCTGCTGGCGCGCACTGCCGCCACGCCCGGCGGACGCCGTGTGGTCATCACCTTCGCGGCCGAACTGCCTGCCAACACCAGCCCGGAGCAAATGCAGGAATGGCTGTCGGCCAGCGGTTTTTCGCGCATCCAGGCGCAGCGCATGGCCGGCCACACGCCCGCCGTGGCCTCGCCCGACACCTCGGCCAAAAAGGCCGCCAAAAAAGCGGCCAAGAAGACCGCCAAGGCCTTGACCACCACGGCCGAAGATGCCACCGAACGCTTGGTGCTTGATGTGATCGCCGACCGCTTCCGCCTGGGGGCCGATCCCACGGGTGCCGACCTGGACCGCCCGCGCGTCATGGAATCGCTCGAAGTGGCCTTCAAGCGCGGTGGCGGCCACATCACGGTCTATGCCCTGCCCGATGAAGAAGGCGCCGAGCCCGAGCTGTGGCGCTTCTCCAGCGGCCTGCACTGCCCCGAAAGCGGCCGCCGCTACAGCTTGCCGTCGCCCGGCTTGTTCTCGTTCAACTCCGCTTCGGGCGCCTGCCCGACCTGCCGAGGTTTTGGCCGCGTCATCGGCGTGGACTGGGGACTGGTGATCCCCGATGCGAAGAAGACTTTGCGCTCGGGCGCCATCAAACCCTTGCAGACGCCCGCCTGGGCCGATTGCCAGAAGGATTTGATCAAGTACGCCGGCGATGTCGGCGTGCCCCGCGACACGGCCTGGTCGCAACTGAGCCCTGAGCACAAGGCCTGGGTCATCGACGGCGACCCCGACTGGAAAGGCAGTTGGAACAAGCAGTGGTACGGCATCAAGCGCTTTTTCGAGTACCTCGAAAGCAAAGCCTACAAGATGCACATTCGCGTGCTCTTGTCCAAGTACCGCAGCTATACGCCCTGCCCCAGTTGCGGCGGCGCGCGGCTGCAAGCTGAGTCGCTGCTGTGGCGCTTGGGTTCACGCGAGGATGCGGACGCGGTGCTGGCCCCGGCCGCTCGTTTCCACCCGCATGGCGCCCCCATGCCGCGCGCCACGCTGGAGGCCCTGCCCGGCCTGAACCTGTACGACGTGATGACGCTGCCGATCTCGCGCATGCAGCGCTTCTTCGGCTTCGTGACCCTGCCCAGCCGTGGCCATGACGAGGCCCTGCAACTGCTGCTGGACGAGATCCGCACGCGGCTCAAATACCTGGTCGATGTGGGCCTGGGTTACCTCACGCTGGACCGGCAAAGCCGCACGCTGTCGGGCGGCGAGGTGCAACGCATCAACCTGACCACGGCCCTGGGCACCTCGCTGGTCAACACCCTGTTCGTGCTGGACGAGCCCAGCATCGGCCTTCACCCGCGCGACATGGACCGCATCAACGTGGCCATGCAGCGCCTGGTCGATGCGGGCAACACGCTGGTGGTGGTCGAGCACGACCCGGCCGTGATGCTGGCCGCCGACCGCGTGATCGACCTGGGGCCAGGGCCTGGCCATCAAGGTGGCCGCATCGTTTTCGACGGCACGCCCGATGACCTGAAAAATGCCGAGACCCTGACCGGCGCCTACCTGGGTGCGCGCCGCACCATCGGCATGGGCCTGCGCCGTGCGGTTGAGACCAGCACGCCCCGCCTGATCCTGCAAGGCGCGCGCGAGCACAACCTCAAGAACATCACGGTGGAGATGCCCTTGCAGCGCCTGGTGGGCATCACCGGCGTGAGCGGTTCGGGCAAGTCCACGCTGGTGCAGGACATCCTGCACCCGGCCTTGCTGCGCCACTTTGGCGAAGCCACCGAGAGCCCTGGCGAGCACGATGAGTTGCTGGGGGCCGACTGGCTCAGCGGCGTGAATTTCGTCGATCAATCGCCCATCGGCAAAACAGCTCGTTCCAACCCGGCCAGCTACGTCGGTGCCTTCGATGCCGTGCGCAACCTGTTCGCGGTCACGCCACTGGCGCGCGAGCGCAAGTACACCGCCGGCACCTTCAGCTTCAACGCGGGCACGGGGCGCTGCGCCACCTGCGGCGGCTCGGGCTTCGAGCACGTGGAGATGCAGTTCCTCAGCGACGTCTACCTGCGTTGCCCCGATTGCGACGGCACGCGCTTCCGCGCCGAGGTGCGCGAGGTGACCATCGAGCGGCTGAACCACGCCATGAGCATCTCCGATGTGCTGGAGCTGACCGTGGCCGAGGCCGTCAAACTGTTCGCGCAGGACGTGGACGTGGTGCGCGCGCTGGCCCCGCTGGCCGATGTGGGCCTGGACTACATCAAGCTGGGCCAGCCCGTGCCCACGCTGTCGGGCGGCGAGGCGCAACGCCTCAAGCTGGCCGGCCACCTGGTCGAAACGGCCGCGCAAGCCAGCAAGTCACGCCAACGCGTGGCGCGCAAAGGCACGCTCTTCATGTTCGACGAGCCCACCACGGGCCTGCACTTTGACGACATCGCCAAGCTGATGCGCGCTTTTGGCAAGCTGCTGGAAGCGGGCAACTCCATCATCCTGATCGAGCACAACCTGGATGTGATCCGGGCTTGCGACTGGTTGATCGAACTGGGCCCAGAGGGCGGCGATGAAGGCGGGCAACTGGTGGCCTGTGGCGCGCCCGAAGCCATCCGCGAAGGCAAGACGCACACCGGCATTGCCTTGCGTGAGTACGAAGCAGCCATGGGCCTGAGCGCTGATGGCCAGGCCAAGGGCGTGGGCGCTGCGCTGATCGCGGCCGAGCGCATCACGCCTTATGTGGTGGATGCCGATCTCGATGGCGTGGATGCCGAAAACACCGATGGCGCCTCGCTGCAATCGCTGATCAAGGCCAAGCGGGACCGCATCCGCAGCCAGCGGCGTGAAGCCGCGTTGAACGCACCTGGCGCCCATTCGATCGAGGTCGTCAACGCCCATGAGAACAACCTCAAGGGCATGAGCGTGAGCATCCCGCGCGGCAAGTTCAACGTGATCACGGGCGTGTCGGGCTCGGGCAAATCCACGCTCGCCTTCGACATCCTGTTCAATGAAGGCCAGCGGCGTTACCTGGAATCGCTCAACGCCTATGCGCGCAGCCTGGTGCAGCCGGCCGGCCGGCCTGAGGTCGATGCCGTCTACGGCATCCCGCCCACCGTGGCCATCGAGCAGCGCCTCTCGCGCGGTGGCCGCAAGAGCACCGTCGGCACGACCACCGAGGTGCATCACTTCCTGCGCCTGCTTTACGTGAAGCTGGGCACCCAGCACTGCATCCATTGTGTCGATGGCGAAGGCCACCCCATCCCCGTGTTGCCGCAAACGCCCGAGGCCATCGCCTCACAGTGGGTGCGTGATTTCAAAGGCCAGCACATCGGTTTGCTGGCGCCGCTGGTGGTCAACCGCAAGGGCATCTACACCGAGCTGGCCAAGTGGGCCTCGACCAAGGGCTTCACGCACCTGCGTGTCGATGGCGAATTCCTGCCGAGCAACGGTTGGGGCACGGCCGGCGGACCCAAGCTTGATCGTTACCGCGAACACACCATCGAGCTGCCCGTGGGCGATCTGGTGGTCACGCCAGAGAACGAAGGTCGCCTGCGTGAGTTGCTGGCGTCGGCGCTGGAGCATGGCAAAGGCGTGGTGCACCTGCTGGCGCCGCTCGATGGCCTGGCCGATGCGCTGGCCGGTGGCAAGTCGACCCTGCACATGGGCCGCGTCAAGGTGTTCTCCACCCAGCGCGCCTGCCCCAGCTGCGGCACCAGCTACCCAGAACTTGACCCACGCTTGTTCTCCTACAACAGCAAACATGGCTGGTGCGAAGAGTGCGTGGGCACGGGCCTGGCGCTCACACGCGAGCAGCGCAAGGTGCTCGACGATTCGCAGCAGGACGACAACAAGGGGCGCGAACAAACCTTCGCCGAGCCCGATGTGGAAGACGTGGAAGAAGACGCGGCTTGCCCTGCTTGCCATGGCGCACGCTTGAACCCAATCGCCTTGGCCGTGCGCCTGACCGGGCCGGGCCGCGGCCAATCGATCGCCGAGCTCTCGGCCTGGTCCGTCAAGGATTCCCGCAAATGGTTCGAGAAGCTCAAGCTCGATGGCCGCGAGGCCACCATCGCACGAGACCTGGTCAGCGAGATCAAGAGCCGCCTGAGCTTCATGGAGCAAGTCGGCCTGGGCTACCTCAGCCTGGACCGCGCCGCACCCACTTTGTCGGGTGGTGAGGCCCAGCGCATCCGCCTGTCTGCACAACTGGGCTCGAACCTGCAAGGCGTCTGCTACATCCTGGACGAGCCCACCATTGGCTTGCACCCGCGCGACAACCAGTTGCTGCTACAAGCCCTGCACACGCTGGGCCAGGAGGGCAACACCCTGGTCGTGGTCGAGCACGATGAGGACACCATCCGCCGCGCTGAACACATCATCGACATTGGCCCGGGCGCCGGCAGCCGTGGCGGCACGGTCGTGGCCCAAGGCACGGTGCAGCAGATCATGGATTCGCCCGACTCGGTCACAGGCCGCTGCCTGCGCGAGCCCATGCAGCACCCGCTGGTCACCCCCCGCGCCATCGACAAGGAGACGCCGCAGCTCACCATCAAGGGCGCACGCCTGCACAACCTGCAAAAGGTGACGGTGGAAGTGCCGCTCAAGCGCCTGGTGGCCGTCACCGGCGTGAGCGGCTCGGGCAAATCGACGTTGGCTCGCGACGTTTTGCTGGCCAATGTGCAACACGCTGTCAGCATCCCGCCGCGCCAACGCGCCGAAACCTCTCCGCTGTGGGTGGGCTGCGATGGCATCGAAGGCTGGGGCGCCATCGACCGCGTGCTGGAGGTCGATCAGACCCCCATCGGCAAGACACCACGCTCCTGCCCGGCCACCTACATCGGCTTCTGGGATGCCATCCGCAAGCTGTTCGCCGACACGCTGGAGGCGCGTGCGCGCGGCTGGGCGGCGGGCCGCTTCAGCTTCAACACGGGCGATGGCCGCTGCCCCGAGTGCGAAGGCCAAGGCGTGCGCACCATCGAGATGGCCTTCCTGCCAGACGTGAAGGTGCATTGCGACACCTGCGATGGCATGCGCTTCAATGCGGAGACGCTCACCGCCACTTGGCGCGGCAAACACATCGGTGACGTGCTCAAGATGGAGGTGGATGAAGCGGTCGAGTTCTTCGCGTCCATGCCATCCATCTCGCATCCCTTGCGCTTGTTGCAGGACGTGGGGCTGGGCTACCTCACGTTGGGCCAGCCCTCACCGACGCTGTCGGGCGGCGAAGCCCAGCGCATCAAGCTGGTGACCGAGCTGAGCAAGGTGCGCGACGACATCGGCAGGCGAGGCAACACGGCGCCGCACACGCTCTACGTGCTGGACGAGCCCACCGTGGGCCTGCACTTGGCCGATGTGGAAAAGCTCATCAAGGTGCTGCACCGCCTGGTCGATGGCGGGCACAGCGTGGTGGTCATCGAGCACGACCTGGACGTGATCGCCGAAGCCGACTGGGTGATCGACATGGGGCCAGAAGGCGGCACAGGCGGTGGCAAGGTCTCCGCCCAAGGCACGCCGATTCACCTGGTGAAAAAAGCCACGCACACGGGCCGCGCCTTGGGTCCCGTCTTGGGCAGAACAAAGGCCGTGCCCGCCTGAAGCCTGTCTTTACCTTTGTGTCTGTATCTTCACAAAAAGTACACGAAACCGTTACCTGAGCCTTGCAAGATGGTTGACATGGCGCGTAATCCTGTGTGCCTTGGCCACTCCATTTTCGCGAGGTTCAGCATGCCAGCTTCATTCAATGAATTCCAGACGTCGGTGTCAGGCCGCCGCATGATGGACACTGACCAGTTGGCTCAGCAAGACGCGGAGCGCCATGGTCGTCAGGCCTTGCGCTGGCTGGCCTCACTGGGGCCGGCTGGGGCTGACGATCCGTACGAAGCCATGTGCGACGATGGCTTCATCCACCACCATGCGCATCGAACCAGCAACGAGTCAACCGGCGGTCACTGAAACCGGCACCGCGATGTCGGGCCAGGCGACCGGCCGCGATCAGTTGGTGCTGGAAGACACCGCCTGAACGCCCAGCACCTGCGCCCACAGGGCCAGCATGAGCAAGGCGGCCGCCGTGGTCCAGAAGATGATGCGTGCCACCAAGGCTGTGTCGGCGCCTTCACGCTCGGCCAGCATGGCCACGTTGCTGGCCGATGGCAGCGCGGCCGCCATCGTCAGCACCAGCAGCCCTGCGTGCGGCACCGACACCCCAAGCCAGGGCAGGACCGTGCTGCCCAGCCCCCAGACCAGCGCTGGGTGCGCCACGAGCTTGAGCAGGGCCGGCAGCCAGACATGCGGCTTGGCCAGCTGTGTCTCGTCGGCCAGCGCGCCCCGTGCAGCCACCGCCTGCGCCACCTGCGATCGGGCCAGGATGGCGCCCAACGTGAACAGCGCCACCGGCGTCGCCGACAGGCTCAGCAGGCGCACGGTCTCGTCCACCGCGTGCGGCAAGGACAGCCCCACGGCAGACGTCAGCATGCCCGCCGCCATCGCCAACAAGAGCGGATTGCGCAAGGCCCCTTTGAGCGCATTGCCAATTGCCTGCCCGGCCTCCCCATCCGAGTGCGCCCAGGCCAGGCACAACGAGCTCAACAGCAGCACGTCCACGATCAATGTTGCGGCCACGGGCCCAGCCGCTGGCGAACCCAACAAACCAGTGAGCAAAGGCAGCCCCAGGAAGCCTGTATTGGGAAAGGCGGTCACCAACGCGGCCAGCCCGCCATCGCGGCGCACCAGCCCCGAACGCGCGGCCCAGAACAGCGCCAGGCCCGCCACCATGAAGCCAGCAACGCCATAGGCCAGCAACAAGCCGCCCAAGCCCCGCTGATGCAAGGTGCCGCTGGCCGCCAGCCGGAACACCATGGCCGACAAACCAAAGTAGAGGACAAAACTGTTCAGCGCGCCAATGCCTTCCAAGGGCAGGACACCACCACGCGCTGCGCCCCAGCCCAGCAACACCAGCGCGAAAAACGGCACAAAGGACAGCAGCAACTCGAACATGCCGCATTGTCGCCCGACAGGCTGTCAGGCGGGTATCACGCGCGCTGCTTCAACCAGCGCGTCACGCGCCATCCCAACAGCACGGCCAGGATGCCGGCATAGACCGACACCTCGGCAAAATCGTTCTTGCCGGCCTTCTTCCAGAAGAAATGCAGCAAGGCCAGCAGGGCCACCGCGTAGGTCAGTTTGTGCAGGGCCTGCCAGCGCTTGCCACCGAGGAGCTTGATCGCCCGATTGAAGGAGGTCAGCGCCAAGGGCGTCATCAACAGCAGCGCCAGCATCCCGACCAGGATGAAGTTGCGCTTGAACACATCCTTGATGATCTCATCGAGCTGAAAACCCTTGTCGAAGGCGGCGTAGGTCAACAGGTGCATCAGGGCATACAGGAAAGCGCTCACGCCCAAAGCGCGCCGAAACCGCAACAGCGCCGGCAGCTTGAAGACCGTGCGCACGGGTGTGATGGCCAAGGAGGCCCACAAAAATCGCAAGGCCCATTCGCCGGTCGCGTGCTCCAGGGACTCGGCCGGATTGGCGCCCAACGAATCGGTGAGCGCCCGGGACATCAGCCAGAGCCAAGGCAATGCGCAAAGCAGCCAGACCAGAGGTTTGGCCCAGGGCTTGAGCAGCCAGGCGTTGAAAGTCGATCCCATGTCTTGTCTCAGAAAAATTTCTTGAGGTCCATGCCTGCATAAAGCTGGCCGACCTGGGCTTCATAGCCATTGAACATCAGGGTGGCCTTGCGCGGGGTGAACAGCCCGCCATCACCGATGCGGCGCTCGGTGGCCTGGCTCCAGCGCGGGTGATCGACCTTGGGGTTCACATTGGAATAAAAGCCATATTCCTGCCGATTGGCCTTGACCCATGAAGAGGCGGGCTCCTTCTCCACCAGGCGGATCTTGACGATCGATTTGGCGCTCTTGAAACCGTATTTCCAGGGCACCACCAATCGCAAGGGTGCGCCATTCTGGTTGGGCAGGACCTCGCCATAAAGGCCAAAGGCCATGAGCGTGAGGGGATGCATGGCCTCGTCAATGCGCAGGCCCTCGACATAGGGCCAATCGAGCACGCTGGAGCGCACCCCCGGCATTTGTTTGGGGTCGGCCAAGGACACCAACTCCACGTATTTGGCGCGACTGTTGGGTTCGGCCTTCTTGATCAAGGCCGAGAGCGAATACCCCACCCAGGGGATGACCATGGACCAGCCTTCGACGCATCGCAGCCGGTAGATGCGCTCTTCCATGGCACCCAGTTTGAGCAAGTCGTCCAGGCCCAATTTCAAAGGCTTGCCCACCTCGCCTTCGATGCTGAGCGTCCAGGGGCGCGGCTTGAGGGTGTGGGCGTTCTCGGCGGGGTCTTCCTTGCCGGTGCCGAACTCGTAGAAATTGTTGTAGCTGATCACGTCCTCGTAGGGCGTGAGTTTGTCCATGGCGTAGGCATTGGGCACCGCACTGCGGGCGCCGGCCAAGGCGGCCAGTTTGCCGGGGCGTTTGGTCTCGGCACGGGCCAAATTGGGCAAACCCGTCAACGCCAGGGCAGCACCACCCACGCTCGCCTGCTTCATCCATTGCCGGCGGCCTTCGTAGACCTGGCGCGGTGTGATCTCGCTGGGCACGGGATGCACCATCCCGCTGTCGGGGTGCAGGGCGGAAGAAGGGCGGCGGATCACGGGCATGGCAGAAACTCCTTGGGCATGAAGGACACCATGATGGCGTCCTTCACGTATGTCGCGCGAGTAGGTGAGAACCTTACACCGATGTCACCCGATCTTCACGATCAGGTGACATGGCCCTACGAAACGCGCCTTCAGGCGGCCTTTTTGGCCACAGCTTTTTTCGCCGCGGCTTTCTTGGCAGCGGGTACCTTGGGCGCCCGTGGCTCAAACTCGAAGCCCACCTTGCCGACCTTGGCATCCCAACTCAGGAAGGCCTTGAACTTGCGCCGCGTCTTGTTGGACACGAAGTTCTCCAGCAGGTCGGTTTTGCCGTTCTCTAACAGCTTGGTCACCTGATCGGGCGTGACAGGCTGCTGCAGGATGATCTTGCCGCTCTTGAAGTCGCAGGACACGGCCGCGCCCACGGCGTTTTCGCACACATAGTTGCTGCCGTATTCGAAGACCTGGCCGCCGCACTTGGGGCACTTGCCCAGGCTTTGCTGCCCGCTGAAATCGACCGCTTCGCCGCCTTCTTCATCCTTCTTGGCCGCATCGCCAAAGTCGAACTCCATCTTCCAATTGTTCAACTCCTCGTCGCGTACCAGCTTGAGCTCGGCCGTGAAGGGCCAACCGGCCTTGGAGCGGAAACCTTCCAGCGGACCGACCTTGTGCTCGCGGATCAACTGGTCGATCTCCGTCAGTTCGAAGCTGCGACCCGCCGGGCTCTTGCTGATCGAGAAACCACAACCCGTGCCCTCGGCGCCGTCGGCCACCGCAGCGCCCTTGCCAATGCAGGTGAAGCGCCGGTAGTTCTCCTTGACCACGCCGCCGCAATTGGGGCACGGCGTACTCAAGGTGGCGTAGTCACCGGGGATGGTGTCGCGGTCGTACTCCTTGGCCTTTTGCACGATGCGCTGCGTCATCTGCGCGATCTCGCCCATGAAGGCATCGCGGCTGAGCAGGCCCTTTTCCATCTCCGAGAGCTTGAACTCCCAGTTGCCGGTGAGCTCGGGCTTGGTCAGGTCCTCCACGCCCAGGCCGCGCAAGAGTGTGGTGAGCTGGAAAGCCTTGGCCGTGGGGATGAGCTCGCGGCCTTCGCGGATCATGTACTTTTCCATGATCAGGCCTTCGATGATGGACGAGCGCGTGGCTGGCGTGCCCAGGCCCTTCTCCTGCATCGCAGCCTTGAACTCTTCGTCATCGATGAGCTTGCCGGCGCCTTCCATGGCGCTCAGCAAGGTCGCTTCCGAATAACGTGCGGGCGGTTTGGTCTTGAGCGCGTTGGCCACGACCTCTTCATTGAGGGCCGGCTCGCCTGGCTGGACCGCCACCAGCGTGGCGTCGTCGTCCTGGGCTTCCTTGCCGTAAACGGCCATCCAGCCCGGCTTGACCAACACCTTGCCGTTGGTCTGGAAGTGGTGCTCCTTGCCTTCAGCAGGCACCTTGGTGATGCGCGTGGTGACCATGAACTCGGCCGACGGGTAGAACACCGCCAGGAAGCGCTTGACCACCAGGTCGTAGAGCTTGGCCTCGATCTCGCTCAAGCTGCGTGGCGCTTGCAGCGTGGGGATGATGGCGAAGTGATCCGACACCTTGGCGTTGTCGAACACGCGCTTGGTGGGCTTGACGTAGCCCTCCTTGAGCGCCTTGCGGGCATGCGTGGCCAGGTCCTTCAAGGGGCCGGGCAACTCCTCGCTGCCGATCATGGCCATGGTCTCCTTGACCACCTCCACGTAGTCCTCGGGCAGGGCGCGCGAGTCGGTCCGCGGGTAGGTCAGTACCTTGTGCTTTTCGTACAGCGCCTGCGCCAGGCTCAGCGTGGTCTTGGCCGAGAAGCCGAAGCGCGAGTTGGCCTCGCGCTGCAAGGTGGTCAGGTCGTACAGCAATGGGCTGGCCTGCGTGCTGGGCTTGGCTTCTTCCGTCACCGTGCCGGTCTGGCCGCGCACGGCGTCGGCGATCGCCTGGGCCTCGGCCTCGCTCCAGACACGGTCGGCCTTCAACTCGGCCTCAGCCGAGCCTTCCGCGGCGGCCTTGTCCTTCTTGAAGGTGGGATCGAACCACTTGCCATCGTAGCTGCCCGACTGCACACCAAAGCTGCCACGCACCTCCCAGTAATCGCGGAAGACGTGCTTGCGGATCTTTTCTTCGCGCTCGACCACGATGGACAAGGTCGGGGTCTGCACCCGGCCCACGGTGGTGAGGAAGAAGCCGCCGTCGCGCGAGTTGAAGGCGGTCATGGCGCGCGTGCCGTTGATGCCCACCAGCCAATCGGCCTCGGAGCGGCAACGTGCGGCATCGGCCAAAGGCATCATCTGCTCGTCGGTGCGCAGCTTGTCGAAGCCGTCACGGATGGCTTGCGGCGTCATGCTCTGCAGCCACAGGCGGCGCACTTCCTTGCCCAGGCCCTTGGCGCGCAAGGTGGCTGTGCTGTCCTGCGCGTATTGCGCGATCAGGCGGAAGATCAGCTCACCCTCGCGCCCGGCGTCACACGCGTTGATCAGCGTGGTCACGTCCTTGCGCTTGATCAGCTTGACCAGGGCGTTGAGCCGGCCCTTGCTCTTGTCGATCGGGTTGAGGTCGAAGTGCGGCGGGATCACCGGCAGGTTGGCGAAGCTCCATTTGCCACGCTTGACATCGAACTCCTCCGGCGCCTTGATTTCGACCAGGTGGCCGACCGCTGAGCTCACCACATAGTGGTCGCTCTCGAAGTATTCATCGTGTTTCTCGAACTTGCCATCCATTTGCGTGAGGGCACGCACGATGTCTTGGGCGACGGAAGGTTTTTCTGCAATGACCAGGGCTTTGCTCATGGTGCCTTTATAGCGTCTCTGCCGGCCTTTCAAAGGCCAGGGTAAATACGTTCTTACAATCGGGCTTCTCGCGCACACACGCATGCGTGCACGCGCGCGCCCACCAATTCAATGTAACCAATCTTGCCCATGCCGACCGCCTCGCCCAAAAAACTGCCGGCCGCCCGCACGGCCCCCGTGGTCCACGATGAGGTGCCGGACCGAGGTCGCCGCACCCAGGTGCGTGAATCAGGCGTGCATGGCAAGGGCGTTTACGCCATCCGTCCCCTCCAAGCGGGTGACACGGTGCTGGAGTATCGCGGCGAGATCATCACCTGGCAGGAGGCCTTGCGCCGCCATCCCCATGATCCGGACCAGCCCAACCACACCTTCTACTTCCACCTCGATGACGGCCACGTGATCGACGGCAAGCACAAGGGCAACTCCGCCAAATGGATCAACCACTCGTGCGAGCCCAATGTCGAGGCCGAGCAGGACGGCATGCGCGTCTTCCTCAAAGCCTTGCGTGACATCGAGCCCGGCGAGGAGCTCTTCTTCGACTACGGCCTGGTGATCGATGCCCGCATCACGCCCAGCCTCAAGAAGGACTACGCCTGCTGGTGCGGCGCCGCCGATTGCCGCGGCACCATGCTGGCCTTGCGTCGACGCGCCAAGAAGAAGGCCTGAGCATTCCCATGCGCATGGCCCCAGGCTCCTCGCCCGCTGACGACGAGGGCATCGCCCAACTCAATCGCGCGGCAGAAGACCTCTGGCTGGCCGCCCAACCAGCCTGGCCCACGCTGAGCATCGAGGTCCTGCCCGAATCAGCATCCACCAATGCCCATGCATTGGCCCTGGGGCGCGCTGGCGCCGTTGAACCCGCCGTCGTGGTGGCCTGGTCGCAAACCAGTGGCCGAGGCCGCGCAGGCCGGTCCTGGCAGTCCCGGGCGGGTGATTCCTTGACCATGAGCCTGGCCTTGGCCGTGGACCTGGCCGCCATCCCGGGTGGGGGTGCCTTGTCGCTGGCCGTGGGCGTGATGGTGGCGCGGGCCCTGAACGCGCAACTGGTCTCGCCCCAAGTGAACCTGAAATGGCCCAATGATCTGTGGGCTGGCGAGCGCAAGCTTGGCGGCATCCTGATCGAGGCCGTGGTCTCGCCAGAGCTGCCGGCCCAGCAACGCTGGGTGGTGATCGGATTGGGGCTGAACCTGGCCGGCACGGCCGATGGCGACGAGGCGCACGCCAGAGCGGACCTGACGCAACTTGGACTGAGCTGCACGCCAGCCCAAGCACTGGCCATGGTCGCACCTGCCTTGCTGGCTGGCTTGAATGAGTTCGCCCAGCAAGGCTTTGCCGCCTTCCAGACCGCCTATGCGCAACTCGATGCCCTGGCGGGGCGGCCTGTGGCCCTGTGGCGCCAAGGTTGGTCCGCGCGCGAAGCCGACGTGACAGGCACCGCACTGGGTGTGGACGACCAAGGCGCGTTGCTGATCCACGACGATCAGGGCCGAACGACGCCCTGGACGGCCGGTGAGGTCTCCGTGCGGATGCAGACGCATCCCCTATGATCCTCGCAGCCCCGATCCATCACTTTCTTACCCACCTTACCCTGCCTTATGTTGCGAACGCTTGTCCTGCTGCTTTTGCTGGCCAATGCAGGTTTTTTCGCCTGGCAGGAAGGCTGGCTCGACGGCCCGCTCGGTGGCGCCAGCGTGCGACAACAAGGGCGCGAGCCGCAGCGGCTCAAGCAACAGGTCAACCCAGAACGCCTGATCGTGTTGGCGCCGGAAATCACGGGTGGCACCACCGCCACGATCCCGGCCTCCGAGGCCACGGCGTCGGGCGCTGACGGTGCCGCATCGATCGCCTCAGGTGCCGCTTCGGTGGCGGCTTTGACCTCGCCGCTGAGCGGCGAGGCCGCCTGCCGGGAAGCCGGTCCGTTCACGCCGGAAGAATTCAAACAAGCCAGCGCCTTGCTGACGCAGCGCCTGCCTGCGGGCAGCTGGACTGCTCAGACAGTGACGGTTCAAGGCTTGTGGCTGGTCTACATGGGTCCCTACCCTGACCTGGACACCTACCAGCGCAAACAGACCGAGTTGCGGCGCATCAAAGGCCTGGTCTTCGAGGAAGTACGCTCACCCGCCAAGCTGGCCATGGGCCTGTCGCTGGGACGCTTCTCAAACGAAGAGCAAGCGTTGGCCGCGCTGGAAACCATGAAGCTCAAGGGCGTTCGCACAGCCTATGTGGTCAGCGTGCGACCGACCATGGATTTCTCGGTGATCCGGGTGGCGCAGGCTCGGCCGGATCTTCAACGGTTGATGCCCGGTTTGCCGCTGCCGGCTGGCAAGGGCTTTGCCCCCTGCCCGCCTTGATCAACGAGGACGGTGGTGCCGCTGGCGCCACATAACAAGCACCGCCGCCAACAGCAGGAGCAACATGCCGATGCCATCCATTGCGCCACCACCGCCAGAGGATTTGGCAGAACTATTCGAGATGCCACGGACAGGCACAAAAAAGTCGCCCGAGCCGATCACAGCCGAGCTGGTCGGGGTCGCTGAGAGCGCCCAATCCACGGCTTTGTAGACATCCAGCACACCAGGGCCACACGTGGAGGACGTGCAGGTGCAATTGCCCAAATTCGTGGCCGAGCAAGCAGGCAGTCCAGTCGCGACATGAGAGCGGAAACCTGCGGTCTTGAGGCCCCTGAGGATGTCCGCCACGCTCAGGCCTGGATTGGCGGCCCACATCAAAGCCACCGTGCCTGCCGCAATGGGCGTTGAAAAACTGGTGCCATCGACCACCCGATAGTCACGCCACAAAGTCGTGCCAGAACCATACGCTTCTGCGTCGGTCACGCCAGCATTGTCGAGCGTGAAAATGCCGCCATCGCCAGCATCACCGCCGAGGGTCGCCACGGAAAAATGTGTTGTATCGGAAGTCGTCAGGTTGGCATACTTTGCTTTGGCCCCATCAGCACGCAAGGCCGTGACCGCCAACACCCCAGGACAAGCTGCCGGTCTGGCCGACAAGGCATATCCCAACGGATTGATCACATCCTCATTGCCATTGCCAGCGGCGGCGACCAACAAGGCGCCTTTCTGCGTCAAGGCATCCACCGCATTTTGGTAAAGACACTGGACCGAGTCTTCGCCTTTGAGATTGCTTTTGGACTGGCATCCACAACCGCCCGCACCGCCAAAACTCAAACTGAGGACCTTCGCGGGATGCGGATTGGCCGTGGGGCTGCCGTGGTAGCTGATGCCGGCCGCCCAGAACATGCCTTCGATGATGTCGCTCACCGCCGCGCCACAAGCACCCGCCACGCGGATCGGCATGACAGGCACGTTATTCAAAGGCGCCAGTATCCCCACCATGCCCACTCCGTCATTGCCAGGTGCCAAGATGCCAGCCACCTCAGTGCCGTGCCAAGAACTGTCATGGGGCTTGGGGGCTGTATGGCCATCAATGCTGCAATGGTTCACATACAACGACGGATTCTGATCGATGGTCGACTGGGTCAAATAGTCGCCAGGATCGGTCGCATCGTTGTCTTGCGCATCGCCATCGTTCGAAAACTCGACGCTGCTGACAAAATCGTATCCACCCGGGTTGGCAGATCCCTGACGATAGACACGCCCTTCCAGATCAGGATGCGGCAACACGCCGGTGTCCAGCACCGCCACGATCACCGGCGAAAGCAACCGCCCCTCCAGACGGTTGAACGCTGCCGGGATGTTCGGGCTGCCGCCAGCGGCCAAGTCGCGCATCCATTCCTGCTGGCTGTAGTAAGGGTCACTCGTCGTGAACGACATGGATTGCTCCAACTCGTTGACGACCACCCACTCGACATCGGGATCCTTGCGCAACTGTGCTGCTTCAGTCTGGGCACGGGCCAGCGTGGTGGCTTGGCGATGGTGCATGACCATGGCGCCAAACGCAGTGGGTCGCTGCTGGCTGAACGACAGTCTGGTTCGCACGGCGGCCGCGCTCAAGCGCTGTTGCAGCTTGGCCTGCCCATCCGTTGGGACAGCCAGCGCCTGAAGCCGTGCCAAAGGCTGTGGCTTGGAATCCTTGAGCTTGACGATCAGCCCCATGGCCATGCGTTCGGCGGCTTGCGCTTGCACCACACACAGGCCCAGGCCCAACGACACCCCGATCAAGGCCATGAGCAGACGGCTCCAAAACTGACGCAGCAATACCATCTCCTAAACTGTGGTGGCCGCCATTATTGA
>CANBUA010000092.1 GCA_947372535.1 Burkholderiales bacterium
CTGGGCATCGCGTGGACTTCGTGGCCAACGCGCGTGGTCGAATGGGCCGCCAAGCGCCACTTGCACAGACAAGTCCAAGACCCGTGGCTCCGACGCCAGTTGCTGCCGCAACACCGTCTGGACGATGAATACATCCTGCTCTCCAGCGACTACTACCCTGCCCTGCAACAGCCCAACTGCGAACTCGTGACCTGGCCCATCGACCGCCTCTGCGAAGAAGGCATACGCACCTGCGACGGTCTGATCCACGAGTTCGATTGCATCGTCTTTGCCACTGAGTAAGGGGGGGAGCACCACCCAAGCACCTGTCGCACCGCCGCCCTGCAGGACGCCCCCACCTAGGTGTCGAACGCCGGTGAAATTGGAACAACCCACAACGCAGGATCAATAACTTAGCGTTCCTGCGTCAGTCAATTTGGAACTAGCAGTTCATTCAAACTGGAACTTTTCCGAAGACTCTTCACGGAATTTGGAATTTTTTCACCACTCCAGCCAAACGGCAAATCCGCTCCTGCCGTTTGGTAACAACTCCACAATTCGCTGCCTGGAAATGCGTCCCGACGGGCCGCTTCGTCAAGCTTCATGCTTCATGCGGTACTTATCTCAAGCGATTCATTGACCACCACGCCTTTCAGGTGCTGCCCGCCGAGGGCCTCATCGCCGCAGGCAAAACAGGTCGATGTAGGTGAAATGCAAAGGGCCGTGGTGCAGCGGTTGCTGCCAGTGGTGACCACACGCCGTATTCAAGGCGTCAAACACAGCAGGGACCTAGTGCCGAAATAGGCGTTGCAATGCCTGGGAGCGGGGGATATCCCGGAGAAATGGCGGCACTGCAAGGAGCAACAGAAGCGCGGCCAGCGGAACAACGCAGATGAACCCCACGTGCTTGAAGCCGAGAGCACCCACGACACCACCCGAGACAAACATGCCGACCAGCCCACCCGCCATCTTCATGCGCTGTTGATCGTGCCTGACCATGTCCAACTTCGAACGGTACGACCTGTTCCAATAAAGCATCTTGCCCAGTTCCATGCCAAAGTCGGTGATGTTGCCGGTCATGTGGGTGGTGCGTATGCTTCCGCCGGAAGTCTTTGACGCGACTGCGTTTTGCAGACCCATGATGAAGGACAGAAGCAACACCGTGAGCGGGACCGCAAACGGTGTCGTCCAGGTGAGCGTTACCGCGCCCATCAACCCAAATGGCAACATGAGCAAGGCCTCTAGCATCAGCGGCAGCGCGTAAACGCTGTGGAGATGGTGCTGCCGCCCCCAGTTGACCAGGATCGCGCAGACGGCGGCACCGGCCAGAAATGCCAGAATCGCCCCCAGGGCGTTCAGCAACAGAATCGAGTTGCCGAGCACCGCCGCATCGGCCATTTGTGATGCGAAGCCAGTCATGTGCGACGTGTACCTGTGCAAGACCAGAAACCCACCTGCGTTGACAGCTCCTGCGTTGAAGGCGAGCAACATCCCGAGCGCCCGGTTGGTCGAGGGCGATCGGTGTCGGTTCGTCAGAAAGCGGAGTCGACGCATGGTCTGTTCGTTTCAATTGGTCGAGTGTGGAAAGTATCGTGCGCTTGAAGGGCACCTTACTCGCACAAATAGCCCGTGAACGAAAAACACACCCGCAGATGGTGGCCCGCTCACCTCGGGTGAGTGAGTCCCATCAATTTTTGATACAGCAGGCAAAGCAGATCGAGAACGCTTCGCGGCGACTCGCAACACTGGACCTGCTCGAAACCCGCTCCGAGGCCCCCCAGAACTTGCGTGCGCTTGGAGGATTCACGCGCCCCCACACGGAACTTCTCCTCGTCCTTAGCACTCTCTTACCAGGAGTGCTAACATCATTGCTCAAAGGAGCCTTACAAGGAGCCCGCATGACCGCCACGACCCTTCCAGCCAGCCGCGATCCCTTCAGCATGGTGCCCTCGCTGGGCAACCTGGACGCCTACATCCGGGCAGTACAGGCCATTCCCCTGCTCCAGCCCGAGGAAGAAAAGGAACTGGGGCGGCGCCTGCGCGACGAGAACGACCTGCAAGCGGCCAGCAACCTCGTGCTTTCCCATCTTCGCCTGGTGGTTTCCATCTCGCGTCAATACGTGGGTTATGGCCTGCCCCAGGGCGACTTGATCCAGGAAGGCAACGTGGGCTTGATGAAAGCCGTCAAACGTTTCGACCCGGATCAGGGCGTGCGCCTGGTGAGCTATGCCATGCACTGGATCAAGGCCGAAATCCACGAGTACGTGCTCAAGAACTGGCGCACGGTCAAGGTGGCCACCACCAAGGCCCAGCGCAAGCTCTTTTTCAACCTGCGCTCGCTCAAGCACCAGCTCAAGGGCGATGCCGATGATGCGCATGTGGGCCGCTCTGCCTTGAGCGAGGCCGAAATCCAGCGCGTGGCCACCGAACTCAATGTGCGTCCTGAAGACGTCATCGAGATGGAAACCCGCATGGCGGGCGGCGACGTAGCCCTGGAAGCCCCGGCTGATGACGAGTACGAGGTGTCCGCGCCCCTGTCCTACCTGACCGACGACCGCAACGAGCCGACCCGCGTCATCGAGTCGAACCGCCGCGACTGGCTGGCCAGCCACGGCATCGGCCAGGCGCTGGAATCGCTGGATGACCGCAGCCGCCGCATCGTGCAGGAACGCTGGTTGAGCGTCGAAGACAACGGCTCGGGCGGTGCCACGCTGCACGACCTGGCGGCCGAGTTCGGCGTGAGCGCCGAGCGCATTCGCCAGATCGAAGTCGCGGCGCTCAAGAAAATGCGCAAAACGCTGGAAGTTGCCTGAAACAACGCTTGAACGCGAGGACGAGAAAAAGCCCCCGGTCATCCGACCCGGGGCTTTTTTCATGGGCGGTCTTCAGCGCCTGAGCAACTGCATCAGCCCCGCCGTGGCCTGATCCAAACCGGTGGCATCGCCAGACTCCAACTTGGGCAGCAGCTCATTGCACATGGCCTTGCCGAGCTCCACACCCCATTGGTCAAAACTGTTGATGCCCCAAATGGCACCGGCCACGAAGGTGCGGTGCTCGTACAAGGCCACCAGCGCGCCCAGTGAGCGGGGCGTCAGCTGATCCAGCATCAAGGTGATGCTCGGGCGGTTGCCAGGGAAGGTGCGGTGCCGCGCCAGCACCTCGGGTGCCAGTTGGCGCGAGGCCGTGGGCACGCGCTCAGGCAGGGCCTCCTCGGCCGTCTTGCCCATCATGAGCGCCCGGGCCTGTGCCAGCCCATTGGCCAGCAGCATGCGGTGTTGGGCGGCCATCTGGGCCTGGAAGGGCTGCGACCACTGCGCCTGATCCCGGTGACTCGGCACACGCGCCAGGATGAACTCCACCGGCACCACTGTGGTGCCCTGGTGAATCATCTGGAAAAACGCATGCTGGCCGTTGGTGCCCGGCTCGCCCCAGACCACGTCGGACGTCTCGAAGGGCAGCACTTGGCCTTGCGCATCCACCCGCTTGCCATTGCTCTCCATGATGAGCTGCTGCAAATAGGCCGGGAAGCGCGCCAGTCCATGCACATAGGGCGACACGCACCGGCTGCTGTAGCCCTTGAAGTTGCGGTTCCACACGTCCAACAGGCCCAGCATCACGGGCAGGTTGGTGGCCAGAGGCGCCTTGGCGAAATGCTCGTCCATGGCGTGCGCACCGGCCAACAACGCCCGGAAATGCTCAGGGCCCAGTGCCAGCGCGATCGACAGGCCGATGGCCGACCACAGCGAGAAGCGTCCGCCCACCCAATCCCAGAACCCGAAGGTCGTGGTGATGCCAAAGGCCTGTGAGGCCGCCACATTGGTCGTGGTGGCCACGAAATGCCGGGCGATGTCCTGCCCGCCCTGGTCCAGGAACCATTGCCGCGCCGCGTGGGCATTGGCCATGGTTTCTTGAGTGGTGAAGGTCTTGGACGAGATGATGAACAGCGTGTGCTCGGGCTGAAGGTGGCGCAGCGTGGTGGCCAGGTCCTGCCCATCGACGTTGGAGACGAAGTGAAACTGCAAGCCCGGATGCACCCAGGCATCGAGCGCCTTGACCACCATCTGCGGCCCCAGGTCCGAACCGCCAATGCCGATGTTGACAACGTCGCGGATCTGGCCCGGCCCTGCGCCCCCGGCGGTCTGGCGCACCTGCGCCACATAAGCCAACATCTGGTCCAGCACCGCATGCACGGCATAACCTTGCGGACCCTGCCCTCTGGGCGCACGCAGGGCCGTGTGCAACACGGCGCGGTCCTCGGTCAGGTTGATGTGCTGGCCCGACAGCATGGCATCGCGCCGCGCTGCCAACTCAAGCTCGCTTGCCAGCGCCAGCAGGTGCTCGCGGGTCGCCACATCCCAATGCGCGCGCGACAAGTCCGCCAGCACCTCAGGCGCCTGGATGGACCAGCGCTCAAAACGCTGAGGGTCATCGGCAAAGGCCTGCCTGAGGTCGAAATCGAGGCCATGCGCCTGCATGTGGCCTTGCAAGGCCGCCCACGCCACCGTCTGATCGCAGGGTTTCACTGCTCGACGTGTCATTGCAGCGCGATGATCAGGCCATCGAGCTTGCCCGCGTCCACCGCAAAAGCGCGGATGCCTTCGGCGAGTTTTTCCGTGGCCATGGCGTCTTCGTTGAGGGCATAGCGGAAGGCCGCTTCGCTCAGCGGTGCCGGTGCCAGGTCCATCACATCGGCGCCCAACAGGCGGCGGATGACCGGCTCGCCGGTGACATCGGCGGACTGAAGCTGCGCCAGCAAATCGGGGCTGATGGTCAGCAAGTCGCAGCCCGCCAGCGCCAGGATTTGCCCGACGTTGCGAAAGCTCGCCCCCATCACCTCGGTGGCGATGCCATGACGCTTGTAGTAGTCGTGGATGCGTGTCACGGACTGCACGCCCGGGTCGTTGGCGCCGGCCTGGGCCGCCTCATCCCAGGCGCTGCCGGCCGTCTTCTTGTGCCAATCGTAGATCCGGCCCACGAAAGGTGAGATCAACTGCACTTTGGCATCGCCACACGCCTGCGCCTGGCAAAAGGCAAACAACAGCGTGAGGTTGCAATGCACACCCTCCTGCTCCAGCACCTGAGCGGCGGCAATGCCCTCCCAGGTCGAGGCGATCTTGATGAGCACGCGATCCAGCGGCACGCCAGCTTCGGCATACAGCGACATGATGCGGCGGGCGCGGGCCAGGGTGGCCTCGGTATCGAAGCTCAGGCGGGCATCGACTTCGGTCGAGACGCGGCCTGGGATGACCTTGAGGATCTCCTGGCCGAAGCGCACCAGCACGCGATCGACCAGCAGGTCCAGCGGCTGACCCGGATGGGCAGCAACCACTTCGGCCAGCAAGGGCGCGTACTCGGGCTTTTGCACTGCCTTGAGGATCAGCGACGGATTGGTCGTGGCATCTTGCGGCGCGAACTGCGCCAGTTGCCGGAAGTCACCAGTGTCGGCCACCACGGTGGTAAACGTTTTGAGCTGATCGAGTTGAGAAACCATTCAATACACCCTTCTTGGGCATTCATTTATTCATCACGGCCTCGATTTTGACGGTAATTTAAAGACAATGGTTTCCAAACAGTGACGTGAAGCACCTACATGGCCTTTGATCTGGTTTTTTTCGGCGGAACAGGCGATCTGACTTGGCGCAAGTTGATGCCATCACTGTTCCAGGCGTGGCGTCACGGCACCTTGCCGCCAGGGGGCCGCATCCTGGCGGTGGCGCGCGACGAGCGCGATGACGATGGCTACCGCGAGTGGCTCAAGCCCCGCCTGCAGGAGGCAGACAGTGCCAAGCGCCCCACCGACGAGGAGTACCGGCAGTTCGCGCAGTCCATCCACTACCTGCGCATGGACCTGTCGCAAGCCACCGACTATCAGCGCCTCCAAGCCTGGCTGGGCGAACGCAATGCCGACACGGTGGTCATGTACCTGGCCACCAGCCCCCACCTGTTCCCGGTCATCTGCGAGCAACTGGGGGCCGCCGGCCTGAACCATGGGCGCGTGCGTGTGGTGCTGGAAAAGCCGCTGGGTCACGACCTGGCCAGCGCCCAGGACATCAACCGCGTCGTGCGTTCAGTGTTCAGCGAACGCCAGGCCCTGCGCATCGACCACTACTTGGGCAAGCCTTCGGTGCAGAACCTGATGGCGCTGCGTTTTGGCAACGTGCTCTTCGAACCCCTGTGGCGCCGCGAGAGCATCGCCAACATCCAGATCACCCTGGCCGAGAGCCTGGGCGTGGGCACACGGGGCGATTTCTACAACCGCACGGGCGCTCTGCGGGACATGATCCAGAACCATGCCCTGCAGCTGCTGACCATCCTGGCCATGGAGCCGCCCTCCAGCGCCGACGCCGATGCGATCCGCGACGAGAAGCTCAAGGTGCTGCGCTCGCTCAAACCCTTTGATGCGGTCTCCGTCACACGGGATGTGATCCGCGGCCAATACCGCGCGGGCAACGTCACCGGCGAGACCGTCAAGGGCTACCTGGAAGAAGACAAGGTCCCCGCAGGCAGCCACACCGAGACCTTCGTGGCCCTGCGCTGCGAGGTGCAGAACTGGCGCTGGGCCGGTGTGCCGTTCTACCTGCGCACGGGCAAGCGACTGGCGCAGCGGCACTCGGAGATCGTCGTCAACTTCAAGCCCACGCCCCATCCGATCTTCCCGGGCAGCCAAGCCAACAACCAGTTGGTGATCAAGCTGCAACCCGAAGACGGCCTGGAGCTGCACCTGCTGGCCGCACGTGGCACGGTCAACAGTGCCTTCAATTCATCGGGTCTGGAGTCCTTGTCGCCAGTGTCGCTGGACCTGGATTTCGACAAGGCATTCTCGACCGAACGCGTGGGGGCGTATGAACGCATGCTGCTGGACGCCATCGCTGGGCGCTTGAACCTGTTCGTGCGCTCGGATGAGCAGGAGCAGGCCTGGCGTTGGGTCGAGCCGGTGCTCCAGGCGTGGGAGCACGATCCTCATGGGCTCAAGCACTATGTGGCTGGGACCTGGGGGCCGCCATCGGCCAGTGCACTCGTCGCGCGCGATGGATTCGCCTGGGCGGAGGAGGCCTGAGGTCAGGCACTCATCAGGTGTAGCGCAGCAGCACGTCCACGCCGTAGAGCCGCGCCAGATCGCTCAGCTTGGGCGGCAGCGATTGCACGGAAAACGCCCGGCCTTTGGCCTGGGCCATGCGCTGGCACTCCAGCAGCACGGCCAGCGCGCTCGAATCGAACTGCTGCAAGGCCGAGCCATCGACGGTCAGGAGCAGGGCTTCGCCGCCCGTGGCCGCCTGGGCCTGGTCCAGTGTCTTTTGGAACAGGCGCAAGGTGTCACGCACTTGCTGGTGCGTCAGCACGGCGGGCAGCATCAGCATGGCGCGGCGTCCTAGGGCTCAGTTCTTCTTGCCGGCCAGCTGCTTGTTGCGCTCGGCCAGCTTGGCGATCAGGCCGTCGATGCCCGAAGCCGTGACCTCTTGCGCAAAGCTGCTCTGGTAGGTCTGCACCAGCCAGGCGCCCAGCACGTTGACATCATAAATGCGCCAGCCATCGCCGGCCTTTTCCAGGCGGTAATCCAGCTGGATCGGATCGCCCTTGCCACGTACCAGGGTGCGCACCACCACTTCAGTGTCTTCCGGCTTCGAACGCAGCGGCTTGACATCGACCGCCTGTTCGCGGATCTGGGCAATCGCACCGGCGTAGGTGTAGATCAGCAGGCTTTTGAACTCGTCCTGCAGGCGCTTTTGCTGGTCAGGCGAGGCCTGGCGCCAGTTGCGCCCCACGGCCGAGGCTGTCATGCGCTGGAAGTTCACGTAAGGCAGGATCTTGCTGTCCACCAATGCCACCACCCGGTGCATGTCGCCGGCCTGAATGGCCTTGTCTTGCTTGACCGCGCCCATGACGTCGATGCTGAGCGACTTGATGAAGGCGTCAGCCGCCACGGCCGATGATTTGGCAGCAGCAGGCGATGTGTTCGTGTTGGCGGCCACAGTCTGAGCCTGGGCTGGTGACAGCAGGGCCAGTTGGCCAACGGCCAGACACACGGCGGCGACCACCAGGGCAGCGCCACCACGGGCGCTCGATTTCTTCAACAACAACATGTCATTCCTCTCGTTGGCCGTCCACTCGGACGGCTCATGTCTTCTTTAACGCGCGGCATCGTCCGCGAGCAGACCGAGCCCGGCCAATTCTTCAGCGCTGGGCTGCCGGACCGCAGTTTGTTCGGGCTCGCCCATGGGCACGGGCTTGACGGAAGCCAGCACGCCCATCGGCAAGCGCGCCGACGCCATCTGCCGCATGGCATCAGGCTTGGCCGACACCATCGAGCCCACAGCGGGGCTCTGGGGCAACGTCTTGTCCAGCGTCCCAGTGATCGAAATCGGCGTGGTCCACAGCATCGCCTGCGGCGCAATGGCCGGGCTCAACAGGCTTTGCTCATCAGGTGGATCGCCGTTGAAAATCATGTTGCGGCGCCTTTGCAGGTAGGCATCGCGCACGAAGGCATATTTGTCCAGCGCCACATCGTTGAGCAGTTCCGTGGCATTCAAAGCCTGAGCGCGGGCACTGACCACCTGCAGAACCCGCATGACGTTGGCGTCACGGGCCTCCTGGAGCGCACTGGCGGGCGTGAAATACTGATCCGCTGGCAAAGCGATGGCATCGCGCACGGTCGAGGGTCCAAACAGCGGCAACACCAGGTAAGCGCCGTCAGGCGCGCCCCAGACGGCAAAGGTCTGGCCCAGGTCCTCATTGTGCCGATCAAGCTGCATGCTCGTGGCGACGTCGATGAAACCGGCAAAACCGAAGGTGGAATTCACGCCCACGCGCAGCACTTCCTCAGCCGCCTCGCCCGGACGGCCTTGCAGCAACAGGTTCACGGCCGACCAAGCGTCCTTGAAATTGTTGATGAAGTTGGCAATGCCTGTTTGCACCGGCACGGGGGTGACGTTGACATACCCCACGGCCACCGGCTTGATCAGGACGGTGTCCAGCGCATCGTTGAAGCCGAATACCTTGCGGTTGAACGGCTCCAGCGGATCGCGGTTTTGCGGCGTGGCGCAGCCCATGATGAGCACCGTGCCCAGCAGCAGACTGGTCACGGTGATGCATCGCTTGAGCATCGAGGGTGATCGACTCATTTCTTTTCTCCGGTCCCTGCGTCCGATTTCGCGTCGGCCGCCTTGTTGTAGAGGAACTGGCTGATCAGGTTTTCGAGCACCACGGCCGATTGGGTCTGCTTGATGCTGTCACCCTGTGTCAGATTGGTCTGCTCGTAACCAGGCTCCAGCCCGATGTATTGCTCTCCCAGCAGACCTGCGGTCAAGATCTTCGCTGATGTGTCTTTCGGAAATTTCACGCCGTTTTTGAGCGTCATTTCCACCTTGGCCTGAAAAGTCTTCTCATCGAACGAGATGGACTTGACCCGGCCGATGACGACCCCGGCGCTTTTGACCGCTGCCTGGGACTTCAAACCACCAATGTTATCGAATTGAGCCACCACGGTGTAGGTGGGGTCGAATGACAGGCTGAGCAGGTTGCCAGCCTTGAGCGCCAGGAAGAGGATGGCCGCTGCACCCAGCAGCACGAACATCCCTACCCAGACATCTATTTTTGATCGTTGCATGGATCGAACCTTTTGAGCAGCGCTCAGCAATCAGATGGAAAACATCATGGCGGTCAGAACAAAATCCAGGCCCAGCACCGCCAGCGAGGCCATCACCACCGTGCGGGTCGTCGCCCGGGCGACGCCTTCTGGCGTGGCTTGGCACTCATAACCCTGCAAAAGCGCAATGAAGGTGACCGTGATGCCAAAGACCAGGCTCTTGAGCAGGCCGTTGCCAACATCTCGCCAGACATCGACACCGCCTTGCATCTGCGACCAGAAGGCGCCCTCGTCCACGCCGATCAGCACCACGCCCACCAGCCAGCCGCCCAGGATGCCAACGGCCGAGAACACCGCCGCCAGTAAAGGCATGGCGATCAGTCCGCCCCAGAAGCGTGGCGCCAGCACGCGCCGAATGGGGTCGACGGCCATCATTTCCATGGCCACGAGTTGCTCGTCGCGCTTCATCAGGCCGATGCCGGCGGTCAGCGAGGTGCCCGCACGTCCGGCGAACAGCAAGGCGGCCACCACCGGCCCCAACTCGCGCACGAGGGACAGCGCCACCATCATGCCCAAAGCTTCGCTGGAGCCGTAGCGCTGGAGGATGTAATAGCCCTGCAGGCTCAGCACGAAACCGACGAACAGGCCTGACACCATGATGATGGCCAGCGAGTGGTTGCCCAGGAAGTGAACTTGGTCGAACAACAGGCGCTTGCGACGGAAGGTCGGCCCCAAAAGGGCGAACAGGCGCATCAACAAGCGGGCCGCATGGCCGATGTCGGCCACCTTGGTGCGCACCACCAAGCCCAAATCGGCAGGATTGAGCCAGCTCATGGGCGCACTCCGAAGTCCTGGGCGATGTCCACGGCAGGCTGGTGGAACTGCACCGGGCCGTCCGGCCGGGCATGCACGAACTGGCGCACGAGCGGGTCTTCGCTGGCACGCAGTTCAACCGGCGTGCCTTGCGCAGCGATGCGGCCATTGGCCAGCAGCACCACATGGTCGGCGATCAGGAAGGTCTCGTCCACATCGTGCGAGACCACCACACTCGTCAGGCCCATGGCGTCGTTGAGGTCACGAATCAGGCGCGCGGCGATGCCCATGGAGATCGGATCCAGGCCGGCGAAGGGCTCGTCGTAGAGCATCAACTCAGGGTCCAGCGCCATGGCGCGGGCCAAGGCCACACGGCGGGCCATCCCGCCTGACAGCTCGCTGGGCATGCGGTCACGCACACCACGCAGACCCACCGCGTTGAGCTTCATGAGCACCAGGTCGCGGATGATGGCTTCGGGCAGGCGGGTGTGCTCACGCAGCGGAAAAGCCACGTTCTCGAACACGGACAGGTCGGTGAACAAGGCGCCGAACTGGAACAGCATGCCCATGCGGCGTCGGGCATGCCGCAAAGCATCGGCATCCATCTCGGCCATGTCTTGGCCATCAAAGCAGACCGTGCCACTGGTAGGCGCAATCAGGCGGCCGATCAGGCGCAGCACGGTGGTCTTGCCGCCGCCGGAGGTGCCCATCAGGCCGATGACCTTGCCCTTGGGCACGACCAAGTCGATGTGCTGCAGGACGCTTTTCTGGCCATAGCCACACGCGACACCGCGAAGCTCGACGAGCGCGTCGGGCTGCTGAGACGGCATCACGGTGTCGGGCAGTTGAAATTGGGCCATGCAAAAGAAAATAGGCCAGTGGACAAATCCACCGGCCAGGGCATCATAGGGGAAAGGCGCCATCGGCGCTCTCGCCCCGATGGGCGACAACAACAGCGCAACCCCCTCGAAATCGGAGGTCTGCGCAACTATTTAACGCGGCAGGTTGCTGCCGCCCATCAGGAACTCATCGATGGAGCGAGCAGCCTGGCGGCCTTCGCGGATGGCCCAGACCACCAGCGATTGACCACGGCGCATGTCGCCCGCCGCGAACACCTTGCCGACGTTGGTGAAGTAACCGCCATCGAAATCAGTGGTGGCCTTGGCATTGCCACGGCCGTCCTTGTCCACGCCAAAACCGCTCAGGATGGTGTCCACAGGGTTCACGAAACCCATGGCCAGCAGCACCAGATCGGCCTTGAGAATCTGCTCGGAGCCTGGCACTTCCTCGAACTTGCCGTTCTTGAACTCGACACGCACCGTCTTGACGCCGGTGACTTTGCCGCCTTCACCCATGAACTCTTTGGTGGCGATGGCGAATTCGCGCTCGCAGCCTTCTTCGTGGCTGGAGGAGGTGCGCAGCTTGTAGGGCCAGTAAGGCCAGGTCAGCTCGCGGTTCTCCTGCTCGGGCGGCATGGGCATCAGCTCGAACTGCACGACGCCCTTGGCGCCATGGCGGTTGGAGGTGCCCACGCAGTCGGAGCCGGTGTCGCCACCACCGATCACGACCACGTTCTTGCCCGTGGCCATGATCTGATCCTTGACCTTGCCGCCACCGTTGATGCGGTTCTGCTGGGGCAGGAACTCCATCGCGAAGTGGATGCCGGCCAGGTCGCGGCCGGGCACGGGCAGGTCACGCGATTGCTCGGAACCACCGGCCAGCAGCACGGCATCGAAGTCCTTTTGCAATTGCTCGGGGGTGATGCTTTCCTTGGCCCAATTGGTCACCTTGCTGCCCTTGGGCAACTCGCCAACCATCACATTGGTCTTGAAGATGACGCCCTCGGCTTCCATCTGCTTGGCACGGCGGTCGATGTGCGACTTGTCCATCTTGAAGTCAGGGATGCCGTAGCGCAGCAGGCCGCCCACGGTGTCGTTCTTCTCGAACACCGTGACCTCGTGACCCACTCGGGCCAGCTGCTGCGCCGCCGCCAGACCCGCAGGTCCGGAGCCGACCACCGCGACCTTCTTGCCCGTCTTGTGCTTGGGCAGCACGGGCTTGACCCAGCCTTCGGCCCAGGCTCGGTCGATGATGGCGTGTTCGATGGACTTGATGCCGACGGCGTCATCGTTGACGTTCAGCGTACAAGCCGCTTCGCAAGGCGCCGGGCAGATGCGACCGGTGAACTCGGGGAAGTTGTTCGTGCTGTGCAGCACCGTGATCGCGTTCTTCCAGTCGCCCTGGTAAACCAGGTCGTTGAAGTCCGGGATGATGTTGTTGACCGGGCACCCGCTGTTGCAGAAGGGCGTGCCGCAGTCCATGCAGCGCGCACCCTGGATCTTGGCCTCTTCAGGCTTGAGGCCGATGACGAACTCTTTGTAGTTCTTCAGGCGCTTGTCGACGGCTTCGTAGCCCTCTTCCAAACGCTCGAACTCCATGAAACCAGTGACTTTTCCCATTTCAGTGAACTCCTAGTGGTCGGGCTCAGGCCTTGGCCTTGCCGGACTTCGCCTTGTCATCACCCTTGGCTTTGGAGATGGTCGTGGCAGCTTCTTGTTTGGCACCCATTTCGGTCAGGGCGCGGCGGTATTCATGCGGGAAGACCTTGACGAACTTCGCCATGGCCGTGCCCCAGTTGTCCAGGATCTCGCGGGCGCGCAGCGAGCCGGTCCAGCGGTGGTGATCCTCGACCAGCTTCTTGAGCAAGGCCTCGTCGGTCTGACCCTTGTGCGTGGGGATGCCTGCATCGGTTTGTTCGCTGGCGGGCAGCACCTTCTCCAGGGTGACCTGGGCGGTGTTGACGCGCTTGGCGAACTGGCCGTCCTCGTCGTACACATAGGCCACGCCGCCGGACATGCCAGCCGCGAAGTTGCGGCCCGTCTTGCCCAGCACGACGACCGTACCGCCGGTCATGTACTCGCAACCATGGTCGCCCGTGCCTTCGACCACCGCCGTGGCGCCAGACAGGCGCACGCCGAAGCGCTCGCCACCCACGCCGCGGAAGAAGGCTTCGCCCTCGGTCGCGCCGTAGAGCACCGTGTTGCCCACGATGATGTTGTCGTTGGCGTTGCCGCGGAAGTCGATGCTGGGGCGCACGACCACGCGGCCGCCGGAGAGGCCCTTGCCGGTGTAGTCGTTGGCTTCGCCGATCAGGTAGAGCGTGATGCCGCGGGCCAGGAAGGCGCCGAACGATTGGCCGCCTGTGCCTTCCATCTGGATGAACACGGTCTGGTCAGGCAGGCCATCGGGATGGTGCTTGATCAGCTCGCCCGAGAGCATGGCGCCCACGGTGCGGTTGACGTTGCGGGCCTCTTCCATGAACTGGACTTTTTCGCCACGCTGGATGGCGGGCTGGGCCTTCTCGATCAGGCGCACGTCCAGGGCCTTGTCCAGGCCGTGGTCTTGATGGCTCACGTGCAGTCGAGGCACCTCGGCCGGAACCGGTGGCAACGCGAAGACACGGGCAAAGTCCAGGCCCTTGGCCTTCCAGTGCTCAATGCCCTTTTTGGTGTCCAGCAGGTCGGCGCGGCCGATCAGCTCGTCGAACTTCTTGATGCCCAGTTGAGCCATGATCTGACGCGCTTCTTCGGCAACGAAGAAGAAGTAGTTCACGACATGCTCGGGCTTGCCGGAGAACTTCTTGCGCAGCGTCGGGTCTTGCGTGGCCACGCCCACCGGGCAGGTGTTGAGGTGGCACTTGCGCATCATGATGCAGCCCTCGACCACCAGCGGCGCGGTGGCGAAGCCGAACTCGTCGGCGCCCAGCAGCGCACCGATGACCACGTCGCGGCCCGTCTTCATCTGGCCGTCGGCCTGGACGCGAACGCGGCCACGAAGGCGGTTGAGCACCAAGGTCTGCTGGGTCTCGGCCAGGCCGAGTTCCCACGGCGTGCCGCAGTGCTTGATGGACGACCAGGGCGAGGCGCCCGTGCCGCCGTCATGGCCCGCGATCACGATGTGGTCGGCCTTGGCCTTGGCCACGGGCGTGGCCACCGTGCCCACACCCACTTCGGACACCAGCTTGACGGAGATGTCGGCCTTGGGGTTGACGTTCTTCAAATCGTGGATCAGCTGGGCCAAGTCCTCGATCGAGTAGATGTCATGGTGCGGCGGGGGCGAGATCAAGCCCACGCCCGGCACCGAGTGGCGCAGCTTGCCGATGTACTCGGACACCTTGCCACCAGGCAACTGGCCGCCTTCACCGGGCTTGGCGCCCTGGGCCATCTTGATCTGGATCTGGTCGGCAGACACCAAGTACTCGGTGGTCACGCCAAAGCGGCCCGAAGCGACCTGCTTGATGCGCGAGCGCAGGCTGTCGCCCTCTTGCATCTCATAGTCCACCTGGACCACGTTGGCGCCGATCACATCGGACACCTTGGTGCCGGCCTTGATGGGGATGCCCTTGAGTTCCTGGCGATAACGGCGCTCGTCTTCGCCGCCTTCGCCGGTGTTGCTCTTGCCGCCGATGCGGTTCATGGCCAGGGCCAGCGTCGAGTGGGCCTCGGTGGAGATCGAACCCAGCGACATGGCGCCCGTGGCGAAGCGCTTGACGATGTCGGCCGCCGATTCGACTTCCTCGACCGGGATGGCCTTGGCGGGGTCGATCTTGAACTCGAACAGGCCGCGCAGCGTCAGGTGGCGCTTGCTCTGGTCGTTGATGATCTGGGCGTATTCCTTGTAGGTGTCGAACTTGCCCGAGCGCGTGCTGTGCTGCAGCTTGGCGATGGCGTCCGGCGTCCACATGTGGTCTTCGCCGCGGGTGCGCCAGGCGTACTCGCCGCCAGCGTCCAGCATGGATTCGAGCACGGGGTCGTCACCGAAGGCGGCCAGGTGGTTGCGGATGCCTTCCTGTGCGACTTCGAACACGCCGATGCCGCCGACTTGCGTGGGCGTGCCGCGGAAGTACTTGTCGATCAGCTCCTTGTTCAGGCCGATGGCCTCGAACAGCTGGGCGCCGCAGTAGGACATGTAGGTGCTCACGCCCATCTTGGACATGATCTTGGACAGGCCCTTGCCGATCGCCTTGACGTAGTGGTAGATGGCCTTGTCGGCCGACA
>CANBUA010000093.1 GCA_947372535.1 Burkholderiales bacterium
GTGATCACGCCCGTGGCCGGCACGTGATACGCCAGGATGATCTGGTTGAGCCGCTCGAAGCGGTAGTGGCCGATGAAATGGGTGGCCTGGGCCTGCAGGCCCAGCTCCTCCTGCACCTCGCGGGCGACGGCTTGTTCCGGGCTGGGGTCTTGCTTTTCCAGGAAGCCGGTGATCAGCGCGTAGAAGGGCACCGGCCAGGCGGCGTTGCGCGCCAGGATGATGTGGCCTTCGTGCTCGACCACGGCGGCCACAACCGGCGTGGGGTTGTCCCAGTGCACATAGCCACAGGCGGTATCCGGGCAGGCCTGGCGAGGTGCGCCGCCCTCATCACGGGCTTGCAAAGGCTGGGTGCATTGAGGGCAGAAGGTGAAAGCCATGGGGGAGGGCGGCAGCTGGCTCGCCTGTCGTGGATCCACCACCAGCTTAGCCGATCGGGAAGCCCTTGATCAGCGCCCGCTGGATGCGGCTGGAAGCCACGCCCAGCGTGGCCTGGTGCGCGGGCGCCAACGCGGCCCAGTGCCCCTCGAAGTCCGCCCGGCATTGCTCGAACAGGTAGCGGGGCCCAGCCGTCACGATGTCGTTGCCCCCTTCGTCCGACAGCACCGAAATCATCGCGCCCTCGAAGGCCTTGAACAGGCGCTTGCCGATCTCGCGGGTCTCTTTGGTGTCCGCCTGTACATTGGCCACCAGCAGGCCTTCGGCCGTCAGCGCCTTGCGGCAGTGGCCATAGAAGCTGCGTGAGCACAGCGCCTCGGCAATCCCTACGCCCGTGAAGCCATCCACCAGGATCAGGTCGTAACTGCGCGGCGGCTTGACCATGAACTTTGCACCGTCGGCACAGACCACGCGCAGGCGCTCGTCGTCCGGCGGGATGTGGAAGGCGTGACGCAAGTCGATCACCTCCTGGCTGATCTCGACCACGGTCAGGTCGGCGCCGGGCACATGGCGGTGCAGGTACTTCAGCATCGAGCCGCCGCCCAGCCCGATCATCAACACCCGGCGCGGCTGAGGGTTGAACAGCAGGGCACCCATCATGGTGCGGGTGTAGTCCAGCACCAGGTCATCCGGGTCGTCCAGGCGCATGCAACTCTGGATCAGGGTGCCCTCGAAGCTCAGGGACATGGTCTGGCTGTTCTCGTGCAGCCGGGGTACATCACTCATGGGCGGGAGTTTCTCATGCACGGATACGCCATGTGGCGTATTCCACATGGCGGCCCCCCTCGGCACACTGAAGGCATCCGATCGACAAAGGTGCCATGTCTCGCAGACCGCACCGGCGTCCAGAGGAAGACAAGCCAACCCACTTGCTTTCACTTTCGCTTCAAAGGAGCGCCATCCCATGAACATTTCGCGTCGCACTGCTGTCCAGACCCTGACCGCCGTTTCCCTGGGTGTTGCCGGCCTGGCCTTCAGCACCATGGCCCAAGCCGCCGACACCATCAAGGTGGGCGTGCTCCACTCGCTGTCGGGCACCATGGCCATCTCGGAAACCGTGCTCAAGGACACCGTCCTGATGGCCATCGACGAGATCAACGCCAAGGGCGGCCTGCTGGGCAAGAAGCTGGAACCCGTGGTCGTGGACCCGGCTTCCAACTGGCCCCTGTTCGCTGAAAAGGCCAAGCAACTGCTGACGCAAGACAAGGTTGCCGTGACCTTCGGCTGCTGGACCTCGGTGTCGCGCAAGTCGGTGCTGCCGGTCTTCAAGGAAAACAACGGCCTGCTGTTCTACCCCGTGCAGTACGAAGGTGAAGAGCTGGAAAAGAACGTGTTCTACACGGGCGCCGCTCCCAACCAGCAAGCCATTCCTGCCGTCGAATACCTGATGAGCAAGGACGGCGGTTCGGCCAAGCGCTTCGTGCTGCTGGGCACCGACTACGTCTACCCCCGCACGACCAACAAAATCCTGCGCGCCTTCCTGAAGTCCAAGGGCGTGGCTGATGCCGACATCATGGAGGAGTACACCCCCTTCGGTCATTCGGATTACCAGACCATCATCGCCAACATCAAGAAGTTCGCTTCCGAAGGCAAGAAGACGGCCGTGGTTTCCACCATCAACGGTGACTCCAACGTGCCCTTCTACAAGGAACTGGGCAACCAGGGCCTGAAGGCCAAGGACGTGCCGGTTGTTGCCTTCTCGGTGGGTGAAGAAGAGCTGCGCGGTGTGGACACCAAGCCGCTGGTCGGCCACCTGGCTGCCTGGAATTACTTCATGTCCATCAAAAACCCGACCAACGACGAGTTCATCAAGAAGTGGTCGGCTTACGCCAAGGCCAAGGGCATCGCTGGCCACAAGGACAAGCCGCTGACCAATGACCCGATGGAAGCCACCTACATCGGCATCAACATGTGGGCCCAGGCCGTGACCAAGGCCAAGTCCACCGATGTGGACAAGGTGATCGCCGCCATGGCCGGTCAGACCTTCAAGGCACCGGGCGGCTTCATGTCCACCATGGACCCCAAGAACCATCACCTGCACAAGCCCGTGTTCATCGGCGAAGTGAAGGCCGATGGCCAGTTCAAGGTGGTCTGGAAGACCCCGGGCCCGGTCAAGGCCCAGCCCTGGAGCCCCTTCATTGCCGGCAACGACGTGAAGAAGGACGAGCCCGAGACCAAGTGATCCAGGCATGCGGGCGCCCGTTCCCGCGGCTCGCCAGGTGGGCATGAGCAGTACCGCCCACCCGGTGTGCCACAAGACGGGCTGAACCAGGTCACAGAGCGGTTCGCCCCACTGGGGGATTCCTCCAGCGGGGCGCTTTTTTTGGAATTCAAAGTGATGCCACGTTTTCGCACGCTGGTCGCCGCAGGTTTGCTGGGCGCACTGGCTTTGGGGTCCGCCCACGCGCTCACGCCCGAAGAGGCTTATGCCATCTCGGCCGGAGACAACGACAGCCGGGTGGCGGCCCTGCAAAAGGTGATGGCCAAGGGCGATGCCGCCTTGACGCCCTTCCTGGAGGCCATGGCGGCTGACACGGTGAAGGTGGCGGGCAATCGGGCATACGTCGTCAATGGCGACGACGTGAAAGACGCCGCCACGGGCCAGGCCGCCAAGCTGCCCGATGGCGCAGAAGACGTGGTCAACAACAACCGGATGGGCAGTGAGATCGAGGCCGCGCTGGCCGCCGGCAAGCTGCTGTCCAAAGACCCGGTGGTGCGCGCCGAGGCGCTGGAATCGCTGGCCAATGCGGTCGACGAATCCAAGTTGCCCGCCATCGACCAGGCCTTGAAGATCGAGACCAATCCCAAGTTGCTGAACAAGCTCAAGGCCGTGCGTGCCAAGGCCATGCTGGTGTCGGACGATCCGAACAAGCGGCTGGAAGCCACGCGGGCCTTGGCCGCGCAGGGCTCGCCGGAAGCGCGCGCCCTGATCATGGAGCGCCTGACCGACAGTGCGGAAACCAGTGCCACCGTCAAGGGCGCGCTGCAACTGGCCCTGGATCAGGTCAACCGCAAGCTGGCCTGGGGCGAGTACGCCGGGGTGCTGTTCACCGGCATCAGCCTGGGTTCGATCCTGCTGCTGGCCGCGCTCGGCCTGGCGATCACCTATGGCCTGATGGGCGTGATCAACATGGCCCATGGCGAGCTGATGATGGTGGGCGCCTACGCCACCTACCTGGTTCAGAACCTGTTTCGGCAGCATGCTCCGGGCGCGTTCGACTGGTACATCGTGGTGGCCGTCCCTGCGGCCTTTTTCGCGGCGGCCCTGGTCGGGGCGGTGCTGGAGCGCGGGGTGTTTCGCTTCCTCTATGGCCGTCCGCTGGAGACGCTGCTGGCGTCCTGGGGCATCAGCCTGGTGTTGATGCAGAGCGTGCGTTCGCTGTTCGGCGCCCAGAACGTTCAGGTCGAGAACCCCTCCTGGATGTCGGGTGGCTTCGATGTGCTCACCAATTTGACCTTGCCTTACAACCGCCTGGCCATCATCGCCTTTGCCGTCCTGGTGCTGGTGGGCATGACCTTGCTGATCGGCAAGACCCGCCTGGGCCTGTTTGTGCGCAGCGTCACCCAGAACCGGGCCATGGCTTCGTGCATGGGCGTCAACACCGCCCGCATCGACACCATGGCGTTCTCGCTGGGCGCTGGCATCGCGGGCCTGGCCGGCTGCGCGCTGTCCCAGATCGGCAACGTGGGGCCGGACCTGGGCCAGAGCTACATCGTGGACTCGTTCATGGTGGTGGTGCTGGGCGGCGTGGGCCAACTGGCCGGCACGGTGTACGCCGCGCTGGGCCTGGGTCTGATCAACAAGTTGCTGGAGGGCTGGGCCGGCGCGGTGCTGGCCAAGATCATGGTGCTGGTCATCGTGGTGGTCTTCATCCAGAAGCGCCCGCAAGGCTTGTTCGCCTTCAAGGGACGTGAGGCCTGAGCCTTCCCCCGAGTTGTCCTTGATGTACCAACGATGAACCCTATGACAAGTACTGTTCTTCCCAGGCCCAAAGGTGGGCTGATGCTGGGCCTAGGTGGATGGGGGGCGGTGGTCACCGCCTTCGCCATCGTGGCCGTGATGGTTCCGGTGCTCAACCTGCTGGTGCCCGATGGCAGCCCGCTGCACCTGTCGGACTACCTGGTGGCCTTGATTGGCAAGATCATGTGCTACGCCATTTGCGCGCTGGCCATGGACCTGATCTGGGGCTACACCGGCATCCTGTCGCTGGGCCATGGCCTGTTCTTCGCGCTGGGCGGTTACGGCATGGGCATGTACCTCATGCGCCAGATCGGCCGCGACGGTAGCTACCACAGCAATCTGCCCGATTTCATGGTCTTCCTGGACTGGAAGACCGTGCCCTGGCACTGGACCTTCAGCGAATCCTTCATCGCCCAGATGCTGCTGGTGGTGCTCGTGCCCGGCCTGCTGGCCTTCGTGTTCGGCTTCTTCGCCTTCCGTTCGCGCATCAAGGGGGTGTACTTCTCCATCATCACCCAGGCCATGACCTACGCGGCCATGCTGCTGTTCTTCCGCAATGAAACGGGTTTTGGCGGCAACAACGGCTTCACCGACTTCAAGCGTATCCTGGGCATCACCATCGCGCAGCCTTCCACGCGCATGGTGCTGTTCGTCATCACGGGCCTCACGCTGATCGGCTTCTATCTGATGGCCCGCTGGCTGGTGAACACCAAGTTCGGTCGAGTGTTGCAAGCCATCCGTGACGCCGAAAACCGCGTCATGTTCTGCGGCTACAACCCCCTGGCCTACAAGCTGGCCATCTGGACGCTGTCGGCTGTGATGTGCGGCATCGCTGGCGCCCTGTACGTGCCCCAGGTCGGCATCATCAACCCCAGCGAGATGTCGGCTGCATCGGGCATCGAGATCGCCATCTGGGCGGCCGTGGGCGGCCGCGCCACGCTGATCGGACCGATCATCGGCGCCTTCTTCGTCAACGGCGCCAAAAGCTGGTTCACCCAGGTCTTCCCCGAGTTCTGGCTCTACTTCCTGGGCGCGCTCTTTGTGGTCGTCACCCTCTACCTGCCGGATGGCATCGTGGGCGGTGTGCGCAAGCTCCTGAACAAACAAGCTGAGGTCAAGGCATGACACCGGAACTGATGGAAGAGGGCACCCGTGCCCTCAACAAGGCCCTGGGCAAGGAGCCAACTGCGGGCGAATCGGGCGGGCGTGAAGCGGCTTATGGCCGCGTGGTCCAGGAGGATCAGCTGGACGTCACCCACGGGTCCATCCTGTACCTCGATGACATCTCGGTGAGCTTCGATGGCTTCAAGGCGCTCAACAAGCTGTGCCTGAACATCGCCGCGGGCGAGATGCGCTGCATCATCGGCCCCAATGGCGCCGGCAAGACGACCATGATGGACGTGATCACCGGCAAGACCCGCCCGGACAGCGGCACGGCCTACTTTGGCTCCACCATCGACCTGCTGGCCCGCCGTGAAAACGACATCGCCCAGATCGGCATCGGCCGCAAGTTTCAGAAGCCCACCGTGTTCGAGCAGCTCAGCGTGTTCGAGAACCTGGAGCTGGCGCTCAAGGCTGACCGCCGCGCCCGCGCCTCGGTGTTTTTCAAGCTCAGTGGCGAGCAGTTGGACCGCATCGGCGCCATGTTGCAGCTCATCCACCTGAAAGACCAGGCACAGCGCACCGCCGGGCTGTTGTCTCATGGCCAGAAGCAATGGCTGGAGATCGGCATGCTGCTGATGCAGGACCCGAAGCTGCTGCTGCTGGACGAGCCCGTGGCCGGCATGACAGACGAGGAAACCGAGCGCACCGCCGAACTCTTCCTCTCGCTGGAGGGCGCGCACTCGCTGGTGGTGGTCGAGCACGACATGAAGTTCATCGGCGAGCTGACCACACAGGGTGCCAATGCAGCCAAGAAGAAGGTGACTGTGCTGCACGAAGGATCGGTGCTGGCCGAGGGCAGCCTGGCCGATGTGCAGGCCAATGACAAGGTCGTTGAAGTCTATCTGGGGCGTTGAAACATGCTGACCGTCGAAGCAGTCAATCAGTATTACGGGGGCTCGCACATCTTGCGCGGCCTGGATTTCGAAGCCAAGGTGGGCGAGGTGACCGTCGTTCTGGGGCGCAACGGGGTGGGTAAGACCACCTTGCTCAAAAGCCTCATGGGCCTGGTGCCCATCAAATCCGGCGCCATCCGGATCGATGGCCAATCCATCGACAAGCTCAAGCCCTATGAGCGCGTGCGCCGCGGCGTGGGCTATGTGCCCCAGGGCCGCGAGATCTTCGGCCGACTCACCGTGGCTGAGAACCTGCAGATGGGCCTGGCCAGCCTGCCCGGCAGTGCGCAACTGCCGCCTCAGCTGTTCGAGCTGTTTCCCGTGCTCAAACAGATGCTGAACCGCCGCGGCGGCGATTTGTCCGGCGGCCAGCAGCAACAGCTGGCCATCGCCCGGGCACTGGCCGCCGGCCCCAAGATCCTGATCCTGGACGAGCCCACCGAGGGCATCCAACCCAGCATCATCAAGGACATCGGACGTGCCATCCGCAAGTTGGCGGACGAAGGCCTCAACGGGCAGAAGATGGCGGTGGTGCTGGTCGAGCAGTTCTACGACTTCGCGGCCGAGCTGGCCGACCAGTACCTGGTCATGGAGCGCGGCGAAATCATCCAGCGGGGCAGGGGGGGCGACATGGAAGCCCAGGGCGTGAGGCAGTTGATGTCGATCTGACATTTTTCACCCTTCGGAACAGCCTGGCAGCCATCGCCGGTAGACTGTGGGCCCTGTGCCCTCCTGGGCCTTCCCTTATCCCATCCCCCTTGCGAGCGCGTCGCTGAAAGGTCCCCCATGGCAGTCATTTCCCAACCCTCCGGCCTGCAATATGAAGAGATCGTTGTCGGTCAGGGCGACGAAGCCACGGCCGGTCGCCATGTGACCGTGCATTACACCGGCTGGTTGTACGAAGGTGGCCAAAAGGGCGCCAAATTCGATTCCAGCAAGGACCGCAATGATCCTTTCGTGTTCCCTCTGGGCGCCGGTCATGTGATCCGCGGCTGGGACGAAGGCGTTCAGGGCATGAAGGTCGGCGGCACCCGCATCCTGGTCATCCCTCCCCAGTTGGGCTATGGCGCTCGCGGCGCGGGTGGCGTGATTCCGCCCAATGCAACGCTGTTGTTCGAGGTGGAATTGCTGGGCGTTTGAATTCAACGCCTGGTAATTTCAGACATGTTTGCGCCCAGCCAGGAACACGTCCGTCGTTTCTTTTGTGAAACCTGGGCCAAATCTCGGGCGGGTCAGGTTCTGACCCCGCTGGAAACCATTGCTGCAGATTGGTTAGGGCAGCATCCTGAATATGATCTGGATTTTTCGGATGTGAATGCGGCCCTGTCCGCGCAATTCACGGTGGACGAAGGTCGAACCAATCCCTTTCTCCACTTGTCGATGCACCTGTCCATCACGGAACAGACCAGCATCGACCAGCCCCGTGGTATTCGTGACGCTGTTCGCAAACTGGCCGAACGTCGGGCTTCTTTGCACAACGCGCACCATGAGGTGATGGAAGCCCTGGGCGAGATGGTCTGGGCCGCACAGCGCTCAGGCCAGCCTTTTGATGGCGAAGCCTATATCGATCGGGTCCTCCAGCGCGCCAGCCGCTGAAGGTCCGCCTCCTGGGTTCACTTTCGGGTTGTGGTGTGCACAAATGCACAACAGTTGAGCAATTTCTTGCTTTAGGAGCCTCGTTCAGGGGGCCCATACCCCCCTGGGATCAGGGTCGTTGGCCCTAAACTAACGTGGTATCTCCTTGAGAAGGATGGAATCCTCATGCCCACGCTCGCTATGTCCGCCGGTAAAGTTACTGCCATTTGGGGTCAAGCTTTCTTGAAGCTGCCCAGTGGCAAGCTCCAGCCTTTGAAGGTTGGAGACAAGCTTCATGGTGGAGAGCAAGTCATCACCTCGCAGGATGGCCTGGTTGAGATCTCGCCGGCCAAGGGGCCGCGCCTGCTGGCGAAGCACGAAGAGCCCGTCAAGCCGCTGAACGATCAGGAGCTCGACATTGTTCCTGCGGCCGGTTCTGGCGGCGCGAATGGGGGCATGTTGCCTGGTATGCGCGTCGACCGCGTGAAGGAATCGCTGGGGCAGCTGGGTTTCAACTTCGACGATGCCCGGGACGGCTTCCGGACTGAGCGCCATGAAGGCCTCGCCAACAAGGAAGAAGGTCTGCAGAAGGCGCCGCCGGCCTCGATCCCGGAGCCTCCGATCCAGGAGTCCGTCGCCTCGATCGCGGCGTCCACGATCGTCAACGAAGGCGCTGGCAAGGTCAACTTCACCATCAGCCTGGATCACCCCAGCACTCAGCCCGTGACGGTGAGCTACAGCACGGTCGATGGCACCGCCAAGGCAGGCTCGGACTACGAAGCTCATGCCGGCACGGTGACCTTCCAGCCTGGTGAGACCAAGGTCACGGTGTCGGTGGCCATCCAGAACGACCACACCTACGAAGGCTCGGAAAGCTTCGTGGTGCAAATCGATGGCGCCAAGGGGGCCGCCGTTTCGACCTCGGGCAATGCCGTCGTGGCCACCATCCACGATGACGGCACGGGTTCGGTGCCGGCTGGCGTGGCGCTGGACGACGATCGCCCTCACGTGATCGTGAGCGGCCCGGCCGATGTCAATGAAGGTGCTGGCACGGTGACCTTTACCGTGACACTGCAGGACCATGACGGAGTGCCCGTCAAGTCCGACTTCCCTGTGACGGTGGATTACACCACCCACGACGGTTCGGCCAAGTCCGGTTCGGACTTCGAAGGCCTGACGGGCCAGCTTACATTTGCCCCTGGCGAAACGACAAAGTTGATCACCGTCAACTTGATCTCTGATCCGACTTATGAGGGCAACGAGACCTTCGGGCTGACCCTGGGCAATGTCGTCAATGCCGTGCTCGACGTGGCCACAGCGGACACGGTGATCAAGGATGATGGCACCGGCAGTTTGCCCGATGGCCTGACGGACAAGCAGGATGACCGCCCCGCAGTGGTCATCATTGGCGAATCTGCGGTCGAAGGCTCGCCGGTGGGCTTCACCGTTCAGCTCTCGCATGCATCCACCCAGACCATCAAGGTGGCGCTGGCCCTGGAGCCCGGGACCAACCTGGTCGATACGCCTGAAAACGAGTCTGCCACGCCGGGTGTCGACACCGCAGACAAGCTGGAAATCCTGGGTCAGGATGGTCAGTGGCACGTGCTGAACTCTGACCAGATCACTTTCGATCCGGGCCAGACCGAGGTTCAACTGCGTTTGGCCACCATCGACGACGGCATGCCCGAGCCGGTGGAGTTCGTGAAGCTTCAGGCCACGGTCGTCGAGGGTGTGACCCTCAATGATCGCCAGGCCAATGAAGTGGCCATTTCAGACAGCGTCAAGGACGTGCCCCATGTGGTGGGCATCACCACACCACAGGGTGACGAGGTCAAAGAAGGCGACGCCCTGGTGTTCACCGTGGACTTGAGCCGCGCCACCACCGAGCCGACCATCCTCACGTTCAACTTGGGCGGTGGCACGGCCAGCGCCAACGATGTGGCCGAGCCCGCCTTCAGCGATGGCGTGGTGCTCAATGGCAATGGCACGATCACCGTGCCCGCCGGCGTGACGAACTTCAGCGTGCTGGTCCCGACGACGGACGACGCGGACATCGAGCCGACCGAAACCGTGCCGCTGACGGTGGACGGTGTGACGGTGGAAGGCAAGATCATTGACGATGACCTGCCCTCGACCATCCAGTCGATCGAGCCGACCGCCGGTGGTGACCGGGTGATCGAAGGCAACACGCTGGATTTCACCGTCACGCTGAGTGCGCCTTCAGACAAGGCACAGGTCTTTCCGTTTGAAACCGGTGGTGGCACGGCTTCTCCCGACGACATCGGCCAGCCGGTGTTCTCCGACGGCGTGGTCCTGAACCAGGACGGCACGATCACCGTGCCCGCTGGTGTGACCAGCTTCTCCGTGCGCATCCCCACCACGCAGGACACCCGTGACGAGGCCGATGAAACCCTGCCGGTGAGCATCGGTGGTGTGAGCGCAACGGGCACCATCCTGAATGACGACACGCCCCCGATCGTCGCCCAGGTCGATGCCGGCAAGCTGGTCTCCTCCGACAGCAAAGTGCCCGAAGGCACACCGCTGGTGTACACCGTCAGCCTGGACAAGGCTTCGGGCAGCGACACCGTTCTCGCCTTCAAGCTTGGTGGTGGCACGGCCAGTGCCAACGATGTGGGCGCGCCTGAGTTCAACAACGGCGTGACGCTCAACCCCGATGGCACGATCACGGTGCCGGCTGGCGTGACCAGCTTCACCGTGACAGTCCCGACCAAGGTCGACAGCACTTTTGAGCCCGACGAAACCCTGCCGTTGACGGTGGGGGGTGTCACGGCCCTGGGCACGATCACCAACGACGACCCAGCGCCCACGATCAAGTCCGTGGACATGAGCAAGTTGGGTTCTTTGGGCGAGGTCATTGACACACATGCAGTGCAAGAAGGCTCGCCGCTGATCTACAAGGTCAGCCTGAGCAATCCTTCTGACTTGCCGACCACCTTCGCCTTCAAGCTGGGTGGTGGCACGGCCGATGCCAATGACATCGGCGCGCCCGTGTTCAGCAACGGTGTGGTGCTCCATGATGACGGCACCATCACCGTGCCCGCCGGTGTGACCAACTTCACCGTGACGGTGCCGACCACGCAGGACACCACGCTCGAATCGGACGAAACCGTTCCCCTCACCGTGGGTGACGTGAGCACGACCGGCACGATCCTGAATGACGACATCCCGCCGACCATCCACTCGGTGGAGCCCGGCCAGCCTGGTGCGGGTGGCGACAGCGTCACCGAAGGCAGCCCGTTGGTCTACAACGTCAGCCTGAGCAACGCGTCTGACAAGCCGGAAACCTTCGCCTTCAAATTGGGCAGTGGCACGGCTGGCGACGAAGACATCGGCACCCCGGTGTTCAGCGATGGCGTGACGCTCAACCTGGCAGACGGCACGATCACCGTGCCCGCCGGGGTCACACACTTCACCGTCACGGTCCCGACCACGCAGGACACGACGGAAGAGCCCACTGAGACCGTGCCGCTGACCATCGGCGATGTGACGGCCACGGCCAACATCGTGGATGACGACGGCAAGCCCGCCATCGCCTCCATCGATCTGGGTGCGGCGGGTGACAAGGTGCCGGAAGGCACCGATCTGGTTTACCACGTCACGCTGAGCAACCCGAGCGACCATGACGTGAGCTACGCCCTCAACCTGGGTGGTGGCTCGGCTTCGGCCGATGATGTGCACGCGCCCACGTTCAGCGATGGCGTGACCTTCAACGCGGCCGATGGCACGATCACCGTGCCGGCTGGCGTGACCAGCTTCTCGGTCACTGTGCCGACCGAGCAGGACCTCACGGCCGAGTCCGACGAAACGCTGCCCCTGACGATTGGCGGCGTGACCGCCACCGGTACCATCGTCGATGACGATGCGACGCCGACCATCCAGTCCGTGGAACCCGGCAAGCCTGGCGCTGCCGATGACAGCGTGACCGAAGGCAGCCCGCTGATTTACAACGTCAACCTGAGCAACCCGTCTGACAAGCCCCTGACTTTCGACTTCCATGTGGGCGGTGGCACGGCGGCCAAAGACGACATCGGCACGCCGGTGTTCAGCGATGGCGTGGTCTTCAACCCCGTGGATGGCACGATCACCGTGCCGGCTGGTGTCACCCACTTCACCGTCACCGTTCCGACCACGCCAGACACGACGCAGGAGTCCAGCGAGACCGTTCCCTTGACCATCGGCGGCGTGACCGCCACGGGTACGATCACCGACGACGACGCGGCCCCGACCATCAAGTCGGTGGAGCCTGGCCAACCGGGCACGGGCGATGACAGCGTGCTTGAAGGCAGCCCGCTGGTCTACAACGTCAACCTGAGCAATCCCTCCGACAAGCCGCTGACCTTTGACTTCCACGTGGGTGGCGGCACAGCTGGTGCCGATGACATCGGCACACCGGTGTTCACCGATGGCGTGACCTTCAATCCGACCGATGGCACCATCACCGTGCCGGCCGGTGTGACGCACTTCAGTGTCACGGTGCCGACAACCCAGGACACCACGCAGGAGTCGAGCGAGACCGTTCCCCTGACCGTGGGCGGCGTGACCGCCACCGGCACGATCGCCGACGACGATGGCAAGCCGACGATCACGGGCATCGAGCCGGGCGATTTGGTTGCCGTGGACGACAAGGTTGTGGAAGGCACGCCGCTGACCTACAACATCAGCCTGAGCAATCCTTCGGACAGCCCGGTCACCTACACCTTCAAGCTGGGCGGTGGCACCGCTGCGGCCGACGACTTCGAGGCCCCCACGTTCAGCAACGGTGTGACCTTCAACCCGGCGGACGGCACGATCACCGTGCCAGCCGGTGTGACGACGTTCGCTGTCACGGTCCCCACGACGCCCGACACCACGCATGAGTCCAATGAGTCGGTGCCGCTGACGATCGATGGCGTGACCGCCACAGGCACCATCCTCGACGACGACGCCACGCCGACGATCAAGTCGGTCGAACCCGGCCAGGCTGGCCCGGACGGCGACAGCGTCACCGAAGGCAGCCCGCTGGTCTACAACGTCGACCTGTCCAACCCGTCTGACAAGCCTGTCACGTTCGCCTTCAAGCTGGGCGGGGGCACGGCAGGCGCCGACGACATCGGCCCCCCGACCTTCACCGACGGTGTGACCTTCAACCCGGTCGACGGCACGATCACCGTGCCGGCCGGGGTGACCCATTTCAGTGTCACGGTCCCGACCACGCCAGACACCACGCACGAGTCCAACGAGACCGTGCCCGTGACCATCGGCGGTGTGACCGCCACGGGCACCATCGTCGATGACGACCCCACTCCGACCATCCACTCGGTGGAACCGGGGCTGCCAGGCGCCAACGGGGATGCGGTGCAAGAAGGCAACGCGCTCACCTACACCGTCAATCTGTCGAATGCCGCTGACAAGCCCGTGACCTTCGCGATCAGCTTGGGGGGCGGCACGGCGTCGGTTGATGACTACGGCACCCCGACGTTCAGCGACGGCGTGACCTACAACCCGACCGATGGCACGATCACTGTGCCGTCTGGCGTGAGTCACTTCACCGTCACCAATCCGACTACGCAGGACACGACTCAGGAATCGAATGAGACGGTGCCGCTGACCATTGGTGGGGTGGCTGCCACGGGCACGATCATCGATGACGATCCCAAGCCGACGATCGACAGCATCGAGCCGGGTCGCCCGGGTGCGGCGGACGATGCTGTGCCTGAAGGCACGGACCTGGTCTATGTCGTCAGCCTTTCCAACCCGTCGGACAAGCCGGTCACTTATGCCTTCAAACTGGGTGGCGGCACCGCATCGGCGGATGACTTCAGTGCGCCGACATTCAGTGATGGTGTGACCTTCAATTCGGCCGACGGCACGATCACCGTGCCGGCCGGTGTGACGCACTTCAGTGTCACGGTCCCGACCACGCAAGACACCACGGACGAGTCCAACGAGACCGTTCCGCTGACGATTGGTGGTGTGTCCGCCACGGGCACGATCGTTGATGACGATGCCGCGCCGACCATTCAGTCGGTGGAACCGGGCCAGGTTGGCCCAGATGGCGACAGCGTGACCGAAGGCAGCCCGCTGGTCTACAACGTCGAGCTGTCCAACCCGTCTGACAAGCCTGTCACGTTCGCCTTCAAGCTGGGCGGTGGCACGGCTGGCGCCGACGACATCGGCACGCCGGTGTTCACCGATGGTGTGACCTTCAACCCGGCCGACGGCACGATCACGGTGCCGGCCGGTGTGACGCACTTCAGCGTCACGGTCCCGACGACCCAAGATCCAACGCACGAGTCCAACGAGACGGTGCCGCTGGCCATCGGTGGCGTGACCGCCACGGGCACGATCATCGATGACGACGCCACGCCGACCATCCAGTCGGTGGAACCTGGCCAGCCTGGCCCGGACGGCAACAGCGTGACCGAAGGCAGCCCGCTGGTCTACAACGTCAACCTGAGCAATCCGTCAGACAAGCCGTTGACGTTCGCGTTCAAGCTGGGTGGCGGCACGGCATCGCCAGACGACATCGGCACGCCGACCTTCACGGATGGCGTGACCTTCAACCCGGTGGATGGCACGATCACCGTGCCCGCTGGTGTGACGCACTTCAGCGTCACGGTGCCAACCACGCAAGACACGACGCAGGAATCGAATGAGACGGTGCCCGTGACCATTGGCGGCGTGACCGCCACGGGCACGATCGTCGATGACGACGGTAAGCCAGCGATCACGGGCATCGAGCCTGGCCAGCCGGGGGCAGGTGACGACAAGGTGCCTGAAGGCACCGATCTGACCTACAACGTCACCCTGAGCAATTCCTCGGACAGCCCCGTCACCTATGCGTTCAAGCTGGGTGGCGGCACGGCATCGCCAGACGACATCGGCACGCCGACCTTCACGGACGGTGTGACCTTCAACCCGGCTGACGGCACGATCACGGTGCCGGCTGGTGTGACGCACTTCAGCGTCACGGTCCCGACGACCCAAGATACGACCCACGAGTCCAATGAGACCGTGCCACTGACCATCGGCGGCGTGACCGCCACCGGCACGATCGTCGATGACGATGCCACCCCGACCATCAAGTCCGTTGAACCTGGCCAGCCTGGCCCGGGTGACGACAGCGTGACCGAAGGCAGCCCGCTGGTCTACAACGTCAACCTGTCCAACCCGTCGGACAAGCCGCTGACATTCGCCTTCAAGGTGGGTGGCGGCACGGCATCGCCAGACGACGTCGGTACACCGACCTTCACGGACGGTGTGACCTTCAACTCCGTGGATGGCACGATCACCGTGCCCGCCGGTGTGACGCATTTCAGCGTCACGGTCCCGACGACGCAAGATGCGACCCAGGAATCGAACGAGACGG
>CANBUA010000094.1 GCA_947372535.1 Burkholderiales bacterium
TTCAAGGCCGCCAAGGCGCCCAGCCAGATGGCGTAGGTCTTGCCCGATCCGGTGGTAGCGTGCAAGAGGCCGCTTCGGCCTTGCGCCATGGCCTGCCAGGTCGCCGCCTGAAACGCAAAAGGCGACCAGCCTTGCGCCGCGAACCATTGCTGCGGCGTCACGGCGGTCACTTCAGCAACGAGGCTGGCGGCAGCAAAGCGCGCAGCGTGGCCAGGGTGTCGGCCTCGGCCACAGGCTTGTCCCAGCGCAGCCGCAACATGCGCGGAAAGCGCACCGCCAAGCCGGACTTGTGGCGCGGCGAAGCCTGGATGCCTTCGAAGCCCAGCTCCACCACCAGTGTGGGCGTGACGGCACGCACAGGGCCGAACTTCTCGGTCACGGTCTGGCGGATGCGGGCATCCACCACATTCATCTCTTCGTCGGTCAGGCCAGAGTAGGCCTTGGCGAACGGCACGAGCTGGCGCGGCTGAGGCTCGCCCGTGGCCTCGTCGATCACCTCCTCGCGGTCCCACACGGCCAAGGTGAAGTCGGTGTAAAGGTTGGCACGGCGACCATGGCCACGCTGGGCGTAAATGACGACCGCGTCAATGCTCAAAGGATCGATCTTCCACTTCCACCAGACGCCCGCCTCTTTGGTACGGCCCGTGCCATAACGGCTGCCCGGGTGCTTGAGCATGAAGCCTTCGACACCGCGTGCACGGGCCTGTTCGCGCAATTGGGCCAGCGAGGCCCAATCAGCCTCCACCACCCGGGGCGAGAGCTGCAAGGGCGCATCGGGGTAGTCGGCTTTGAGCTGCCCGGTCATGCCATCGAGCAAGGCGCGCCGCGCCCACTGAGGCGTGCCGCGCATGTCCTGGCCTTCCCACTCGATCAGGTCATAGGCCATGAAGATGGCGGGGCAATCGCCCAGCAGCTTGCGGCTGACGCTTTTGCGGCCAATGCGCGTCTGCAATTGCGCGAAGGGTTGCACTTGGCCATCGCGCCAGATCAGCACCTCGCCATCGAGCACCGTGCCTTCGGGCAGGAAGACGCCCAGGGCCTGCAACTCCGGGAAGCGCTCGCTGATGAGCTCCTCGCCGCGCGACCACAGCCACACTTGATCTTGCCGGTGGATGAGTTGCGCGCGGATGCCGTCCCACTTCCATTCGACCTGCCAGTCGCTGAGCTCACCCAAGGACTCGGGTGGTGCTTGCAGGGGGTGCGCCAGGAAGAAGGGATATGGCTGGCCGGCATCACGCGCATCGGCCTGGGGCTCAGTGCTCAACAGGGCCTGATAGGCCTGCTCGGTCGGCAAGCGCGATTTGTCGGTGTAGCCCATGAAACGCTGGGCCAGGCGTTGCGCATCCACGCCGTGGGTTTCGGCCACAGCGCGCAGCACCAACAGCTTGGCCACGCCCACGCGGAAACCGCCGCCGATCAGCTTGGTCAGCAGGAAGCGGCCTTGCGTATCGAGCTCGTCCCAGTAGCGCGCCAGCGCCGCTTGCAGGTCCAGTGGCGACTGGCCGCGCAAAGGCAACAGGCGCTCTTCGATCCAGGCGTGCAGCGGCAGATCGCTCAGGTGCGTGGGCGGGGGCAGCACCAGGGCCACGGTCTCGGCCAGGTCGCCCACGATGTGGTAACTCTCATCGAACAACCAGGACTCGATGCGGGCTTGCTCGCAGGCAGCGAGGCGAATCAGGCTGCTGGGCACGGATTGACGTGGCTTGCCGCCAGCGAGGAAGTAAAGCGCCCAGGCGGCATCGCGCGCCGGCGCCTGCTTGAAATAATCGACCAGGATCTGGGTTTTGGCGCGTGTGGAGGTGGTGCCGTCCAAGGCGGCGAACAAGGTGGAGAAGGCTTTCATGGGGGATCGCCTTCGACCACATCATCTGCCACGCTTGAATCACCGCCCAGCGCGTCATCGACCGTGTCGCTGGGCGCATCCAGCCTGGTCTCGATGGCCTCGTCCAGCTGGTCATCACCAAACTCGGTCTTGAAGGCGCCCGCCTCCAAGCCCAGCTCCTGCAGGTGCCGCACCAGCGGCTCGACGTAGCCGTGCGTGACGATCACGCGCTCGGCCCCCGTGGCGCCAATGGCCTGCATCAGCCCGGGCCAGTCGGCATGGTCGGAGAGCACGAAGCCCCGGTCCAGCGCACGCCGGCGACGCATGCCGCGCAGTTGCATCCAGCCCGAGGCAAAAGCATCGCTGTGTTCTCCGAAGCGACGCAGCCAGGTCGTGCCTTGTGCCGAGGGCGGCGCCAGCACCAGGCTTTGCGACAAGGCCGCACGCTCCAGGTCCAGCACGTTGTGGGTCTCGGGCAGGGCCACACCCTCCTGGCGGTAGGCCGCGTTCAAAGCGTTCATGGCCCCATGCGTGACGATGGGCCCGATGCTGGTGTCCAGCCCGGACAACACACGTTGCGCTTTGCCGAAAGCATAGGCATAGAGCACCGAGGCCCGACCAGCCTGGGCATTGACCCGCCACCAAGCATTGATCTGCGCAAAGACCTCGGCCTGATCAGCCCAGCGGAACACCGGCAGGCCAAAGGTCGATTCGGTGATGAAGGTCTGGCAAGGCACAGGCTCGAAGGGCAGGCAGGTGGCGTCCGGACCGGTCTTGTAATCGCCCGAGGCCACCCACACACGGCCCTCGTGCTCGATGCGCACCTGCGCCGAGCCCAGCACATGACCGGCCGGGTGCAGCGAGACCTTGACGCCATGGTGATGCACCACCTCGCCATAAGCCAGCGATTGCAGGCTGATGTCGCTGCCCAGCCGGGCACGCAGCACCCCTTGCGAGGGCGATGCCGCCAGGTAGTGCGTGCTGCCTCGGCGGGCATGGTCGCCGTGTGCGTGCGTGATCACGGCCCGGTCCACCGGCCTCCAGGGATCGATGTAGAAGTCACCGGGCGGGCAATACAGGCCTTCCGGCCGCGCAACCACCAGGTCGAGGGCAGCGCTGGCGCTGTGAGGCGGTGTCATCGCGCGCACCCTGCCTCAAAGCATTTCATCGGGCGCCAGCGGGCCCAGCACCTTCAACCCGAGCTTGAGCCAGGTGCTGGCATCGGGCTCGTACTGACCCGTCAGCTTGGGATCCGGCGGCTTGGTGGTCCATTGCAATTCGTGATCGGCATTGAGCGACAAGCCATAGCTGTTGCCGGCCACCTCGTTGAACACCTCGATGAGCTGGCTGGCCAACTCGGGGCTGCGCATGACCACGCCCATCTCGGTGTTGAGCTTGCTGGAGCGCGGGTCCAGGTTCATGGAGCCGACCACCGCGACTTGGCCATCGATCACCAATACCTTGGCATGCAAGGACGCACGCGACGAACCCAGCGACCCGATGGAGGCATTTTTGGACGTACCCAACTTGGGCTTGAGTTCGTGAATCTGCACGCCCATGTCCAGCAAGGCCAGCCGGTAGCGCGAATAACCCACGTGCACCGCCGGCGCATCCGTCGTGGCCAGCGAGTTGGTGAGCACGCGCACCGCCACGCCGCGCTCGCGCAGGGTCTTGAACAGCTTCATGCCGTGTTCGCCTGGCACGAAGTAAGGCGAGATGATCACCAACTCGCGCCGGGCCGACAGCAGCAATCGGTCGATGTCGTCGTAGATGACTTCATCAGCCTCAGGCGGTGCACCTGGGTCCATCTTGGAGGGCTTGTCGGCCAACACCCGGGCACGCACCCAGGTCAGCGGCAGCTTGCCTTGATCAAGCCCACGCGAGAACGCCGATGTCGGCACCTCGGCCACCGGCTTGGATGCCGCACTGGCCGCAGGCGGCGAGGCAGACGCTGCGATGGCCGGCTCGCCCGCCACGGCAGCGACCGGGTAGGCCAGGGGATCATTCCAGAATCGATCAAAGGTGGTGGACAGCGCGCGCACAGCCGGCCCACCGACAAGCACGTCGATGTCCAGGAAATTGCTCGCCTTGTCGCGCAGGAAATAGGCATCGCCCAGGTTGCGCCCACCGGTCACGGCCAGGGAGTTATCCGCCACGAACATCTTGTTGTGCATGCGGTGGTTGATGCGCTTGAAGTCACTGAGCGAGGCCATGATGCGCGTCACGGTATGCCATCGACCGGCGGGCAAGGGGTTGTAGAGACGCACCTCGATGTTGCGATGGCGGGTCAGGCGCATCAGACCTTCATCCTGACCAGCGGTGTTGAGGTCATCGATCAGCAGGCGCACGCGCACGCCGCGCTCGGCTGCGGCCCACACGTGCTGCATGATGGCCCGCGAGGAGCCGTCGCTATGCACGAGGTAGTACTGCAGGTCCAGCGTGCGCTCGGCGTGGTCGGCCAGCGCGATCAAAGTGCCCAATGCGTCTTCACCCGAGATCAGGAGCTTGAAGCCCGAGACCCGAGCATCCTGCGACTCCTTGGCGGACAGCTTGCCCAGCACGGTGGTTTCGGCTTGCGCCACAGGCAATGCGTGGATGGGCTCGTGGGCCACCGGTGGCGGCAGGCTGGCACAGCCGCCGGCCAGCGCCACGCAGGGCAGCAGCAGCCACAGGCACCGCCTGACCATCATGGTGATGTCGAATCTGGAAATACTGCGCATGGAAGCCTTGTGAGGTGGTCTATGGTGTTTGTTCATGGTGTTTGACAAAAGGCTCACGCCTCGGCTTTGCCGGCCACGGCTTGTCGGGTCAGGTGCTTGCCTCGGCTCACGCTGTCACCATCACCGCGGCGCAAGGTCCAGAAGGTCAAGGATGACAGCACGGTCATGCCGGCCATCGTCAGGAATGCGTGGTGTAGTGCATTCATCACGGCTATTCGATCGGATTGGGCCGTGTCGCCCAGGTACCAACCCACGATCAGCGAACCGCAAGCCAGGCCAAAGCTCATGGACATCTGCTGCATGGAACTGGCGATGGTGCTGGCCATGCTGGAATCGACCGTCTCGACATCGGCGTACGCCATGGAGTTCATGCTGGAGAACTGAAGCGAGTTGAACAGGCCTTGAGCCAGGCTCAACATCACGATGAACACCAACGGCGTGCCGATGCCCACCAGCGAGAACAAGCCGATGGTCACGCCAATCATCAGCGTGTTGACCATCAGCACAGGCTTGTAGCCAAAGCGCGCCAGCACTCTGGAGGACAGGAATTTCATGCCCATGGCGCCCAGGGCCGCCGGCATCATCAACAGGCCCGATTTCCAGGCGGGCAGGCCCAGGCCGATCTGGTAGAGCAAGGGCAGCAGGAAAGGCAAGCCACCGATGCCCAGCCGCGTGATGAAACCACCGGCCACTGACACCCGGAAGGTTCGCAGCTTGAACAGTGACAGGCGCAACAGCGGAAACGGCTTTTCATGCGCATGCCAGACATAGGCGCCCAGAAGGCTGAGCGACAGCACCAGCAGCACCATCTCGGAAGTCAGGTCGATGCGGTGCTCACCGAAGATCTCCAGCAGCCACGACAGCAATGCCGTGCCCGTGCCGAACAGCACCAGGCCAATGACATCCAAGGGCCGCTGACGCTCGCCCTGGTAGTTGGGCATGTAGCGGTGGATGAGCCACATGGCCAGCAGACCCACCGGCACGTTGACGAAGAAGATCTCGCGCCAGGACAGCCAGTGCACGATGAGCCCGCCCACGGTGGGACCCAGCAGTGGACCGATCAGCGCCGGGATGATCACGAAGTTCATCGCTGTGAGCAGCTCCGATTTGGAGAAGGTTCGAATGATGGCGAGGCGGCCGACGGGCATCATCATGGCCGCGCCCAGACCTTGGAGGATGCGCGCAGCCACCAGCATGGGCACGTCCAGGGACAAGCCGCACAAGATAGACGCCAGCGTGAACACGCCCACGGCGATGCCGAAGACGCGCCGCGTGCCGAATCGATCGGCCATCCAGCCGCTGACCGGGATGCCCACGGCCAGGCTGAGGATGTAGCTGCTGACCACCGCCTTGAGGCTCAAGGGTGTTGCTTGCAGACTCACGGCCATGGACGGGATCGCCGTGTTGACGATGGTCGCGTCCAGTTGTTCCATGAACAAGGCAGTGGCCACCAGCCAGGGCAGGTATCGCTTGATGGTGGCGTCTGAAGTGTCCATATCGTTTGCAGGTTAGTCCACAAGCACGTTGCAAGAAGGAGGCCGCGGCAGATGGCCCCACAAGCCCTCGGCATCAGCAATTCGGTGCGTAACTTTTACAGGCTTGTCACCAGCTCTGCCGACTGCGTGCGGCCTTGCTCATCCCCTGGCGGGAACGTCGATTGCAAGATGGACAGACCCAAGGTTTCCAAGGTGAATCCCATGCCACGCTCGATCTGGAAAGGCGCCATCAACTTCGGCCTCGTGCACGTGCCGGTGGCGCTCTACCCGGCGTCTCAATCCGAAGGCATCGATTTCGATTGGCTGGACAAACGCACCATGGACCCGGTGGGTTACAAGCGCGTCAACAAGCGCACCGGCAAGGAAATCACCAAGGAGAACATCGTCAAAGGCGTCAAGCAGGAGGATGGTGACTACGTGATCCTCAGCGATGAAGAAGTCGCCCAGGCCTACCCGCGCACCGTGCAAGCCATCGAGATCGAAGCCTTCGTGAAAGCCCAGGAGGTGTCCTTCGTGTACCTGGAGCGGCCTTATTACCTCGAGTCCATCAACAAGGGCGACAAGGTCTACGCGTTGCTGCGCGATGCCATGAACCAGGCTGGCGTGATCGGCATCGCACGGGTCGTGCTGCACACCAAGGAGCATCTGGCCGCGCTGGTGCCGACCGGCGCTGCGCTGATGCTGGACCTGCTCCGCTGGGCCGACGACATCCGCTCGCCCGACGAGCTCAACATCCCGGGCGAGGCGGTCAAACCCAAAGAGGCCGAGCTCAAAATGGCCGCCGAGCTCATCGGCCAGATGACGGCGCCCTGGCAGCCCGACGCCTACAAAGACACCTTTGCCGACGCCTTGCGCGCGCTGATCGCCTTGAAGGTCAAATCCGGCAAGACCGAAAAGGTCACGCCGTTGGAGGACGTCGAAACCGGTGGCTCATCCAACGTGATCGATCTGGCCGAGTTGCTGCGCAGCAGCTTGCGACAGCGCAAGGGTGGTGGCGCCGACAAGGCCAAGGCCGCGGCCAAAACCGCCCCCCCCAAGAAGACCGCAGCCCGCAAGCGTGCCTGACGGCGAAAGCGGAACCCAAGGACCGAGTCACGTCATGCCCCCAGCCCGCACCGCCGACCACGCCCCCTTGGACCGTTATGTCGCCAAACGCGACTTCGACATCACGCCCGAGCCGCGTGGCGTCAAGGCCCGGCGAGGAAAAAGCCTCGGCTTCGTGATCCAGAAGCACTGGGCCTCGCACCTGCACTACGACTTCCGGCTCGAGCACAACGGCGTGTTGCTGAGCTGGGCCGTACCCAAGGGCCCGAGCCTGGACCCGCGCGACAAGCGCATGGCCGTGCACGTCGAGGATCACCCCGTCAGCTATGGCAGCTTCGAGGGCACCATCCCCGAGAAGCAATATGGCGCGGGCACGGTCATCGTCTGGGACCACGGTACTTGGGCCCCGGTGGGCTCGGTCGATGCGGGCCTCAAACAAGGCAAGCTGGTCTTCCAGTTGCACGGCGAAAAGCTCGCAGGCCTGTGGGAACTGGTGCGCATCAGCAAGCCCGGCGACAAACGCGACAACTGGCTGCTGTTCAAGAAGCGCGACGACTGGGCCAAGTCTCATGACGACCACGACGTGACCCTGGCCCTGCCCGACAGCGTCCTCCAGCGTCCACTGGGCCTGGCCGAAGACCGCGCCACAGCCAGAGTCGCCACGCCAGCGCCTGTCGACGATACGGAGGACGACGTCCCCGCCGCCTTGAAAAAAGCGCCGCGCGCCGCACTGCCCGAGACCTTGTCCCCGCAGTTGGCCACCTTGTCCAAAGGGCTGCCGGGCGCGGGCGACTGGCTGCATGAGTTCAAGTTCGATGGCTACCGCATCCTGGCCCGGCTGGCGCGAGGCAAGGTCCGATTGTTCACGCGCAATGGCCATGATTGGACCGCCAAGATGCCAGCGTTGGCGCGCGAGATCGAATCCTGGGGCGTGACCTCGGCTTGGCTCGATGGCGAGGTCGTGGCCTTGGGCAAGACCGGCCTGCCCGATTTCAACGCCTTGCAAAATGCCTTTGATGCCTCACGCACCAGCCAGTTGATCTGGTATGTATTCGATGCGCCATTTTTGAAAGGCCACGACTTGCGGCAGTTGCCGTTGCGCCAGCGGCGGGCAGCCTTGCAGGCTCTGTTCGAGGGCCGCGCTTTCGAGCACATCCGATTCAGCGAATCGCTGCCCGCGCCGGCGCAGGAACTGTGGCGGGGCGCCTGCAACGCCGGCCTGGAGGGCCTGATGGCCAAGCGGGCAGATTCGCCCTACACCTGCGGACGCAGCGAAGACTGGCTCAAACTCAAGTGCGCCAAACGCCAGGAATTCATCATCATCGGTTTCACCGAACGCAGTAACAGCGCGCACGACTTCGGCAGCCTGCTGCTGGGCTACCACGATGAGCGTGGCGCCTTGAGTTATGCCGGCAATGTCGGCACCGGCTGGGACAGCAAAGCGCGCAAGGACCTGCACCAGCGCATGCTGGCCCTTGAAGTGTCCGAGCCCCCCGCCGGCATTGAGCCACCCAAGCGAGGCCGGTGGACCACGCGGGCCGAAGGCATCGAGCATTGGGTCAAGCCGCAACTGGTGGCCGAAGTGAACTTTGGCGAATGGACGCCCGATGGCCGCATCCGCCACGCGTCATTCCAAGGCTTGCGGGCCGACAAACCCGCCAGCCAGATCGTGAGGGAGCACGCCGTGTCCATCCAAAGGCCTCAAAAGCGCACGGCCAAGGCCCAGGCCACGCACGGCAAGGCCGAAACCGAGGGACATGTCGGCTCGGTCAGGGTCAGCCATGCCGAGCGCATCATCGACCCCAGCAGCGGGCTTCGCAAGCTCGACGTGGCGCGGTATTACGCCAGCATCGCCGAGCGCATGCTGCCCCACCTGAAAGCGCGCCCCGTCTCGCTGGTGCGTGCGCCGGAAGGCGTGGATGGCGAGACCTTCTTCCAAAAACACGCCGACCGCCGGCTCATCCCCGATGTCAAAGAACTGGATGCCAGCCTGTGGCCCGGCCACGAGGCCCTGCTCGAGGTGACGACCGAAACCGCCCTGGTGCAGGCTGCACAGATGAACGTGCTGGAGTTTCATACCTGGAACGCCACGACCCGACACCTGGACAAGCCCGACCGGCTCATCTTCGACCTGGACCCGGGCGCCGGCGTGACCTGGCAGCACGTGCAGGAATCGGCCACGCTGGTCAAGGCCTTGCTCGATGAACTGGGGCTCAAAAGTTGGCTCAAGACCAGCGGCGGCAAAGGCCTGCACGTGGTGGTGCCCATCGCGGCCAGGTTGGGTTGGGCACCTGTGAAGGATTTCTCCCATGCCGTGGTCGATCACCTGGCCCGCACCATTCCCTCGCGCTTCGTGGCCAAGAGCGGCCCCAAGAACCGCGAAGGCCGCATCTTTGCCGACTACCTGCGCAATGGCGAAGGGCAGACCACGGTGGCGGCCTTCTCGGCACGCTCGCGGCCCGGCCTGGGGGTGTCCATGCCGATCGCCTGGGAGCAGTTGAAAGACGTCAAAAGCAGTGACCAATGGACCATCGCTCACGCACGCGACTACCTGTCCTTTGCCAGCACCGACCCATGGGCCGACTACTGGACCTGCCGCCAAGGCCTGAGCCAAGCCATGCGGCGGATCGCCCAACAAGGCGACGTTTAAGTCGCCCTGCCGAACTGGCCTCAGTGCTTCTTGGCGGTGTCGGCCTTCTTGGCCGGTTTGACGCCGCTGGCGGCGCTGCTTGACGCAGCAGCCTTGGCATCGACCGAAGCCACACGCCACACGATGCCGCCCACGTCGTCGGCCACCAGCAGGCCACCACGCTGGTCGATGTCCACGCCCACTGGCCGGCCCAGTGCCTGTCCGTCATCATTGACGAAGCCGGTCAACACATCCACCGCATCGCCTTGCGGCTTGCCGGCGACGAAGGGCACGAAGATCACCTTGTAGCCACTGCGGGGTTTGCGGTTCCAGGAACCATGCTGGCCGATGAACACGCCCTTGCGGAAGGCCTCGGGCAAGCCTTCCCCCTTGGCGAATACCAGACCCAGCGAGGCCGTGTGCGGGCCCAGGGCGTAATCAGGCGAGATGGCCTTGGCCACCAGGTCGGGCCGCTGGGGTTTGACGCGGTCGTCCACATGGCCGCCGTAGTAGCTGTACGGCCAGCCGTAGAAGGCACCGTCCTTGACCGAGGTCATGTAATCGGGCACCAGGTCGCTGCCCAGTTCATCGCGTTCGTTGACCGTGGTCCACAGCGCCTTGGAGGTCGGCTCCCAGCCCATGCCGTTGGGGTTGCGAATGCCGGAGGCAAAGATCCGCTTTTTGCCCGTCTTGACATCGACTTCCCAGATGGCGGCGCGACCTTCTTCTGCCTCGATGCCGTTCTCGGCCACATTGCTGTTGGAGCCCACCGTGGCGTAGAGCTTGCTGCCATCGGCACTGGCGATGATGTTCTTGGTCCAGTGGTGATTGATGGGGCCGCCCGGCAGGTCCGTCAGCTTGACCGCAGGCTGGATGACCTCGGTCTGCCCGGTCTTGTAGGGAAAGCGCACGATGGCATCGGTGTTGGCCACATAGAAGTTGTCACCGATCAAGGCCATGCCAAACGGCGAGTTCAGGTTCTTGAGGAACACGGTGCGCACATCGGCCACACCGTCGCCATCCGTGTCGCGCAATAAGGTGATGCGGTTGGCGCTGCTGCTGGTGCCCGAGCCGGCCTTCTGCTGGATCTTCTTGGTCAGCCATCCCTTGATGCCCTTGCTGTCTTCAGGCTTGGGGGGCGCATCGGTTTCGGCCACCAGCACGTCGCCATTGGGCAGGGTGTAGACCCAACGCGGGTGCATCAGGCCATCGGCCAGGCGGGTGACAGCCAGACCGGGCGCCGCCACGGGTTTGCCATCGGCGGACCAGCCTTTGGCCGGGGCGATCAGCACCGTGGGCAGGAGCGATTTTTCAGGTTTGGGCAGGGTGGGATTGGGCCCCATGCCGGCCGACACCGACAACGTGGCATCGGCCCAGGCCAGGGAGCTGGCCAGGGCCAGGGCGGTCAGGGCAAGAGAACGGGTACTCGTCAGCATGGAAAGCCTCTTCTGGGGGATGGACGTCTTGAGGTGTGACTGTCAACGGTATCGACCGGGAAAGCTGTAGGACGGCGCCGATGCCAGGCGTCAGGGACTGCCGACTGTGCGTTTTTCGAGATGAAATGCTGTGGTTTTTGCATCCAGATCAGCGCGAGCCGCGTAAGTTTGGACATGAAGACGCATTGCCTACCTCCTCTGCCGCTGGCCACCATGGTCAGATGGCGCCTGCCACGCATGCTGGTTGGCAGCCTGTGCCTGGTCGCCTTGAGCGCAGGCGCTGCAGAACGTGGTGATGGCAGCGAGCGTTATGAAGGCCTGGCGCATGCGCGTCAGGATGGCCGCCTGCTCTACCGAGAAATCCACTGGCGTTACCAGGACAAGCAATCCTGGCAGCACCTCGTGCTTTACAGTTGCCCGAATGGCGTGCCGTTTGCACGCAAGCTTTTGCGCGAAGTGCCCAGCGCCGAGGTGCCGGATTTCGATTTTCAGGATGCCCGCGATGGTTACCGCGAAGGCGTCCGAAGCCAGGGTGCCCAACGCGAGGTCTATGTGCAGTCCGGCGAAAAAGCCCCTCTGGAAACCCAAACCTTGACCATGCCGCCCGGCGCCGTGATCGACGCCGGCTTCGATGCGTTCGTGCGCGGGCACTGGTCGGCCTTGTCGGGCGGCGCGTCCGTCAAAGTGCCTTTCCTCATCCCCAGCCGCAAGGATTACCTCGACTTCAAGATCGCCGATGCGCGCGATGCCGTGGTCGATGGCCGATCCGTGCGGCGCCTGCGCATGAAGCTGAACGCCTGGTACGGCTTTGCCCTGCCCAACATTGACCTGGCTTATGAGCGTGACGGCAGTCGCCTGGTCGAGTTTCAAGGCCCAGGCACCATCCGCGATAGGCAAGGGCGCCCGTTGGACGTGCGCATCATCTTCCCGCTTCAGCAGCGCATGGACTCACCCTTGGCCGCGGACATCGCGCAAGCCGCCACGCGCCCCCTGACATCCAAGCCTTGTATCGAGGACGCCCCGCGATGAACACCCCCTCCACCGTCAAGCCATCCTGGCTCGACGCCCTGCGCCGCTGGGTGGACACGGCTGCCCCCGCTGTCACCGGCCCAGGAGCCGACCGCATCGACTGGCTGCGCGCCCTGCCCTTCATCGCCATGCACCTGGCCTGCCTGGCAGTGTGGTGGGTGGGTGTCTCGCCCATCGCGGTGGGGGTGGCCGTGGCGCTCTATGCCCTGCGCATGTTCGCCATCACCGGCTTTTACCACCGCTACTTTTCGCACCGCACCTTCCAGACCTCGCGGACCGTGCAGTTCATCTTTGCGGCCATCGGCGCAGCCAGCGCCCAGCGCGGCCCCTTGTGGTGGGCTGCGCACCACCGAAGCCACCACCGCCATGCCGACACGCCCGCCGATTTGCACTCGCCCGGCCAGCATGGGTTCTGGCGCAGCCATGCCGGCTGGTTCCTCACGCCCCAGGCCTTTGCCACCGATTTGGGCCGCATCCCCGACCTGGCCAAGTTCCCCGAGTTGCGTTGGCTGGACCGCTTCGACACCTTGATGCCCGTGCTGCTGGCCGTGGCACTGTTCTTCATCGGCCAGGCGCTGCACCGCCACGCGCCAGGCCTGGGCACCAATGGCTGGCAGATGCTGGTCTGGGGATTTTTCATCTCGACCACGGTGCTGTTCCACGCCACCGTGACGATCAACTCGCTGGCCCACCGCTTTGGCAGCCGCCGCTTCGAGACGCGTGACGACAGCCGCAACAACCCCTGGCTGGCGCTGATCACCTTTGGCGAAGGCTGGCACAACAACCATCACTTCTTCCCCGGCTCGGCCCGCCAGGGCTTTCGCTGGTGGGAGATGGACATCACCTATTACGGCCTGCGCCTCCTGGCCGCCTTGGGCCTGGTGCGTGAGCTCAAGCTCGTGCCCGCCTGGGTCATGGACAAAGCCAAGAAGGGATAAGTCAGCATGCGCATCGCCATCATTGGATCGGGCATTTCAGGTTTGGCCTCGGCCTGGCTGCTGTCACGCCAGCACGACGTCACCCTGTTCGAGGCCAACGACTACCTCGGTGGTCACACGCACACCCACGACATCGAGTTGCAAGGCAAGCAATACGCGGTGGACACCGGTTTCATCGTGCATAACCCGGCGCACTACCCCTTGCTCAACCGGCTGTTCGACGAGTTGGGTGTGGCCTCGCAGGCGACCACCATGAGCTTCTCGGTGCGCAATGAGGCCAGCGGCCTGGAGTACAACGCCGCCAACCTGGACACCCTGTTCTGCCAGCGCCGCAACCTGGTCTCGCCGCGCTTCCTGGGCATGGTGCGCGACATCCTGCGCTTTTACCGAGAGGCCCCAGCCTTGCTCGACCTGCCCGGCGCCGGCCCAACCTTGGGCGACTACCTCATCGAGCAGGGTCATGGCGAGGCCTTCCGCGACGAGCACCTGCTGCCCATGGCCTCGGCCCTGTGGTCCTCACCCTCGGACCAGATCCTGGCCTTTCCTGCCAAGTACCTGGTGCAGTTCATGGCCAACCACCAGATGCTGCAAGTGGCCGACCGGCCGCAGTGGCGCGTGGTGCGTGGCGGCTCGTCCAGCTACATCCGCGCCATGCGTGCCTGCTGGACCGTGCGTGAGCGCTTGAACAGCCCCGTGTGGTCGGTGCGACGCGGCAACCAGGGCGTCGATGTCTTCACCGCTGCGGGGGCAGAGCACTTCGACCACGTGGTGATGGCCTGCCATGGCGACCAGGCCTTGTCGATGCTGATGGATGCCGACACCAATGAGTTCGAGGTGCTCAGCGCCATGAGCTACCAGTACAACGACACCGTGCTGCACACGGATGAAAACATGCTGCCCCGCCACCGCAAGGCCTGGGCCGCCTGGAATGCGCTGCTGCCACGCTCGCCCACCCAGGCCTGCACGGTGAGCTACTGCATGAACCTGCTGCAAAACCTGGACGCGCCTCAGCCGCTGATCGTCACCCTCAACGGCACAGACTCGATTGACCCGTCCAAGGTGCTCAAACGCATGGCCTATCACCACCCGCTCTACACCCATGCCTCGGTGGCTGCGCAGGCACGCAAGGCCGAGATCCAGGGCCAGCGGCGCACCTGGTTCGCTGGCGCCTACTGGGGCTGGGGCTTCCACGAAGATGGCATGCGCAGCGCCGTGGAAGTTGCGCAGGCCCTGGGCGTGGCCTGGCCACCCAAGGCCGCTGTGTCCACCAGCACCTGGCAGGTGCGGCAGAAAGCGGAGCTGGCCGCATGACCCGCAGCACGCCCGATCAGTCATCAAGCGGCACGCGGCCTGGGGCCAGCGCCGTCTACGAAGGCACGGTCCGGCATCATCGGCATGCGCCTCACCCGCACGCCTTCAGCTACCGCATGGTCCAGCTCTACCTGGACCTCGACGAAATCGAGCAGGTGTTCGAGACTCATCGCTTCTGGTCAGTGAACCGCCGCAACCTGGCCGAGTTTCGCCGCAGCGACTACCTCGGAGCGCCAGACCGCCCCTTGACAGAGGCCGTCCGCGACCGCGCCGAGCGCGCCCTGGGCCGCCGTCCCAGCGGCCCCATCCGCCTGCTGACCCACCTGCGCTACGGCGGCTTCGTCTTCAACCCGGTCAGCTTCTACTACTGCATGGCGCCTGATGGCGTCGAGCTGGACTGCATCGTCGCCGAGATCACGAACACGCCCTGGAAAGAACGCCACGCCTATGTGCTGCCGATCGAGACCGCCCAGCGCCACGGCCGCGCCTTGCATTGGGCCTTCGACAAGGCCTTCCACGTCTCGCCCTTCATGCCCATGCGCTGCGACTACGACTGGCGCTTCACCTTGCCGGGCGACGACCTGCACGTGCACATGGCCGTGCTGCAAGACGGCCAGCGCCAATTCGATGCTGACCTGAGCCTGGCGCGCCAGCCCTTGACGGCGGCATCGCTGAGCCGCGTGCTGTGGCGCTACCCGCTGATGACCGCACAAATCGTCGGCGCCATCCATTGGCAGGCCTTGCGCTTGTGGCTCAAACGCAATCCCGTCCACGACCATCCCAAAGCTGCCGGAGATCACCCATGAACAACACCCTTGAATCCCCGTTGCTGGATGACCATGCATTG
>CANBUA010000095.1 GCA_947372535.1 Burkholderiales bacterium
GATGTCTTCTCCCTCGTGCCGGCCATGGTGTCAAACGCCGTGGCAGGCTATATTGCCACCCATCAACTCTATGCCCACCCGGGCAACCCTCGCTGAATGGACATCCGTAAACTCCAACGCGCCATCGTCGACGGCCTCGAAGACGTCAAGGCTCAAGACATCGTGGTGTTCAACACCGAACACCTCTCGCCGCTGTTCGAGCGGGTGGTGATTGCCTCGGGCACCTCCAACCGCCAGACCAAGGCCCTGGCCGCCAGCGTGCGCGATGCCGTGCGCTCGGCAGGCTTTCAGGTCATGCGCACTGAAGGCGAGGGCAATGGCGAGTGGATCATCGTCGACTGCGCCGCGGCCGTCGTTCACGTGATGCAGCCCGCCATCCGCGAGTACTACCAGCTCGAAGAGATCTGGGGCGAAAAGCCAGTGGCCATCAAGCTCAAGGCGGCCAATACCCGCCTGGTCAAAGCTTCTGAGCCCGACGAAGACGATGCGCCCGTCAAGCCCAAAAAGGCATCGGGCAAGTCCACTGCTGCTCAAAAGACCGCGACCACGACGCCGATCCGCCGCACCGCCGCCAAGAAGACGACTGACGCACCTGCCGTTCGCAGAAATGCGCCCAAGGTGACCGCCGCCAAGAAGGCCGTGGCCGCCAAGAAGACTGCGGCGACCAAGGTGGTGGCTGGCAAGTCGGCAGCGTCTTACCACGCGGCTGAGAGCAAGGCTGTGGCCAAGAAAGCCGTGGCCGTCAAGTCTGCTGCTGTGAAAACGGTAGCTGGCAAGAAGGTCGCTGCCAAGAAGGCACCTGCCCGCAAGGTCTCCGCCCCGGTCAAACCGACCAAGGTGGTGGTGAACGCACCACCGGTGCGCAAGAAGGCGCCTGCTGTCAAGACGGCAGCACCGCGTTCCGCACCGACCACACGCTCCGTGGCCGCCAAGAAAATCGTTGGTCGCAAGGTCGCCGCCAAGAAGGCGCCTGCCCGCAAGACCTCGCGTTGAGCTGACTCTTCTCGTCAACGATGAAGATCAGTCTGGTCACCATCGGGCAAAAGCTGCCCGATTGGGCCAACACGGCCTGCGAGGACTACCTCAAGCGCTTTCCGCCCGATTGGCGCGTGGAAGTCAAGGCCCTCAAGGCCGAGCCGCGCGAAGGCAAGCCGGTGCCCGTCATCATGCAGCTCGAAGCGGCGCGCATGGAGGCGGCCATCGAGCGGGGCGTGCGCCGCGTCATCCTCGATGAACGCGGCACCCGCCTGACCAGCGTGGCCCTGGCCGAGCGCACCGAGGCCTGGCTCAACGACGGGCGCGACGTGGCGCTCGTCATCGGCGGTGCCGACGGCATCGACCAGGCTTTCAAGCAGACGGCCGACGAGGCCATCCGCCTGTCCGACATGACCCTGCCGCATGCCCTGGCCAGGGTCTTGCTGCTGGAGCAGCTCTACCGCGCCTGGTCCTTGCGCCACAATCATCCCTACCACCGGGCCTGAGCGCTGTTGCTCGCCGCCCGCCTACAGGGGCTGGTTTGATCAAGAAGTTCATCTACCTCGCATCCCAGAGCCCGCGTCGGCGCCAGTTGCTCGATCAGATCGGCGTGCGCCACGAGTTGCTGCTGCCCGATTCGCACGAAGATGCCGAAAGCCTTGAGGCTGAGCGCGCGGGCGAGTCCCCCGATGACTACGTGCGCCGCGTGACCCTGGCCAAGTGGCAGGCTGCGCATGAGCGCCTCCTGCGCCGTCGGCTCGTTCAGGCTGATCTGCCTGAGGCGCCCATCCTGTGCGCCGACACCACCGTGGCTTTGGGCTCGCAGATCCTGGGCAAGCCGCGTGATGCCGATGACGCGCGCCGCATCCTCCAATTGCTCTCAGGCCAGACGCACCGAGTGCTCACGGCGGTGGCCGTCGATGGTCGTTTGCTCGTGTCCGACTCTGCCGTGACTTGGCGAGCGCTCGATGACGACGAGATCGAGCGCTACGTGGCCAGTGGCGAGCCCATGGGCAAGGCCGGCGCTTATGCGATCCAGAGCCAGGCCGCGGCCTGGATGGTCAAGATCGATGGCAGCTACAGTGGCATCATGGGGCTGCCCGCTTTCGAGACGGCCCAGTTGCTCAAGCCGCTGGGCTGGCATTTCTGATGATGACGCCCTGCAAGGAAAGGTCCTGATCAAGATGCCCACCCCTGCCGACACCACTTTGCCCGAGGTCAGCCGCGTCCTGCTGGTCGGCGCCACGGGCCTGGTCGGTCAGCAATGCCTGCGCCTCTTGCTCAAAGATCCTTTGGTCACTGAGGTGCGCGTGCTGGTTCGCCGAGCCATGAGCGCTGCTGACTTGGTGCCAGATCCGGCCATGGTCGTCCACTGGCTCAAGCTCAAGATCCTGGTGACGCCGTTCGATCAACTGCCAGCGCATGCCGACTGGTTCGATGTCGATGCGGTGTTCTGCGCCTTGGGCACCACCATCAAGGTCGCGGGCTCGCAGGCGGCCTTTCGCCAGGTCGATTTCGAGCATCCGTTGACGCTGGCCAAGTTGGCCAAGGCCCAGGGCGTCAAGCACTACCTGTTGGTCAGCGCGCTGGGCGCCGATGCCCGATCCCGCGTGTTCTACAGCCGCGTCAAGGGCGAGCTCGAAGACGCCCTGAAGGCGTTGCATTTCGAGGCCTTGACCTTCGCGCGGCCATCCCTGCTGGTTGGCGATCGCACCGAGGTTCGCCTTGGCGAGCTCATTGGCCAGCATCTGTCCTTCCTTACGCCCGCCGCCTACAAGCCCGTGCACGTTCGCCAAGTGGCTTTGGGCCTGTGGCAGTCGGCCCGGCAAGGCCAGCGCGGCCTGCACATCCTGAATAACACGGCTTTGCGGCGCCTGCCCGCCGAGCCTCAAGCGATCCCCCACAAGCCATGAGCTCATCGACGCAAGACATCCTCGTCAATTGGACGCCTCAGGAAACCCGCGTGGCCATCGTCGAAGGTGGCGCCGTGCAGGAGCTCATTGTCGAGCGCACGCTGGAGCGCGGCCTGGTGGGCAACATCTACAGCGGCAAGGTGGTGCGCGTGCTGCCCGGCATGCAATCGGCCTTCATCGACGTCGGCCTGGAGCGAGCGGCCTTCCTGCACGTGGCCGACCTGCACCGCGAGGACCACGGCAACCGGGGCGGACGCTCCAGCGACAACCCGCTGCCGATCGAGAAGCGCCTGCACGAGGGCCAATCTCTGATGGTGCAGGTCATCAAGGACCCCATCGGCACCAAGGGCGCCCGCTTGTCATCGCAGGTCAGCGTGGCAGGGCGCATGCTGGTTTACCTGCCGCAAGACGACCACATTGGCGTGTCCCAGAAAATCGGCTCCAGCGAACAGCGCGACCAGCTTCGCGAGCGCATGCAGCGCCTCACGCAAGAGGCGGCCGCGGCTGATGGCCGGCCGGCTGGCGGCTACATCCTGCGCACCAACGCCGAGGAAGCCAGCGACGCAGAACTGGCCGCCGACATCGCCTACCTGCGCAAGACCTGGGGCATCATCCGCGCCCAGAGCCTGAAGGTGCCGCCCGGCACCATCCTCTATCAGGAGTTGACCCTGGCCCAACGCGTGCTGCGCGACCTGGTCAACGACCATACCGTTGCCATCCGCATCGACTCCCAGGTGCAGTTCGAATCGCTGCAAGCCTTTGGGCAGGAGTACACACCCTCGGCCGTGGGCAAGCTGTCGCTCTACCGTGGCGAGCGGCCCATTTTCGATCTGTCCAACATCGACCAGGAGATCGAACGCGCGCTGGCCCGCCGCGTCGACCTCAAGTCCGGTGGCTACCTCATCATCGACCAGACCGAGGCCCTGACGACCATCGATGTCAACACCGGCGGTTATGTGGGTGCGCGCAATTTCGACGACACCATTTTCAAGACCAACCTGGAGGCGGCCCAGTCCATCGCGCGGCAACTGCGTTTGCGTAACCTGGGCGGCATCATCATCATCGACTTCATCGACATGGCACGTGAAGAGCACCGCGAAAGCGTGCTGGGCGAGTTGCGCAAACAATTGGCGCGCGACCGCACCAAGAGCACGCTCAATGGCTTCTCGGCCCTGGGTCTGGTCGAGATGACGCGCAAGCGCACCCGGGAATCGCTGGCGCACATGCTGTGCCAGCCTTGCCCGACTTGCGAAGGCCGGGGCCAGGTCAAGACTGCGCGCACCGTCTGCTACAACATCCTGCGCGAGATCCTGCGCGAGGCCCGCCAGTTCAACCCGCGCGAGTTCCGTGTGGTGGCCAGTGCCGCAGTGGTCGAGATGATGCTCGACGAAGAAAGCCAGCACCTGGCCGGGCTCAGCGATTTCGTCGGCAAACCCATTTCATTGCAGACTGAACCTTCAATGTCCCCTGAGCAGTACGACATTGTTCTTTTGTAAACATGTGAACCTCCGGGCTCCGTTAGCATTCCACTTCCCACGCAGTTCATGGCTTTTGCCACCGCACCTCCGATGAATCTGATCAAGCAGCGTTTTTTCCATCACCGCCGTCATCTGATGGGTGGTGCCGGTGGTTTGATGCTGGCTGCAGCCGGGGTGGTCGCACCCGGCGTGGCCCAGGCCCAGTTCCGCGTTGAGATCAGCGGCGTGGGCGCGACGCAAATCCCCGTGGCCATCGCGAAGTTCCGCGATGAATCGCGCTCGCCGCAGGCCTTGTCCAACATCATCCGAGCCGATCTGGAGCGCAGCGGCCTGTTCAAACCGGTCGATGGCTCGGCCGACAAACTGGACGAGAACGCGCGTCCCGCGCTGTCGGACTGGCGCGCCAAGAGCGTCGATGCCTTGCTGGCCGGCTCGGTCACTGTGCTGGCCGATGGCCGCTACGACGTGCGCTACCGCATCTGGGATGCGCTCAAGGCCAAGGACTTGGGCGGCCAGAGCCTGGTCGTGCCGCAGGCTGATCTGCGCTTGGCTGCGCACCGCATCGCCGATGACCTGTACGAGAAGTTCACTGGCGACAAGGGCGCCTTCGCCACCCGCATCGCCTATGTCAGCAAGGTCGGCCCCAAGTACACGCTGCTGGTGGCCGATGCCGACGGTGAAGGCGCGCAAGCTGCCTTGACCAGCGCCCACCCCATCATCTCGCCCGCCTGGGCATCCGATGGTCGGCGCCTGGCCTATGTGAGCTTCGAAGGCGGCAAGGCCGTGGTGGTCACGCAGGACGTGTCCACTGGCAAGCGCGCCCTGGTGGCCAGCTTCAAAGGCTCCAACAGCGCACCGGCCTGGTCGCCCGATGGCAAACGCCTGATCGTCACGCTCAGCCGCGATGGCGTCTCCCAGCTGTACATGATGGGGGCAGACGGGGAAGGTGCGCGCAAGCTGACCAGCTCCTCCTCCATCGACACCGAGGCCACCTGGTCGCCCGATGGTGCCAACGTCTACTTCGTCAGCGACCGTGGCGGCGGCCCGCAGATCTACCGCTTGGCCGTGGCCGGCGGCAACCCGGTGCGCGTGACTTTCAATGGCGCTTACAACATCAGCCCCAGCCTCAGCCCCGATGGCAAGTGGATGACCTACATCAGCCAAGTTGCTGGCGGATTTCGTGTGCACCTGATGGACTTGGCATCGGGCGACGTGAAGGCCTTGACCGACACCAACGATGACGAGAGCCCGAGCTTTGCGCCCAACAGCCGCCTGATCGTCTATGCGACCCGGTCCAAGGGCCGCGACGTGCTGACCACCACCTCGATCGATGGCCGCATCAAGGCCATCTTGTCCACGCCTCAAGCCGATGTCCGTGAACCTGTTTGGGGGCCGTACCAGGCCGCCCGTCAATGAATCAATGGAGCCTCTAATCATGAATGATCAAACTGGACTCAAGATGACTGCTGCTCGCGCCCAAGTGCGCCAACCTGTTCTGGCGCTGGCGGTGATCACCGCCGCAGCCTGGCTGGCCGGCTGCAGTTCCGTGAAGATCGACGATCCCAAGCCTGCGCCGATCACGACGGCGCCCATGCCTTCGTCGTCCTCCGGCAGCTCATCGTCCATGGGTTCTGCCTCGTCGGCCGTTGCGCCTGTGGTGGCTGACCCCAGCACGACCGGCCCAGCCTTTGCCGACTTGGCCAAGGTCATTTACTTCGACTACGACAGTTACACGGTCAAGGAAGAGTTCCGGCCCACCATCGAAGGCTATGCCAAGGCCCTGAACGCGGCCAAGTCTCGCCGCCTGACGGTTGAAGGCCACACCGATGACCGCGGTGGCCGCGAGTACAACCTGGCGCTGGGTCAAAAGCGCGCTGAGGCAGCTGTCAAGTCCTTGACGCTGCTGGGCGTGTCCGCCGATCAGTTGGAAGCCGTCAGCCTGGGCAAGGAGCGCCCCGCCGTTGAAGGCAGCACCGAGCAGGCCTACGCGAAGAACCGCCGCGCCGAGTTCAAGAGCCGTTGATGATGAAGGAGGGCCTGGTTGTGACTGCAGTACCTGACTGGTCGACACGTGCCTTGCGGGCCTTGCGCCCTGTGGCGATGGCGGTGATGAGTTTGGGCTCGTCGCTGGCTGCCCATGCTGCCTTGTTCGGCGATGATGAAGCCCGCACCGCCATCCTTCAACTGCGCGAGCAGCGCGTGCAGGACCAGGAGGCGACCAACGCCAAGTTGAAGGCCTTGAGCGCACAGATCGACCAGCTCAGCCGCAGCCTGCTCGACATCAATTCGCAGCTTGAGCAATTGCGCGGTGACCTGGCCCGCCAGACCGGGCAGAACGAGGTGATCGCGCGCGATGTGGCCGATGTGCAGCGTCGCCAAAAGGACCTGCAACAAGGCATCGATGCGCGCGTGAGCAAGCTCGAACCGCAGACCGTGAGCATCGATGGCAAGACCATCCAGGTCGATCAGGACGAAAAGCGCGAGTTTGAAGACGCGCTGGCCAAGATGCGCCAGGCCGATTTTGCGGGCGGACTGGCAGGTTTCACGGCCTTCATGAAGAAGTACCCCGCCACGGGCTACCGCGAGTCGGTGCTGTACTGGATGGGCAATGCCCGCTATGGCCTGCGCGAGTACAAGGAGGCCATCACCGTCTTCAAGCAGTTGCTCAGCGATGCGCCTCAGCACATGCGTGCGCCCGAGGCCCTGTTGTCGATTGCCAATTGCCACGCCGAGATCAAGGAAACCAAGGCAGCGCGCAAGGCCCTTGATGACCTGATCAAAAACTATCCGGACTCCGAAGCGGCCCAGGTGGCCCGTGAGCGCCTGGCCGCCACCAACACCAAGGCGCGCGGTTGATGGTGGTGAGCGAGGGCCAGGAAACGGCCGACCTGGAACGCCGTTTCGGTGGCCTGCGCCGCTTGCACGGTGTGGCGGCTTATGAACGCATTCGCTCAGCCCGGCTGGCCGTGGTCGGCGTCGGCGGCGTCGGCTCTTGGGCGGCCGAGGCGCTGGCCCGCAGTGGCGTCGCATCGCTCACCCTGATCGACCTTGACCATGTGGCCGAGTCCAACATCAACCGACAGGTGCAGGCAGTGACGTCCACGGTGGGGCAGGCCAAGGTGCAGGCCCTGGCCGAGCGCATTGCCTTGATCCACCCGGGCTGCGAGGTCCATGGGGTCGAAGAATTCGTCGATGAAGAGAACGTGGCGGTCTTGCTGGGCGCCCAGCCGCTGGATGGTGTGATCGACTGCTGCGACCAGGTGCGCGCCAAGGCTGCTTTGGCTGCCTGGGGGCTGGCCCTGGGCGTGACGGTGGTGGCTGTGGGCGCTGCCGGGGGCAAGGTTTTGCCGCAGGCGGTCGAGTTGGCCGACCTGGGCGAGGTGACGCACGATCCCTTGTTGGCCAGTGTGCGACAGCGCCTGCGACAGCGCCACGAGGGCGCGCGCAAGGGCCCGATGGGCCTGTTGTGCGTGTTCTCGCGTGAAGCCGTGCGGCCGCCCCTGGATGCAGCGTGCGAGGTGGGCGAGTCAGCCAGTGACGGCAGCCTCAATTGCCACGGCTATGGCTCGTCCGTGAACGTGACGGCCACTTTCGGCATGGTGGCTTCGGCAGCCTTGATCAATCGACTGATCGAAAAAATCGCCAAAACCGAGCTATAATCTTGGGCTTACCGGGTCGATAGCTCAGTCGGTAGAGCAGCGGACTTTTAATCCGTTGGTCGCGAGTTCGAGTCTCGCTCGACCCACCAAGAATCTGAATTCAAGCTGAAAAATGGTGTAGAATTCGATTCTTCGCTGAGATTGAAAGATCGAGGCAATGAGATTGCAAGCAATTGCGAGATCGGGCTCCTAGCTCAGTTGGTAGAGCAGCGGACTCTTAATCCGTTGGTCGACAGTTCGAATCTGTCGGGGCCCACCAAATTTTCCAGGTGCAACAAGCACTTTGGACATCAAGCCACCCTTGCGGTGGCTTTTTGCTTTTCAGCTTTCATGGTCCTCAACGGTCGGTCGTGTCGTCCGATGCGAGCGTTCAATCATCTCGCCGCTTCGCGCCCAGGCCTGCTGCGCCAACGGTTCGATCAGGCTGGCTTCTGGCAAGTTGCGCCAATACTTCTTGGGCATCTCCTTTTGCATGGTGCGCATCTTCAGCCTGGCCGGGTTGAAGATGTTGGCGTAATACGTGAGCCACAGCCCCTCATGCGCATCCTCGCTGTCATCGGGCGGTCGGTGTTTGAACGCTGGGCCGTGTTCCAACGTGTGCCCATCCCAGGCAATGCTGCCGCGCGGCGTGATGATGGCCCAGCGCATGGCCGTGAACCGGCCCACGAAAAAAGGCGCAACGGCTTCGACGATGTGGTGCTCGGGCTCGAACCAGGCCACGAAGCGTTCGCCCGGCAATTCTCGGAAACGCACGAAAGCCTTCATCTTGTGGAGGTCGCGTCGCACCGCGTTGTGCATCAGGCGGGCCCGGGTGGCGTCCACATCCAGCACTTCATGCCGAAAGTTGGCTTGATGCGCGTGTTTCCACAGCAGCCGATAGAGCAGGGTGAAGCGCTGCGGATCGGCGTGCAGGATCACGTTGGTGCATTGCTCGATGAATTGCGGTGGCACGTCCAGCTTGAAGCCAGTGGCGGAGTTGGGTGCCAGACTGCCTTGAGGCGGGCTGGCGCCTGCATGAGACTCGGCGGGCGGCTCGCCAAACAGATCGCCTGTTTGTTCGATGTGATCCTGGCCCGCTGATGTGCTTGCTGTGACCTGCCAAAACACCTGTGTCGGCGGCAAACCCTGGCTCAGCAGCATGCGAGCCGACGCGCGAAAACCGGGCCAGTCGGTCTCATGAGCGAGGGTGATGGTGATGGGGGGCGGGGTACTCGACATGGTGACCACAGACAGATGCTTGTGCGAGTCAGGCCGCGTGAGTGACATCGAACAAACCGCCCTGAACCGGCGCCGGTCGCAGGCTGCGCTCCAGGTCGGCGGCATCCAGAGTGCGGGCAGGGTGGTGGCCCAGAGCAGACACGAAAGGCAGCACCTTGCGCAAAGGCACATGCAGCCGGCGCAGGTCATCGAGGTGCACCTGCCTGGCCAAGCGCGCTTGCAGCAGCCGGTCGACCGTCTTGACGCCCAGTCCGGGCACGCGCAGCAGCATCTCGCGTGGCGCGCGGTTCACGTCCACCGGGAATTGATCTCGATGCGCCAGCGCCCAGGCCAGTTTTGGGTCGATGTCCAGGGCCAGCATGCCATTGTCTGGGCTGGCGGCACCGCCGTTACCGGGCACGATCTCGCTGGCAGCAAAGCCGTAGAAGCGCATCAGCCAGTCCGCTTGGTAGAGGCGGTGCTCGCGCACCAAAGGCGGGGCTTTGAGGGGCAGGGCGCTGGCCGCATCGGGGATGGGGCTGAAGGCCGAGTAATACACCCGCCGCAGCTGATGGGTGCCATACAGCGAGGCACTGGTGGCCAGGATGGTGCGGTCGTCCGTGGCATCGGCGCCCACGATCATCTGTGTGCTCTGCCCGCCGGGCGCGAACCGCGGCGGGGTGGCCCGGCGAACCAGCGCCGGGCGCGCCATGGCTGTGGCCACCGAGGGCATGGATCGCGCGGATTGCGGGCGGGCCTCTTCCTTCGCGTGCTCGATGCGGATCTTGATGCGCGCCATGGACCGCTGTATGGCGGCGTTGTCTTTCTCGGGCGCCAATTGCTGCAAGCCTTGCGGCGTGGGCATCTCGATGTTGATGCTCAGGCGGTCCGCGTAGCGACCGGCACGGTCCAGCAATTCAGGGCTGGCATCGGGGATGGTCTTGAGGTGGATGTAGCCGCGAAAGTCATGCACCTCACGCAACTGCCGGGCCACTTCGATCACCTGCTCCATGGTGTAGTCGGGGCTGCGGATGATGCCTGAACTCAGGAAAAGGCCTTCGATGTAGTTGCGCTTGTAGAAATCCAGCGTCAGTCGCACGACCTCGTCCACCCGAAAACGGGCGCGCGGCACATTGCTGGAGGCGCGGTTGACGCAATACAGGCACTCGTACAGGCAGAAATTGGTCAGCAGTAATTTGAGCAGCGAGATGCAGCGGCCATCGGGGGCATAGCTGTGGCAGATGCCCATGCCTTCGGTCGAGCCGATGCCGCGCCCGCCCAGCGAATCACGCGAGGCCGAGCCACTGGAGGCGCAGGACGCGTCGTACTTGGCGGCATCGGCCAGGATCGCCAGTTTCTGATGGATGTCCATGTGGGCGCAAAAAGGTGAAACCGCAAAATGACTGTATAAATATACAGTATTATTGTGATTTCATCCAGCTGCGCATTCATCGGCCATGTCCGCTCGCTGAACCCAGACAAAAAACCTAGCTGGCCACTTCCGAGAGGATGGATTTGAGCAGTTCCCAGGTGCGCGCTACCGATGCCACCTCCACACGCTCACCAGGCGCATGCGCCCCACGGATCGTGGGCCCGAAGGACACGATGTCGATGCCGGGATATTTGGCCGCGATGATCCCGCATTCCAGGCCGGCGTGGATGACCTGTACCTGGGCGGCATGACCATGCTGGTGCTCATAGACATGCTGGCAAAGCGCCAGCAGTGGCGAATCAGGGTTGGGTGTCCAGCCTGGGTATTGGCCGGTCTTTTGTGCGGCCATGCCGCCCAACGCGAACAGGCTGACGATTTCGTCAGCCAAGGCCTGGCTGCCGCTGTCGATCAGCGAGCGGACCATGAAATTGCATGCGCCATGCTCGGCACTCAAGGTCACCATGCCCAGATTGTTGGAGGTCTCGACCACGCCTTTGACGCGCTGGCTCATGCGTCGCACGCCATGGGGCGCGGCATGCAGGATGTTAAGCCAGCGCGTTTGATCGGCCAGCGACATGATCGGGCCGGCCGCCGACGTTTGAGCTGTCAGGCTGATCCCGTTTTCGACGCCGGTCAGCTCTTGCGTCAAGCGAAGCTGCCATGGCGCCAGCGCGGCCATCAAGGCGGCTTCTTGCCCAGCATTGATCGCGATGGTGGCAAAGGCTTCGCGGGGCAGGGCATTGCGGGCCGTGCCGCCTTGCAGGCTGGACAAGCGCCAGCCATGGCGTGGCAGCAGATCTTGCAGGATGCGCACGAGCAGCTTGATGGCGTTGCCGCGCTCTTCATGGATGTTGACACCTGAGTGCCCACCGCGCAGGCCGCTCAAGGACACGGTCCAGGCGCTCATGCCAGCAGGCCGTGGCTCGGGGGTACCCGGGCGCTCGACCAGCACGTCCATGCCGCCTGCACAGCCCAAGTAGAACTCGCCCCACTCTTCCGTGTCGAGGTTGAGCATCAGGCGCGCTTGAATCAGGTCGCTGGCCAAACCTTGTGCGCCGCCCATGCCGGCTTCTTCATCGACGGTGAACAGTGCTTCGATGGGGCCATGCGTCAGTGTCGGATCACCCAGAACGGCCAGCATCATGGCCACGCCCATGCCGTTGTCGGCACCCAGGGTGGTGTCCGGTGCTTCCACCCATCCGTCTTTCAGCACCGGGCGGATCGGGTCCTTGAAGAAGTCATGGGTGGACGATGCGTTCTTCTGGCAGACCATGTCCAGATGGCATTGCATGGCCAGGGCTGGCGCGTTCTCGCGGCCTGTGCTGGCCGGTTTGCGCACCAACAGGTTGCCGACTGGGTCCACCGTGGTGCTCAAGCCCTCCTGAGCTTGCGCCCAAGTCAGCAGGTGACGGCGCACGGCGTCTTCGTGCTTGGAGGGGCGGGGAATTTCGCAAAGGGTGCCGAAATGCGCCCACACGTCGGCGGGTTGGAGGCTTCGCATCGCGTTTAGATCAAGTCAGGGGCTGGGCCAGCCAGCGTTGAACCAGCTGGATCCACAGCGTGGCCCCCAGGGGGATCAGCTTGTCGTTGAAATCGTAGCTGGGGTTGTGCAGCATGCAAGGCCCTAGGCCATGGCCGCCTTCGCGGTGCGCGCCATCGCCATTGCCGATCAGGAAGTAAGCGCCAGGCTTGCCCTGCAACAGGTAGCTGAAATCCTCGGCGCCCATGGTGGGCTCGAACTCCAGCACGTTTTGCGGCCCGACGATCTCGCCCATCACCTCGCGCACGAACGCGGTCTCCTTGGGGTGGTTCACGGTCGGTGGGTAGTTGCGGTCGAACTCGAATTGGGCGGTGGCGCCAAAGGCCGAGCACAGTTGCTGGCTCATGTCGCGCATGCGGCTTTCAATGAGGTCCAGCGCGTCGGTGGTGAAGGTGCGCACGGTGCCGCGAATCTTGACCGTGTCGGGGATCACGTTGGTGGCCTCGCCGGCCTCTATCATGGTCACGGAGATGACGCCGGTCTCGACGGGGCGTAGGTCACGCGTGAGGATGGTCTGAAAGCCTTGCACCAACTGGCAGGCGATGGGCACCGGGTCAATGCCCAGGTGCGGCATGGCAGCGTGGCAGCCCTTGCCACGGATCGTGATGTCAAACTCGTTGCTTGAGGCAAAGCAAGGGCCATTCTTAATGGCGAACTGGCCCACGGCCATGCCCGGCCAGTTGTGCATGCCAAAGACCGCGTCCATGGGGAACTGGTCAAACAGACCATCGCGCATCATCTCGCGGGCGCCGCCGCCGCCTTCTTCGGCGGGCTGGAAGATCAGCACCACGGTGCCGTCGAAATCGCGGTGCCTGGCCAAGTGCTGGGCGGCGGCCAGCAGCATGGCCACGTGGCCGTCGTGGCCGCATGCGTGCATCTTGCCGGGCCGGGTGCTGGCGTGATCGAACTTGTTTTGCTCGGTGACGGGCAGGGCGTCCATGTCGGCGCGCAGGCCGATGGCGCGTGGCCCGGGGCGGCCCTGGATCAACCCGACCACACCCGTCTTGCCCAAACCACGGTGCACCTCAATGCCCCAGGCGGTGAGCTGATCGGCCACGAGGTCGCTGGTGCGGAACTCCTCGAAGCACAACTCGGGGTGCGCGTGAATGTCGCGGCGCAGGGCCTGGATGCCGATGGCCTGATCCAGCAATTCAGGCAGCACGGTCGATGGCAAGGGCGAGGTGGCAACAGACATGGGTGCATTGGCCGCCAGCGGGCGTGAAAAGGTTGTAGGTGATCTTACCCCTTGGCACCTTGGGTGGGGGTGCCCCCTTGATCAGGTGGGGTCATGCGGCACTGCACCATTCTTGGTCCGCTGCTTGCTAATGGTTACACCCGTCTCAATGAATGTGCCTGGCTTGCCCAGGACTTGTGCATGGCTGCTGAACTCACGACGCTCGCTGGCTTGAAGGCCGACGTGGACATGCTCTGGCTGGTGGCGGCTGGCTCCCTGGTGTTTTTCATGCAGGCGGGCTTTGCTTTCCTGGAGTCGGGCATGAGCCGTTCCAAGAACACCGTCAACGTCATCATGAAGAACTACTGCGACATGTGCTTTGGCGCCATCGCATTCTGGATGGTCGGCTATGGCCTTATGTTCGGCGTCAATTCGACGGGGTGGCTGGGCTGGTCAGGCTTTGCCTTGTACCGGGTGCCCGAATCCGAATACGGCATGCTGTTCTTTCAGATGATGTTCGCGGCGACGTCGGCCACCATCGTCAGCGGTGCCATCGCGGAGCGGACGCGGTTTTCGGCCTACATCATCGGCTCCATCGTAATCACCGGCCTTATCTACCCCGTGTTTGGCTCGTGGGCCTGGGGCTCGGTCTATGGTGGACAAGGCTGGCTCAAGCAGATGGGGTTCATCGATTTTGCGGGCTCGTCGGTCGTGCATGCCGTGGGTGGCTGGGCAGCGCTGGCGGCCATCATCTCGGTCGGGCCAAGGCTGGGCCGCTTCGGCCCCGATGGGCAGCCTCGTCAGATCCTCGGACACAACCTCACGCTCGTGGCACTCGGCGCTTTCATCCTTTGGATCGGGTGGTTTGGTTTCAATGCCGGCAGCACGGCTGCGGCCACGGTGGGCCTGGGCAAGATCGCGCTGAACACGCACATGGGCGGTGCAGCTGGTGCGCTGGGGGCCATGTTCATGCTCAAGTTGATGCGCCAGAAGGTGTTGCTCACGGTCACGCTCAATGGGTCGATTGCCGGCCTGGTTGGGGTGACGGCGGGCTGCCATGTCATGGAGCCGGCATTCGCCATCCTCACGGGCGCCGTGGCGGGTGCCTTGAGCGTGCTGGCCGGCCAGGTGCTGGAGGCGTTCAAGATCGACGATGTGGTGGGCGCCGTGTCGGTGCATGTGGTGGGGGGCGTCTGGGGCACCCTGGCCGCTGGCTTGTTCAACGCATCTGACATGTTCAACCTGGGCCAGCTCGGAGTCCAGGCCCTGGGGTGCGTGGTGGCCTTTGTCTGGTCCTTTGGCGCCTCGATGGTGATGTATTGGTTGATCAACAAGGTGGTGCCGCTGCGGGCCTCGACCCTTGACGAGCAACGCGGTCTTGATTTCACGGAGCACTATGAACTCGGCTACCCCGAATTTCAGCAAGATGCTGTTCACCGAGGCAAGTGAGCGCCTCGCCTCCGGCGATCACCGTGAGGCCCTGTTGTGGGCTTTGGGGGCTTATCTGGCGCCGGCGGCAGCCCAGGAGGCGGCGTTGCTGTGGCAGCCGCCTGCCGCTCATCAAGCGTCGGTGCTGGTTGGTTTGAGCCGGTATTGCCGCTTGGTGGCTCGGCAGTTCAATCTGCAAGGCAAAGAGGCCGAGCTGCATCTGCGGATCATCCGTGGCATGCAAGC
>CANBUA010000096.1 GCA_947372535.1 Burkholderiales bacterium
TTGGCGGATTGTCGCATCTCACCTCTCGCCTCTTCCGCCCCCGGGGCGCTTGCGGGGCAGGTGCCGATGGCATGCCCCGTGGCACCGGCTCAGCGCGCCGCCTGGAACAGCGCATCGCCCGCGCGCATCGGGTCACCGGTTGATTCGAAGATGCTGATCCAGACGGGGTAGCTGTGGATCACCTTGTGTTGCCAGGGGTGGAAGCCGGGCTTGTAGTAGTGCGCCAGCTTCAGCACATTGCGCCCGAAGATGCCCTTGGGGCCGTAAAGCCAGATGGCACCCTTGGCGCACATCCACACGCGCTGGCCAAGGCTGAAGCCATCACCTTTGAGCAGCAAATTGGTCAGGCGCATGCTGTCGTAGAGGACCTTGTAGAGCGCGTGTGTCATGGCAGCGCAGCGCTTGATGTAGCCCACCTTGGCCACTTGCTGCATCACGTCGAAGGCCACGGCCTTGTGCTCCATCTCCTCGATGGCATGCCAGGCCCACATGGCGCGCACGTTCACGTCGGCCGGCGCCATGATCTCCTTGCTGGCGAACAAGCCCTCGGCCATCAGCGCGGTGAAATGCTCGAAGGCTGCCGTCATGGCCAGGTTGTACTCGCGTGAATAATTCGAGGTGTAGTCGGCGAACAGCGCCTTGGCTTCCTGGAGGATGCCATCGACGTCCAGGCCTTGCTTGCGCAGGATGTCGTTGTAGTGCGTGTGGGCAATGCCGTGTTGGCCTTCCTGGCGAGTGAAGTTCTTGACCTCCAGGGCCAGCTTGGGATCAGCGATCTGTTCGCGGAAGGCCCGCACGCTGGTGATGAAATAGCGCTCCCCATCAGGAAAGGCCGCCTGCATGCCGTCGAACAGGCGGGTCTTGAAGGGGTCGTTGCCGTACCAGAAGCGAGGCGTCTTCTCGGTGATGTTGAAGTCGAGCTTTTCGCGCGGAATGATCTGGTCGGGCTTGGTGGCTTGGGAGCACATGGCTACATCCTTCATGAGCGAGGTTTTCTTCAGTGACTTCAGTCTATGGACGCGAGATTCCGCCTCAGGTGGCCCATGACGACATTCGGGGGCTTGCGGGCGACATGACACATCGTTGTTGAGGAATGTGTGACCTTGTAATGAGGGGGAAACCCGTATTACAGATTTGGCGTTTCGCCACAGTGTCGGCCTTGTCCAGGCCATCTTGATGTGATGTGACGCATATTAATGGCCCCATGTTTGTGTAATCGGTCAACGTGCTCGTGGGCATCGAGACAATTTCGGCTGTTTGTTCAACCAACAGGGAGCCGAGATGATCACGACCACAGATGTCTTCAAGACACGCCATTTGCCACTTCGCCTGACCGCAGGCAGCCTCTTCTTGCTGGCTCAGGCCGGCGCCTACGCCATCTCACCCGTGCGGCCATGCACGTACTTGCAGGACGTCACGGTGACCGCCGTGGCGCCGGGTAACAGTTTCACGTTGACCGCCAATGGCGGCGCAGGCCCCTCGGCGGAAGGCGCGGTGGTGGCCAACCTCCATGACGCCAACTTTGTATCGGCCAACAGCGATGGCACGCCAGCACATTGCAAGGTGCGCGGCACTGCGAGCAAAGCCAATGCCATCAACTTCGAACTGCGCCTGCCCAGCAACTGGAATGGCAAGTTCTTCTTTCAGGGCGGGGCTGGCCTGGATGGCTTCCTGTCAGATGCCATGGGTGCGCTGGGCGGGCAGCAAACCAGCACGGCTTTGATGCGCGGCTATGCCGTGGTCGCCATGGATTCGGGCCACCAAGCCTCCTACGTCTACCTCAACGATTTTCTGGCGCCTTACGGCTCGCTCAGCGACTTCGGTGTCGACCCGACCATGCGCACGGATTACGCCTACAAGGCCGTGGGCACCATGACGGATTCGGCCAAATCGCTGATCCGCATGTATTACGGCCAGCTGCCCGCCAAATCCTATTTCGTGGGCTGCTCCAACGGCGGGCGCCAGGCCTTCCTGGCGGCCACGCGCTTTGCCGACAAGTTCGACGGCGTGCTCGCGGGCGCCCCCGCCATCAACATCTCCAAGCAATTGCTGCAAGGCGCCTGGGATGCCCAGCAACTGGCCACGCTGGCGCCAAAGCCCGCCGATGCCATCAGCATCAGCGACATGAACCTGGTGGGGAGCACCATCCGTGCCGCTTGCGATTCGCTCGATGGCGGGGCCGATGGCATGGTGGCCGATGTGGCTGCCTGCCAGACCAAGCTGGCGACCATCAATTTTCCCAACAGCCTGATCTGCCAGGGCAGCAGCACGTCCAACTGCTTGCCGGCGGCCAAGGTCAATGTGCTCAAGGCCATGATGGGCGGGCCACGCAACAGTGCCAACCAGCAGCTCTACTCGGATTGGTCGTGGGATGCAGGCATGGAAACGCACGACGATTTTTCGAGCTGGCGCGCCTGGCGCCACACCTATGCGCTGGGTTTTGGCTACCCCATCATGACGGTGCTGGGCGGCGGTGCCTTGGCCAAAGTGCTCACGAACTCGCCGGTCTACATCGACGGTACCTCCACGGCGGCCTGGAACTTCCTGCAAACCTTCAGCTTTGACAACCTGGCCAGCACCATGGACCAGGCCGGCGGGCCTTTCCTGGAGGCGGTCAACACCCAGATGGTCGTGCCCAACCCAAGCAACCTGAGCACCTTGCGCAACAAGGGCGGCAAGATCATCGTCTACACGGGCTCGGCCGATCCCACGGTCTCGCTCAACGACATCACCAAGTGGTTCAATGACCTCAAGGTGCAGGACGCCAGTTACAACACCTACGCACGCCTTTACGTGGTGCCAGGGATGAACCACTGCAACGGCGGCCCGGCCACCGACGTGTTCGACCTGTTCACGCCGCTGGAGAATTGGACCCGCAGCAGCACCGACCCGGTGAGCCCCGGCACGCCCGTGCCGCCCGGGTTGATCGTGGCATCCCTGCGCTCGAACAACAGCGCCATCTCCAGCCTGTGGTCCAACGATCGCCAGAGGCCGCTGTGCGAGTACCCCAAGGTGGCGCGCTATAACGGTGCCAAGACATCGCTGGGCTTCAATGACTACATCAAGTACACCAGCTTCACTTGCCAGTGAATGAGGGCATGACCGTGGCGTTGCTGGCCGGGGGGGCGGTTTAGACTGGCGGCCCCCCTCAGAACGGTCCAGCCCATGATCGAGATCGACACCCGACCGGCCAAGCGCGTCGATCCCTGGTCGCTGGCCAGCCAGGTCTTCGTGCGTCGGTTGATGGCCGGCATCATCGCGATGGTCCTGATCGGCTATACCAACTACCGCGAGGGCTTGCTGTCTCCCTTCCACCTGTTGATGCTGCCGGTCCTCATCGTCGTGACCCTGGTCGTGGCGGGCATCGTCAAATTCAGGCCGGCCTTCATGCGGGTGGCCCTGGGCTTCAATGGCCTGGTGGTGATGGTTTATTACCAGGGCATTTTCTTCAAGGCGGCCCAGTCAGGCGATAGGCTCAGCGTGTTCCCGCTGGCTTCGGTGTCGCAGTTCATCCCCGGCCTGTACGTGGCCATCTTCGTGCTGTTCAACCGGCGCGCTGCCTTGATGTGCTGGTTGATCTACGCCACAGTGGTGGCGCAGTGCGCCTACAGCATGCTGGGTCTGGGGGGCGTGCACCCGGAGCTGGTGCAGCGCCAGCTGTATTGGTCCATCCTGGCCTCTCACCCCTGCTGCATCATTTTGCTGAGCTTCACGACAGACTTGCGGGCGCTGGTCGATGAGACACAGCATGCGGCCATCGAAGCCAAGGAGCGATTCCTGGCGATGGTCTCGCACGAGGTTCGCTCACCGCTGCAAACCATCGTCTCGTCGGTGGAGTTGTTCGAGTCGGCACGCACGGGGCCGGCCGCCGACCGCGCCATTGCCCGGATGAAAGGCGCGGCCGCCGTGCTTGACACGCAAATCCGCGACCTGACGATGTTCACGCGGCTGGAACTATCGCCTGAACTGCAGCTGGCGCCCGTCGATCTGTCCGCGTTGTGCCGCGAGATGCGCCAGCTTCATCAGGCCTTTGCCCGACAGCGCGGCTTGGTCCTCAAGGTCGATGAGCCCTGGCAAAGCCCCGCGGTGCTGGCCGATGGTCCGCGTCTGAGGCAGATCATCGAGAACCTGCTGAGCAATGCCCTGAAGTACACCCCGCAAGGCCAGGTCACGCTCGGGTACGTCCATGGCCGCGCCGACGGTTGGCTGCACCTGTGGGTTCAGGACACCGGGCCTGGCATCCCCGTGGCGCAGGTCAGGCAGGTGTTCGAGCCTTTCGTGCGGCTCAAGGCGGCTTCTCACGAGCGCGTCGAAGGCTCCGGCCTGGGCCTGGCCGTGGTGCGGCAGCTGGTTGGCCTGATGAACGGGCGGCTGGAGGTGGACAGCCAGGAAGGGCAGGGCACGACAGTCCACGTCCACCTGCCCCTGGCCGCGAGCGGGCCGGCTTTGCCGCCGCCGGCGTTTGCATCGCGGCCTTTGACGGCGCTGGTGGTCGATGATGACCCTGACATCCTCGCCTCGGTCGGCGAGTTGCTCAAGAAGTGGGACGGCGTGACCGTGATCGAGGCCACCGATGGCCTGGCTGCCATCGACATCCTGAGCCAGCAACCCGTGGACATCGCCTTGATCGACCTGCAACTGCCAGGCGCGAGCGGCTATGCCGTGGCGCTGGCCGCACGCCAATCCAGCGTCAATCGGCAGACGCCGCTGATGGCCATCAGTGCGGTGTCGCTGGACCACTCGGTGGCCGGCGCCGCAGCGTTCAATGCCCACCTGTCCAAGCCTTTCAGTCAGGCCGATGTGGTGCGGGAAATGACGCGGGTGCTGACCTGAGTGGGTCAACCCCTTGAAACCTGGCCAGTCGTCCCTATAATGTTTGTTAGCACTCTAACGACAGGAGTGCTAACAGCCTCGGCTGACCCATTCGAAACGCTGCAATGTTAGTGATTACTTTCGTTGTGGCCCTTGTCAAAACCCATGTCTAGATAGACAGGAGAAGTCATGAAACTGCGTCCTCTGCACGACCGCGTGATCGTCAAGCGCCTGGAACAAGAAACCAAGACCGCGTCTGGCATCTACATCCCTGACAACGCCGCCGAAAAGCCTGACCAAGGTGAAGTCCTGGCCGTCGGTCCTGGCAAGCGCAACGACAAGGGTGATTTCATCACCCTGAACGTGGCCGTTGGCGATCGCGTCCTGTTCGGCAAGTACTCCGGCCAGACCGTCAAGGTCGATGGCGACGAGCTGCTTGTCATGCGCGAAGAAGACCTGTTCGCCGTCGTGGCGAAGTAATCGTCCACGACCGCCCCCCACTTATCTACTGATTTCGGAGAATTCAACATGGCAGCAAAAGACGTCATCTTCGGCGGCGAAGCACGTGCTCGCATGGTCGAAGGCGTGAACATCCTGGCCAACGCGGTCAAGGTCACCCTGGGCCCCAAGGGCCGTAACGTGGTGCTCGAGCGCTCCTTCGGCGCCCCCACCGTGACCAAGGACGGTGTGTCCGTGGCCAAGGAAATCGAACTGAAGGACAAGCTTCAGAACATGGGCGCCCAGATGGTCAAAGAAGTCGCTTCGCGCACTTCGGACAATGCTGGCGATGGCACCACCACCGCCACCGTGCTGGCTCAAGCCATCGTGCGCGAAGGCATGAAGTACGTGGCCGCTGGCATGAACCCGATGGATCTGAAGCGCGGCATCGACAAGGCCGTCACCATCCTGGTCGCCGAGCTGAAGAAGCAATCCAAGGCCACCACGACCTCCAAGGAAATCGCGCAAGTCGGCACCATCTCCGCCAACTCTGACGCTGACGTCGGCGAAATCATCGCCAACGCCATGGACAAGGTCGGCAAAGAAGGCGTCATCACCGTTGAAGACGGCAAGAGCCTGGCCAATGAGCTGGAAGTCGTCGAAGGCATGCAGTTCGACCGCGGCTACCTCTCGCCTTACTTCATCAACAACCCAGAAAAGCAAGCCGCTTTGCTGGACAACCCCTTCGTGCTGCTGTTCGACAAGAAGATCAGCAACATCCGTGACCTGCTGCCCACGCTGGAGCAAGTTGCCAAGGCTGGCCGTCCGCTGCTGATCATTGCTGAAGAAGTCGAAGGCGAAGCCCTGGCTACTTTGGTCGTGAACACCATCCGCGGCATCCTGAAGGTCGTGGCTGTGAAGGCTCCTGGCTTCGGCGACCGCCGCAAGGCCATGCTGGAAGACATCGCCATCCTGACGGGCGGCAAGGTCATCGCTGAAGAAGTCGGCCTGACGCTCGAGAAGGTCACCCTGGCTGACCTGGGTCAAGCCAAGCGCGTTGAAGTGGGCAAGGAAAACACCATCATCATCGACGGTGCTGGTGCCGCTGGCGACATCGAATCGCGCGTCAAGCAGATCCGTGTCCAGATCGAAGAAGCCACCTCCGACTACGACCGCGAGAAGCTGCAAGAACGCGTGGCCAAGCTGGCCGGCGGCGTGGCCGTGATCAAGGTTGGCGCTGCCACCGAAGTCGAAATGAAGGAAAAGAAGGCCCGCGTTGAAGATGCGCTGCACGCCACACGTGCCGCCGTCGAAGAAGGCGTGGTCCCTGGCGGTGGCGTGGCCCTGCTGCGCGCCAAGCAAGCTGCTGGCACCATCACTGGCGCCAATGCCGACCAAGACGCTGGCATCAAGCTGGTTCTGCGTGCGATCGAAGCGCCTCTGCGCGAGATCGTGGCCAACGCTGGTGGCGAGCCTTCCGTGGTGGTCAACGCCATCCTGGGCGGTTCGGGCAACTTCGGCTTCAATGCGGCCAACGACACCTATGGCGACATGATCGAAATGGGCATCCTGGATCCCACGAAGGTCACGCGCACGGCGCTGCAGAACGCCGCATCCGTGGCTTCCCTGATGCTGACCACCGAGTGCATGGTGTCCGAGTCCGCCAAGGACGACGCACCTGCCGGCGGCGGTCACCATGACATGGGTGGCATGGGTGGAATGGGCGGCATGGGCATGTGATGTGTCTGCCCGAGGCGCTCGTTTGAGCGCTTTGGGGCTGTTTGTGCGACAAGAAAAGGGCTGCAGCGATGCGGCCCTTTTTCATGGTGGAACGCCTCGGCTGGCGTGTGGCAATTCGGCCACATGTACATGCGGGGCGGTGTAATCACGAGTCTTGGCGAGCCCTCACGCGTGCGAGACTTTTGATGCGCGGTCATCTGTGGACCGTCTTCTAAGCTCAAGGAACCTCGTCATGAAGAAGATTTTGTTGGCCGCCGCTTTGCTGGCCACTGCCGGTTTGGCCTCTGCCCAAGGTTATGTGGGTGCGTTGGTTGGTCTGTCCAAGGTCAGCCAAGAATGTCTGGGCTCCTGCGATGACAGCGACACCGGGTACAAGATTTATGGCGGGTATGAAGTCCTGCCCCACTTGTCGATTGAAGTGGCTTATACCGATTTTGGCAAGTTCACCAACTTGGGCGGCTTGTTCGAAATCAAGCCCACCGCCGTGTCGGTGGGTGCCGCTTACCGCGTGCCTTTCACGCCTGAATTTGAAGGCGTTGGCCGCCTGGGCATCGCCAGCGTCAAGACCAAGTGGACAGGTGGCTCCAGCTCGGATGCCAAGCTGTATGCTGGCATTGGCCTGGACTATGCGCTGACCAAGGACATCAAGCTCAATGCAGCGATTGACCTGACGCAAGCTGAAGTCAATGGCGACAGCGGTAGCATCTACTTGTTTGGCATCGGCGCGCAAGTGGGTTTCTAAGCGCAGGCCTGTTCCCGGAGCCGCCGCAGGGCGGCTTCTTTTTTGTGAGAGACTTTGTGGTTGCCGCCGCAGTTTGGCAGGTGGTTAAGGCCAGAGGAATGTGGGTATGAAAAAAGTATTGCTTGCTGCTGCATTGGCGGCTTCCTGTGGCGCAGCCATGGCGGCTGAAGGCTATGTCGGTGCCTTGATCGGCATGGGCACCATCACGACCAGTTGCGCGGGCATCGCCAGTTGCAGCAAAGATGATTCGGACACCGGCTACAAGCTGTACGGCGGCTCCGCATTCACGCCCAATCTTTCGTTGGAGCTGGGTTACACGACCTTCGGCAAATCCAGTGCTCAGGTCAACGGTTCGGCGCGAGAGCTGAAGGCCCATGCATTTTCTGTGGTTGGCGCGTACCGCATCAACGTCACACCGTCGCTGGCGGCGGTCGGGCGTCTGGGCATTGCCAGTGTCCAGGCCAAGTTCAACGTCAATGGTGCATCTGTCGACGATGACCTCAAGGTCAAGCCTTATCTGGGCCTGGGTGTTGACTTCGCCCTGGGCAAGAACATCAAGATCGTGGGCGCCGCCGATGTGACCACGGCCTCCGTGGCTGGCGACACAGCCCGCATCTACCTGATCGGTGCTGGCGCCGAAGTCGGTTTCTGAATCGGGGCTGACCTTGGCCTCGCCTCTGAAAGCCACCTTCGGGTGGCTTTTTGCATGGGCGCCGAGGCACTTGGTCAGCCAGCACAATGGCGACATGAATACACAGCGTGTGGTGTGGTGCCAGGCCAGGGCCTGTGCGGTGCTCATGGTCTGCATGGTCGTGGGGGCTTCGTCGGCGTGGGCATCTGACGCTGCCCGCCCCAAGGTCGGCCTGGTCCTGTCGGGCGGTGGTGCCCGTGGCCTGAGTCATGTGGGTGTCCTCAAGGTCCTGGAGCGCGAACGCATCCCTGTTGATGTCATCGCGGGCACGTCCATGGGCGCCATCGTCGGCGGGCTCTATGCCAGCGGCATGAGCGCCCAGGAGGTGGAGGCGGAAGTCGGTCGCCTGGATTGGGACAACGTCTTTGCCAGCCGCGTCGAGCGCCGCGAGATCCCGCAGCGCCGCAAGGAGCAGGATTACGAGGTCTCGCCCCTGATCGAGATGGGTTTGGGCGCCGAGGGCCTCATTGCGCCGCTGGGCCCGGTGTCCAGCCGTGGTCTGGAGGCGCACCTCAGGCGCTTGACCTTGAGTTCGCGCCAGGTGGTGGACTTCGATCACCTGCCCACGCCGTTTCGCGCGGTGGCGACCAATATGGAGACCGGTCAGCCCGTCATCCTCCAAAAGGGCGACTTGGCCACGGCCTTGCGTTCGAGCATGTCGGTGCCGGGCGTGTTCGCGCCGGTCGAGGTCGATGGCCAGATCCTGGGCGATGGCGGCCTGGTGAACAACACGCCCGTGGACGTGGCCCGCAGCATGGGGGCCGAGCGCCTCATTGTCGTCAACATCGGCACCCCCCTGGCCAACCGTGCGAGCCTGTCCTCGCTGACGGGCGTGACGGCCCAGATGATCAACATCCTGACCGAGCAGAACGTGCAGCGCAGCCTGGCCTCGCTCACGCTCCGCGACGTGCTGATCGCGCCCCGGCTCGATGGCTTGACCGCCGGTGATTTCAACCGCGCCACCGAGTTCATGAATCAGGGTGAGTTGCAGGCCGAAGCCCTGGTGCTGCGCATGCAGGACCTCAAGGTCAGCGAGGCCGAGTACGCGGCCTGGAAAGCGGCTCGGGTGGCCAAGGCCAATCCGGGCAAGGCCTTGATGTATGTGCGCTTCGAAGGCTCGCGCCAGACGCACCCTGAGGAGCGCGCTGATGTATTGGAGACCAGGCCGGGTCAGCGTTTCGACGTGGCGCAGGCCGAGCGCGATCTGCGCCGCCTCGCCGCCTCGGGCGACTACCAGCGCACCGACTACCGGCTGGAGAGCCTGCCTGAGGGCGAAGGCCTGACCTTCCGCCTGGAGGACAAGCCCTGGGGCCCCGATTACCTGCAAATGGGCCTGGATTTCCGCAGCGACAGCGAGGGCCGCAGCGCCTTCAACATCAAGCTGGCGCACAACCGCCATTGGCTGGATGCCAGTGGCAGCGAGTGGCGCAACTTTGTCAGGCTGGGCAGTGCGCCCATGCTGAGCACCGAGTGGTATCGGCCGGTGGGCTGGCAACTGCCTGATGGCCTGCGCGGCTTCGTCGCGACATCGGCCACCCTCCAGCGGCGCAACACCGACCTCTATGCCGACCCGAAGGACGATCCCGCCATCTCCCTGAGCCGACGTGAACGCCGCCTGGGGCTGGATGTGGGTGTGACCTGGCGTGAGCTTGGCGAAGTGCGGCTGGGTTGGCTCGACTTGGTCGGGCATGACGACCCTGAGTTGGTCACGCCGGCCTGGACGGGCGCGGGCACGTCCGAGCGCTGGCACGAGCAAGGCTGGCGGCTGCGTGGTGTGTTCGACCAGCTCGACAGCGCCTACTTCCCCAGCCAGGGCTGGCGCCTGGATGCGACCTATGTCAATGGGCAACGGTCGAGGCAAGGTGGCTCAGGCCTGGGCGGCGTGGGCGACATGAGCCGTTGGGATGTGCAAGGCCAGGCGGTCACGCACCAGGGGCCACACATCTTCGAGCTGGGCGGGCGCTTGGCCGGTGCGACGGGCGCCTTGCCTGCTTTGCCACGCTACGGGCTCGGCGGTTTCCAGCAGTTGTCGGGTTATGCCAATGACCAGCTCACCGGCCAGCAAGTCGCACTGGTGCGCCTGGGTTACGCCTTGCGGCTGGGCAGCGCGCCGCTCACGCGCGGTGTCTTCGTGGGTGCCAGTGTGGAATGGGGTCGCGCTTGGGAACGCTGGAGCAGTCCCGGTTCGGCCCCCTCGCACCGAGGCAGCAGCCTTTACCTGGGCGCCGACACGGCCCTGGGGCCGGTCTATGCGGCGGTGGGCAGCGCCGACGGCGTCAGGCCCACGCTGATGCTGTTCCTGGGCCGCCCTTGACCTCGGTGGCCCAACATCAAGCCATCAGACGCGGCTGAGCAGGTGGCCCGAGGTGGCGCGTAAATGGTCCATCACGTGCGAGGCGATCTTCGGCAGCGGCAGCACCTCATGCACCGCGCCAGCGGCGATCGCTTCGCGCGGCATGCCGAACACCACGCAGGTGGCTTCGTCCTGGGCCACGCAATAGGCACCGGCATCGCGCATCTCGCGCATGGCCTTGGCGCCATCGCCGCCCATGCCAGTCAGCATGATGCCCAGGGCATTGGGCCCTGCGCAGGCGGCCGCCGATTTGAACAGCACCTCCACGCTGGGCTTGTGGCGGTTGACGGGCTCGCCATCACGCACACGGGCCACATAGTTGGCGCCTGACTTTTCGACGCTCAGGTGCAAGCCACCCGGGGCGATGTAGGCGTGGCCGGGCAGGATGCGCTCGCCGTCAACGGCTTCCTTGACGCGGATCTTGCACAGCCCATCCAGTCGCGCCGCGTAGTTGCGCGTGAAGCCGGGCGGCATGTGCTGGGTGATGACCACGCCGGGGCAGTCGGCCGGCAGCGCCATGAGCACTTCCTTGGTGGCTTCGGTGCCCCCAGTCGAGGCGCCGATGAAGATGAGTTTTTCGGTCGACAGCCGGCCCAACGAGGCCAGTGTGGTGATCTTGTGTGCAGGCGCAGCGGCTGCGGCATCCTGGTGCGCATTGACCGAGGCCACGGTGGTTGGCGCGTGAGCCGTTCGGTGCATGCGCGCCTTGGACGCGATGCGTACCTTGTCGGTGATGTCCTGGGCCAGCAGCTTGAGCCCATCGGCCACACCGATCTTGGGCTTGGCCACGAAGTCGATGGCGCCCAGCTCCAGGGCCTTGAGCGTGACTTCCGCGCCGCGCTCGGTCAGTGTCGAGACCATCACCACGGGCATGGGTCGCAGCCGCATCAGCTTGGACAAAAAATCGATGCCATCCATGCGCGGCATCTCCACATCCAGGGTGATCACATCGGGGTTGAGGTTGCGAATCATCTCGCGCGCGACCAACGGATCGGCGGCAGCGCCCACGCACTCCATGTCGGGCTGGCGGTTGATGATTTCGGCCAGCAGGCTGCGCACCAGGGCCGAATCGTCCACCACCACCACTCGCGTTTTCGCCATGGCTTGAGCTCCCAGTTTTGTTCAGAAGAGGTCGACAGACCCGCCGCCCGTGGCGGTGGGTGTCACTTTGAGGGCGGCGCGTTCTTGCGCGACGATGGCCTCGGGATTGCTCGCGGCCAGGCGCTTGACCATGGCCTTGCCGCTGTGCGGCAGGAAGCAGACTTTGCGTGGGTAGATGTCCAGCACATCCTTGGAGACCACGGGAATGCGCTCGGTCTTGAGGTAGTCCAGCACGAAGGTGGTGTTGCGCTCACCCACGTTCAAACTGGTCATGCCTTGCAGCACGGCGCCTCCGCCGAAGACCTTCGCCTCCATGGTGGTTCGGGTGGCGCCCATCTTGAGCATCTCGTTGATCAGCAACTCCATGGCGTAGGAGCCATAGCGCCCGCAATCGGCCGCGCCACCGGCGTTCTCGGGCAGCATGAAGTGGTTCATGCCGCCGACCTTGGCATGGCGGTCCCACAGGCACACGGCGATGCACGAGCCCAGCGTGGTCATGATCAGCATGTCCTCGTCGAACACGAAATACTCACCCGGCAGGATCTTGACGGCGTCCGACTGGAAGTGCGCTTCGTAGAAGAAGAAAGACGCCTCGCCCGGCTTGGGCGTGCGCGTCTTCAGCTTGGCCAGTCGGCTGTGCGCTGGTGAGGCCAGGCCTGGCGTGGGGCGCATCGAAACGGACGGGACAGCAGTCATGTCGTTGAGCTTTCGGCTGCGTCAGACTTTGTCGTAGACCGTCTTCCCGCGCAGACGGAAGAGATCGCGAGAATCCGTGAAATTCTCTGAGTGACCCACGAACAGCATGCCTTGCGGACGCATCACGCCATGCAGGTGCTCAAGCACCTTGCGCTGCGTTCCCGCGTCGAAATAAATCATCACATTGCGGCAGAACACGATGTCAAAGGGCTCGCCCAATGACCACGAGGTCTGCATCAGGTTGAAGGGCCTGAACTCGACCAGGCGGGCCAACTCGGGCTTGATGCGTGCCTGACCTTCGTTGCCGCCCTTGCCTTTGAGGAAGAACATGCGCAGCCGCGCCGGGCTCAAGCCGCGTGAATCGGCGTCATACACACCGCGCGAAGCCGTGGTCAGCACATTCGTGTCGATGTCGGTGCACAGAATCTTCACGTTGGCGTGCAGGCCCATGGTTTCGGCCACCGTCATGGCGATGGAGTAGGGCTCCTCGCCGGTCGAGGCCGCACAGCACCAGATGCGCAGAGACTGGCCCTGGCGGCCTTTGAGGTGTTCGGCCAGCACGTGAAAATGATGTTCTTCGCGGAAGAAGGAGGTCAGGTTGGTCGTGAGGCAGTTCACGAATTCCTGCCATTCCCGCTGGGCGGTCTCGCCCGAGGTGCGCTCCAGCCACTGCAGGTAGTCGTCGAAGGATTGGTGCTGCGTCTCGCGCAGCCGCCGCGACAGGCGGCTGTACACCATGGCCTGCTTGCCCTCATGCAGATGGATGCCGGCACGTTGATAAATCAGGGTGCGCACGCGCTCGAAATCCCTGGCGCTGAACGTGAACTCACGGTCATGAATCGATTCGGCAGGCATTTGGAGCGACGCTGTCATGTGGTGTGGTTCAGAAAAGGGGACGCTGGGACCGTGAGCAGTTATCGTCCTTGGAGACTCAGGCTTGAGGTGCTTTGTGCTTGGTTGACCACATCCATGACAGATCTGACGGGAATACCCCTCATTTCCGAGGTTAAATTTGAACGGCACTGCTAGACTTTGAAGCACTCCATGGCCTTTCGGAGACTGAGCCATCGCTTCCACACTGCCCCCTTTGAAAAGTTCCGATTCGGCTTGGTCCGATGGCGATGGGGGACTGCGCCTTGAATTAGCGCTCAACCTCCTGCATCAGGCTGGTTGGACGGCGCCTGATGGCATGCCGACCGGCTCCCAGGATTGGCTCCAGGCCGTGATCGACGGCCTGTGCGACGTCTCCAGTCGCGATGCCCTCACTGGGCTGGCCAACCGCCGTCAGTTCGAAGTCGCCATTGGCCGCGAAATCGACCGCGTGGCCCGCTCCGGCGAAGCAGCATTGCTGCTGGTGCTCGACATCGATCATTTCAAGAAGGTCAACGACACGCACGGTCACGCCGCGGGGGACCTCGTCATCCAGTCGGTCGCCAACGTGTTGGCCGATTGCGTGCGGCCCATGGACACGGTCGCCCGTGTGGGCGGCGAAGAGTTCGCGGTGATCCTGCCCAACTGCCCGCCGGCTTTCGGCCTGGCGGTGGCAGAGCGCATCCGCCTCAAGATTGCCGGCCAGCCCGTGGCCCTGGTGGGCGGGCAGGCCTTGACGGTCACTGTGAGCGTGGGCGGCGCATTTGCCCCGCAATGGGTGCGCTCCTCGGCCGCCTTGTGGTCGGAGCGGGCCGACCAGCAGCTCTACCGTGCCAAAAATGAAGGCCGCAACCGCACCTGCCTGGAGATGCCACCGGTCACGGTGGTGAGTTCCGAGGAGAAGGAGCTGTTGTTCGGCCCAGTTGAGGAATCTGACGCACTCTACGACGCCGAATCGGGCTCATGAATGCACCCGGAACTGCCGACAACACATCATGACTGCGATCATGACCGAACCTGAGTTGTCCCCCTCCCCGCCGACGGTGCGCCTCGCGCGCACCATGGCCGTGACCAGCGGCAAGGGTGGGGTGGGCAAGACGTTCTTCACCGCGAACCTGGCGGCCGCCTTGAGCCGACAGGGCCTCAAGGTGCTGGTGCTGGACGCCGACTTGGGCCTGGCCAACCTGGACGTGGTGCTCAACCTGTACCCCAAGATCACCTTGCACGATGTGTTCACCGGCAAAGCCTTGCTGGAAGAAGCCATCCTGCCGGCGCCTGGCGGGTTTTCGGTGCTGCTGGCCGGCTCCGGCCTGGTCGAGTATTCGCGCCTGACGCCCGAGGTGCGCGAGCAGTTGCTGGACATCATCACCACGGTGTCACCGCGGTTTGACGTGCTGCTGCTGGATACCGGCGCCGGCATCTCCGATGTCGTGCTCTTTGCCCTGTCGTTGGCCCACGAGGTGATCGTGGTGGCGACGCCCGAGCCCACCTCCATGACCGATGCCTACGCCACCATCAAGGTGCTGGCCTCCCAGCAAGGCCGCGAGCAGATGCACGTGGTGGTCAACCAGGTGGGCCGCCC
>CANBUA010000097.1 GCA_947372535.1 Burkholderiales bacterium
GATGGCTTGGCGGTACACATGATCCTGCACATCCCCCGCCGCGAAGACCCCTGGTACGCTGGTCATCGTCGCAAACCCCTTAGATCCGCCTTGGGTCACGATGTAGCCGTTTTCCATGGCCAGTTGGCCTTGGAAGATTTCGGTGTTGGGCGCATGGCCAATGGCGATGAAGCAGCCTTTGAGCTCCAGGTCTTGGGTGCTGCCGTCTTTCGTGCTTTTGAGGCGCACGCCGGTGACGCCAGTAGCGTCGCCCAGTACCTGGTCCAGCGTCCTGAAGGTCTTGAGCACGATCTTGCCGGTCTTGACCTTTTCCATCACCTTGTCGACCAGAATCGGCTCGGCCTTGAACTTGTCACGCCGGTGCACCAGGTAGACCTTGCTGGCGATATTGGACAGGTACAGCGCTTCTTCGACGGCCGTGTTGCCGCCGCCGACCACGCAGCAGATCTGGTCGCGGTAGAAAAAGCCGTCGCAGGTGGCGCAGCCGCTCACGCCGCGGCCCATGAAGGCCTCTTCGCTGGGCAGGCCCAGGTATTTGGCCGAGGCGCCAGTAGAAATGATCAAGGTGTCAGCCGTGTAGTGGCCGGTGTCGCCCTTGAGCGTGAAGGGGCGCTTGGACAGGTCCACCTCGTTGATGTGGTCGAACACCAGTTGCGTCTGGAAGCGCTCGGCGTGCTCCAGGAAGCGCTGCATCAGCTCGGGGCCTTGCACACCCATCACGTCGGCCGGCCAGTTGTCCACTTCGGTGGTGGTCATCAGTTGGCCGCCTTGGGCCATGCCCGTCACCAGCGTAGGCTTGAGGTTGGCGCGCGCGGCGTAGATGGCGGCGGTGTAGCCTGCGGGGCCGGAGCCCAGGATCAGGACTTGGCTGTGGGTGTTGGGGGTGGACATCTGAACGAACCTTTCGAGGGAGCTGGGGCGATCTTTTACCGCGAAATCAAAAAATGCCTAAAAATTCCGGCACTCATGCCGAAAATTGTAGGGACTGGTGAAGAAAGCCACAGACAGGTCCGCAAAAGATGGGGCCTGGGCCCTGGTTTTCAACGCATTGAGTGGCGCATTCATGCGCAACATTGAACGGTAAAAACGAGGATTCGCCATGGCCATGTTGTCCAACCTTGATCTCATCCGGCGCGTGCCGCTGTTTTCCATGCTGACGCACACGCAAGCAGAAGCCATCTCCGACAGCGTCGTCAAACGCCGCTTCCGCCGGGGTGAGCTGATCGTCGAGCGGGGGCGCAAGACCAATTCGCTGTTCATCCTGCTGACGGGCCGTGCCCGCGTGGTCGCCGCCGACGAGCGGGGCCGCGAAGTGATCCTGGCCGTGCTTGAAGCGGGCGATTACATCGGCGAGATGAGCCTGATCGACAACGAGCCGCATTCGGCCACCGTCCGCGCCGAGGTCCAGACCGACGTGCTGACCCTGGGTCGCGCCGAGTTCGCCCGTTGCCTGCCCGAGAACTCCAGCCTGTCCTACGCCATCCTGCGTGGCCTGGTGCAGCGCCTGCGCAGCGCTGACCGCCAGATCGAATCGCTGGCTTTGCTCGATGTCTATGGCCGCGTAGCCCGTGCCTTGCTGGACATGGCCGACGAGGACCAGGGCGAAAAAATCATCCGTGGCAAGGTGTCCCGTCAGGACCTGGCTAAACACGTGGGGGCCTCTCGCGAGATGGTCAGCCGCGTGATGAAGGACCTGGAAGAGCGTGGCCTCATCGAGACCCAGGAAACCGGCAGCGTCATCCTCAGGGATCAGTTGGTGGTCACGGCCTGAACCCGTTTATGTGAACTCGGGGCCGTTCGACGGCCCCGGCCGCCGCCGATGTGGGTCGCCCGCTCGGCGGTTTTTTGCGTTTGGGCGTCAGGCGTGCGGGCTCATCAACTCGAGGCGGTCCGCAGCTTGGTCGTGGCGGTCAGGCTCAGGAGGCGCCGTCTGGCCCATTGGTCGATGGGGACGAGCAGCCAGGCCAGCACCACGGCAGTGATGGCCATGATGATGACCTGGCGCACTGGTGGCAGCCTGTCCAGGGGCGTCAGTTCGAGCGCCAGTTGATAGAGCGGAAAGTGAATGATGTAAATGGGATAGGACAAATTGCCAAGGACCTCGCAAAGCTTCCGCGCTGTGCCACTGACCCATGCGGTCGAGGCCATGGCGACAGTCATTGGCACCAAAAAAAGCGTGGCGCCCATCGTGGTTTTGGCGGTGTTTCGCAGGAAACATAGCAGCGTCAGGCTGGCCATGCCCAAGACCAGTGGCATGGGCACTCGCTTGTGTTGAAGGCCAGCGCGGAAAATCAATGCCCCCATGAAAAAGCCAGCGGTCACCCGTGGGAAGCCGAAGATGAAATTCTCAAATCCCCAGCCAGGGTTGACGATGTCCAGATGCAAGCTGAGTGCGAAAAAAAGCAGGTAGGCCATGAGCACCAGCATCCAACTGGCAGGCTGCTTGGTGCGCCTGAGGTGAAAGAAGAACGCGATGTTGACGGCGATTTCAAAGAACAGTGACCAAGCCGGGCCATTCAAGGGAAAGACGGGGCCGGAAAGGGCCTGTGCACCAACAGGCCAGGCGAGCTGATTGAGATATGGCAGAAATAGCAGGCCCAATCCGGCCGCTTTGAGGATTTCCGGCGCACCGATGGCACTGCTGCGGCCGTGCATCAGCGTGAGGCAAGCTGTCAGGATGCCCAGAGCCAGACCCACCATGTACAAAGGGGCCAGCCGAATCAGGCGCAGGCGCATGAACTGCCCAAAGCTCATGCCGGCGAGGATGTGCTTGCTGTAGCTGTGCGCAATGACAAAGCCCGACAACACGAAAAACAGATCGACGGCCACCCAGGCCGCACTGAGCCAGTTCACGCCGTTGTGCTGGCTGTAGTGGTAAATCATGACTGCCACGGCGGCCAGGCCACGCAGGCCATCGAGCAAATCAAAACGCACAGGCAGTCTGGCACTCACACGCATCCCTCGGTCAATTTCTTATCCAACAGTCATCATATCTTTGGTGGCTGGCGCACCCCCTGCGGGCTCACCCTTTCATCCTGGCACGGTACCGGTTTTCAGCGCTGATTTCGCCCACAATGTGGCCCATGACTTATCCCCTGGGATCCTTGAGTTCCGATGGCAGCCACGCCGATGACAACCGCGGTGATCGTCGTCTGGATCCGGCCACCAGCCTGCGCCTGACCGGCCGATTGCACCGTTCGCCCTATGTGGCTTCCAGCGACATCGAGCCACCGCCCGAGATGACTGTGCGCTTTCAGGCGGCCTTGCTGCTGGGCGGCATCGCCTTGTTGCTGTTCCTGATGGCCCTGGCCAGCCATGATCGGCTCGATGCCGCCTTCACCACGTCGGGGCAGCACCTGGAGCCCTCCAACTGGGCCGGGCATGGTGGCGCGGTGGCGTCCGACCTGTCTTATTTCCTCTTCGGCCAATCGTGCTGGTGGGTGCTGCTGGTGGGCGCCCGCGTGTGGCTGAGCGGGCTGGCCCGCTGGCTGCGGCGCGATGCCACGCTGGCCCAGGTGCCGGTGGTCACGGCCTATCCGGTCTGGCGTTTTGCCTTGGGCGTGATCCTGCTGATCACCGCCAGCTGCGCATTGGAATGGACGCGGCTCTACCGCCATGAAGACTTGCTGGCTGGCGAGCATGCCGGTGGCGTGCTGGGCCTGGTGCTAGGCCCTTTGAGCATGAAGTGGCTGAGCTTCAACGGCTCGGGTGTGCTGCTGATCGCGATGATGGTCACTGGCATGGCCATGGCCTTTGGCTTCTCTTGGCTGGATGTGGCCGAGCGCATTGGCTCGTTGGGCGATCGCTTCAAGGCCCGCAAGGAGGCCCAGCGCGAAGTGGCGCAGGACATCCGCCTGGGAGAAAAAGCCGTCATCGAGCGTGAGCGCGAACGCGAGGGCGACGACGACCGCTTCGTCATCCCGACGGGCGCCACTGGCCCCATGGACCTGGACCCGCCACTGCAGGCGCCCGTCGTGATCCCGCCGCCACCGCTGGTCATCGAATCGCCCATGGTCGAGGTAGCCAAGTCCGATCGCATCGTCAAAGAAAAACAAAAGCCGCTGTTCATGGAGCTGTCGGACAACAAGCTCCCGCAGATCGACCTGCTCGACACGGCCGTGGGCCGCATGGAAACGGTGACCGCCGATTCCCTGGAGATGACCTCTCGCATGATCGAGAAGAAGCTCAAGGACTTTGGCGTGGAGGTGCGGGTGGTCGCGGCCTCGCCCGGCCCGGTGATCACACGCTACGAGATCGAGCCGGCGACGGGCGTCAAGGGTTCTCAGATCCTGAACCTGGCCAAAGATTTGGCGCGCTCGCTCTCGCTGGTCTCCATCCGGGTGGTCGAGACCATTCCCGGCAAGAACCTCATGGCGCTGGAACTGCCCAACGCGAAGCGCCAGATGATCCGCCTGACCGAGATTCTCGGCTCGCAGGTCTACAACGACGCGCAGTCCATGCTGACCATCGGCTTGGGGAAAGACATCATCGGGGCGCCCGTGGTGGTGGACCTGGCCAAGATGCCACACTGTCTGGTGGCCGGCACCACCGGTTCGGGTAAATCGGTGGGCATCAACGCCACCATCCTGAGCCTGCTCTACAAGGCCGAGGCCCGCGATGTGCGCCTGATCCTGATCGACCCCAAGATGCTGGAAATGAGCGTCTACGAAGGCATCCCGCACCTGCTGTGCCCGGTCGTGGTGGACATGAAGCAGGCCGCCAACGCGCTGAACTGGGCCGTGGCCGAGATGGAGCGGCGCTACAAGGTCATGAGCAAGCTGGGCGTGCGCAACCTGGCCGGCTACAACAAGAAGATCGACGAAGCCAAGGCGCGTGGCGAGTTCATCCCCAATCCTTTCAGCCTGACCCCGGCCGAGCCCGAGCCTTTGGACCGCCTGCCCTTCGTGGTCATCGTGATCGACGAGTTGGCCGACCTGATGATGGTCGTCGGCAAGAAGATCGAAGAGTTGATCGCCCGGCTGGCCCAAAAGGCCCGCGCCGCCGGTGTGCACCTGATCCTGGCCACCCAGCGGCCCAGCGTGGATGTGATCACCGGCCTGATCAAGGCCAACATCCCGACGCGCATTTCCTTCCAGGTCTCCAGCAAAATCGACAGCCGCACCATCTTGGACCAGATGGGCGCCGAGGCCTTGCTGGGGCAGGGCGACATGCTCTACCTGGCGCCTGGCACCGGCCTGCCTGTGCGCGTGCACGGTGCCTTCGTGAGCGACGAAGAGGTGCACCGGGTGGTGGACTACCTCAAGACGCAAGGCGAGCCCAACTACATCGAAGGCATCCTCGAAGGCGGCACAGTCGATGGTGAGGGCGGGGCCGATGGCGCCTTGGGTGGCGCCTCCGATGCCGAGTCCGACCCGATGTACGACAACGCCGTGGCCATCGTGCTGCAACACCGCAAGGCCTCGATCTCGCTGGTGCAGCGGCATTTGCGCATTGGCTACAACCGGGCCGCCCGTTTGCTGGAGCAGATGGAGAAGTCCGGTCTGGTCTCGAGCATGTCGACCAACGGCAACCGCGAGTTGATCGTCCCGGCTCGCGGCGGTGAAGGCGGAGCGACGTCGGCGCCGTGGGACGCTTGAACGTTATCTCCTCATGACCTCATTGTTTGTTCGATCTACTTCTTTGACGCCGCTCGTCCTGAGCGCTGCGTTGCTGGCTTTGGCCGCTCCGTTGGCCCATGCCGATGCGGTGGCCACTTTGCGCAGCTTTGCGCGGGATGTGAAGACGGGGCAGGCCAGTTTCACGCAGACTGTGACTTCGCCGGATGGCAAGAAGGTGCGCAAGTCAAACGGCACGCTGGAGTTGCAGCGGCCCAATCGATTTCGTTTTGAATACAAGGGCGCGATGGCCCAGACCATCGTGGGCGATGGCCAAAAGGTCTGGCTCTATGACGCCGACCTGAACCAGGTCACGGTGCGCCCCATGAGTCAGGCTGTGGGCGCCACGCCGGCGGCCTTGCTGGCTGGTGGGGATCTGGACAAGGACTTCGTGCTCAAAGCCGTGCCACCTGCATCTTCAGCTGGGTCAACGAGCGCGGCGGCCGCTGGCTCGTCTGCAGCTGTGCAGGCGGCAGGTTTGATCGAATGGGTGGAAGCGGTGCCCCGTCAAAAAGAAGGGCAGTTCCAGTCCGTCAAGGTGGGTTTCAAGGGCGGCACACTGGCGGCGCTTGAGGTGCTTGACAGCTTTGGGCAGAAGTCACGCATGGACTTCACCCAGTTCGACACGAAGACCGTGGTACCGGCTTCGCGTTTCGTGTTCACGCCACCTGCCGGAGCAGATGTCTTGCAGCAACCCTGATTTGTTCAGCGGTGCTTCAAAGGCAGGTCGCCCTTGACGGGGCGCAGTCTGCCGATGGCCAGGTCCACCGCAATGGGCAGCAGCACGACGGACACGATGGCGATGGTCAGCATGGCAATCTCCTCAGGTGTTGTTGACTTGGGCGTTCAGCATGATGCACTGGCACCCCCTTGAATAGGGGGTTAACCTTCATGAAAACGTCACAATTCCACGCCACCCGAGGTCGTCGTTATGACCTCGCCTATGCCAGGGCGGCCCAACCAGGGCCGCCGCTGTTCAATCAGCCTTCGCGCTTGGCAAAGCCAGGGCGCTTGCCGCCAAAGCCGCCAGGCTTGGGGCCGGCCTTGTTGAAGGCAGGACGGTCACCACCGAAAGCAGGCTTGCCGAAAGGCTTGCTGCCTGCAGGCTTACCGGCGTAAGGCTTTTTGTCGCCAAACTTGTCGCCGCCGCCAAAAGGACGTTGCTCGCCACGGTCGGCGAAGGGGCGGTCGCCGCCACGATCACCGCCACCGAAAGCAGGCTTGTCACCGAAGCGGGCTGGGCCCCGGGCGGCAAAAGGCTTGCTGTCGTTGTTGAAAGGCTTGCCGAAGCCGCCTTCACGTGGCTTGAAACCATCCGAGCGGAAACCGCCGCCTTGAGGGGCTTCGTCACGGCGCTTGAAGTCGCCACGGGGTGCACCACCGTCGCCAGCAGGACGGAAGCCTTGCTGATCGCCGCCACCGAAGGAGCGAGGCGCGCCGCCACGTGGGGCACCAAAGCCGCCACGGTCGCCGCCGCGATCACCACCACCGAAACCGCCGCCGCCGCCGAAGCCGCCACGATCACCACCGAAGCGGTCATCACGGCGAGCGCCACGGCTGCCACCAGGCATCGGCTTGCCACCGCGACCTGCAGGACGCTGTTCGGCGCCCATCTTGGACTTGGGTTCCATGCCGGCAATCACCGACTCGGGGATGCGTTGCGTGGTGAAACGCTCGATGCGACGAACCATGGGCACGTCACGGCGCTCGGCCAGGGTGACGGCCAGGCCACTGCGGCCAGCACGACCAGTACGGCCGATGCGATGGACGTAATCTTCTGGCTTCATGGGCATGCCGTAGTTGATCACGTGGGTGATCGTGGGCACGTCGATGCCGCGGGCGGCCACGTCGGTGGCGACCAGGACTTTCAGTTCACCGTTGCGCAGGCCTTGCAGCACGCGGTTGCGGCGGCCTTGGGGCATGCCACCGTGCAGGGCGGCGACGGCGTGGCCCATGTCGGCCAGGCGGTCGGCCAGGATGTCGGCATCGCGCTGGGTGCTGGTGAACACCACGGCTTGATCGACTTCACGGGTGGTCAGCAGGTGATCCAGCAGGTCGTTCTTGTGCGAGAGGCTGTCGCACAGGTGCAGGCGCTGCTCGATGTTGTCGTGGCTGTCGGTGTGCGACGTCACTTCGATGCTGACCGAATTGCGCGTCAGGCGCTCAGCCAGCTTGCCCACGTGACCGGCGAAGGTCGCGCTGAACATCAGGGTCTGGCGGTTTTCAGGCGTTTGCGAGGCGATGGCTTCGATGTCGTCGATGAAGCCCATGTCCAGCATGCGGTCGGCTTCGTCCAGCACCAGCACTTCGAGGTTGCCCAGCAAGGCGGCGCCGCTGTTGAGGTGGTCGAGCAGGCGGCCGGGGGTGGCGATCAGGATGTCCAGCGGGCCCTTGAGGGCCTTGAGCTGGTAGCCGTAAGGCACGCCACCGACGATGGTGGCTACACGCAGGCCTTGAAGATGCTGACCATAGGTGTCAGCAGCCTTGGACACTTGCATGGCCAGTTCACGGGTAGGCGTCAGCACCAGCACGCGGGGGCCGTAAGCCTTGCCTTTTTCGCGGCGCTTGTTGGCGTCGCCACGGGCAGCGATGATGCGCTCCAGGGCAGGCAGCATGAAGGCGGCGGTCTTGCCGCTGCCGGTGCTGGAGGCCACGCGCAAGTCGGCGCCCTTCATGGCGGCGGGGATGGCGCGGATCTGCACTTCAGTGGGGCGGGTGTAGCCGGAGTCGTCCAGCGACTTGATCAGCAGTGGGTCGATGCCCAGTGTGTCAAAGCCGGGGCCGGTGTAGGCTTCAGCGGCAACCACGGCAGGGCCGGTGTCCTCATCGCTGTCTTCATCACCATGGGCCAGGACTTCATGGTCATCGCCTTCGGTGGCCAGGCGGCGAGCCAGGGCATCGATTTGCGAGGCGCTGTGCGCATCGATCAGGGATTCGTCCATGGCGGCTGCCGGGACGGGGGAGTTTTCTTCGTGATTCATAACTTCTTTCAAGCCAATGCACGGCGCTGCCGATTTCGCCAAATGCGAAAACGTCAAACGCCAGGGCTCGGGATGGGCACGTGGCCATCATCCTGTTGCCCAGGTGGGGTCGCTGGTGATCGTGTACAGACTTCGTGAGGCGCGCTCGCGGCGCGGATGCTTCACGGTGAGTCGGTTGGAAAGCGACGGCATCGCCGCCAACCGAAACTCAAGACACGCATGCGATGGGCACCCGACGGTGCCATCCGGCTTGAAAAAGGTCAGAGGGGATGAACTTTTGTTCACTGCTGTATCAGCCAGGCCCAAATAAAAGACCCGCTTTGCAGCGAAGCCGCTATTGTGACACCTTCTCAGGGTTTTGTCCAATCCCCCATATGCGCGGGGCGCATTCGAGCAGCCTGCGACAATGGACGCCATGCAAGAGAGCCTGCTGCCCACGGATGACACGTTGCCCAATCGGGGGGCCGCGTCGCCCCACGCGCCCCTGGCTGAAGCCCTTCGGCCCAAGACGCTGGATGAGGTCATCGGGCAGTCAGACCTGCTGGGCGAAGGCAAGCCCCTGCGCCTGGCCTTTCAGTCAGGCAAGCCGCACTCCATGATTTTCTGGGGGCCGCCCGGTGTCGGTAAGACGACCTTGGCACGACTGACAGCCACGGCCTTCAAGTGTGAGTTCATCGCCCTTTCCGCGGTGTTTTCTGGTGTCAAAGACATCAGGGCGGCCATGGAGCAAGCGCAACAGAACCTGGCCATGGGCAAGCACACGATCTTGTTCGTGGACGAAATTCACAGGTTCAACAAGTCCCAGCAAGACGCACTGCTTCCTTACGCGGAGAGCGGCTTGGTGACGTTCATCGGCGCGACCACAGAGAACCCTTCGTTTGAGGTGAACTCGGCTTTGCTGTCGCGGGCGCAGGTCTATGTTCTCAAGTCGCTCACGGACGAAGAACTGAGGCTGCTCTTGACGCGCGCTCAGGAAACGGCGCTTGGCCATCTTGAGGTTGACGACCTCGCTGCGGACACCCTCATTGGGTATGCGGACGGGGACGCCAGAAGGTTCTTGAATCTGCTGGAGCAGGCTGGCACTGCGGCCAAAGCTTCTGGACAGACGAAGATCACGGCTGATTTTTTGCAAAACGCTTTGACGTTGAATAGTCGTCGTTTTGACAAGGGCGGGGACAACTTTTACGACCAGATTTCCGCCCTGCACAAGTCGGTTCGCGGGTCACACCCAGACGCGGCCCTCTACTGGCTCACACGCATGCTGGACGGTGGTGCGGACGCCAGGTATCTGGCGCGGCGCATCGTTCGCATGGCCTGGGAAGACATCGGTCTTGCCGATCCGCGGGCCCTGCAGATCGCCAATGACGCTGCCTTGACCTATGAGCGCTTGGGAAGCCCTGAAGGGGAGTTGGCCTTGGGCCAGGCCGTGATCTACCTCGCTGTCGCTGCGAAAAGCAATGCTGGCTACAACGCCTACAACGCCGCAAGGGCCTTCGTGAAGCACGACAAGAGCCGTGAGGTGCCCGTCCACTTGCGGAACGCGCCCACGAAACTCATGAAAGAACTCGGTCATGGGCATGAATACCGATATGCCCATGACGAACCCAACGCCTATGCTGCTGGCGAAACATACCTCCCTGAAGGCATGCCAGAGCCTCGGTGGTATCAACCGGTCCCAAGGGGGGTGGAAGGCAAGATCGCAGAGAAGCTGACCTTCTTGAGAAAGCTTGATGAAGATTCAAGCCAAGATTGAGAGCGAACAATATCAGCGCCGATGAAGGTTTGAAGATGACGATGCTCAAAAGGCGCTTGCTGCGATTGAAGGCCGAAGGTCGGTTGGCCGTCAATTTGCCCTTCCTAGAGACCATGAAAAAAGGCCCCGAGGGGCCTTTTTGCTTTGCTCAAACCGCGCTTGTCGATTTTCATTGAACAGACAGCATGCGGTTGAGGGCGTCCAGATCCTGGGGCTTGAGGGTGCCGCTGGCCTGACGCAGTTTGACCGTGGCCACGAGCACGTCATAGCGGGACTTGTACAGGTCCTTTTGTGTGTTGCTCAAGGCGGTCTGGGCATCCAGCACATCCTTGTTGACGCGCACGCCGACGCGGTAGCCCAGTTGGGTGGCTTCCAGGGCCAGTTTGGCTGAGTTCTCAGCCGCTTCCAGCGCCTTGACTTGCGCCATGCCCGATTGCAGACCAAAGAAGATTTGGCGTGTGGCCAGGGTCACAGAGCGCTTGGCGTTGTCCAGGTCATGCTCGCTCTTGTCTTCCAGGACCAAGGTTTCCTTGATCTTGTTCTGCACGGCAAAACCGGCGAAGACAGGCACGTTCACTTCCACCGAGATGGAGCTGGCCATGCCCGAACTGGCGGTGCCCGAAGCCGAGCCATTGCCTTGCCCGTGGTTCTTGTTGATGGTGCCCAGCAGGTCGGCCGTGGGGTAGTGCCCGGCGCGCGCTTTTTCGGTTTCCAGCTTGGCGTAGCGCAAGCTGATGTCGGCTTTGCGGACGGCCGGTGCCGCAGCGGTCTGGGAGACCCAGTCCTCCACGTTGGCCGGCTCCAGCGGTGGCAGGTTGATGGGCGAGACCAGCACGCGAGGCGTCACGTTGGGCTGGCCCACCAGCTGATCCAGGGCGATGCCTTTGATCTGCACGTCGTTGGTGGCGGCGATTTCCTGGGCGGTGGCCAGGTCGAAGCGGGCCTGGGCCTCGCGCGTGTCGGTGATGGTGGCGTTGCCAACTTCGAAGTTGCGCTTGGCCGAGGCCAACTGCTCGGACAGACCCTTCTTGTTGGCTTGTGCGGTCGACAGCACGTCCTTGGCGGCCAGCACGTCGAAATAAGCCTGGGTCAGGCGCACCAGCAGGTCATCTTCGGCGGACTGCAGGTCGGCGTCGGCGGCGATGGCGGCGAGGTCGGCCTGGCTGATCGTGGCCGAGATGCTGCGGTCATACAGCGACTGCTTGGCCTGCAGTGTGGCCGAGGTGCTTGTGGCCGAGTAATTGTTGGTCGGGGTGAGGGCCAGCAGAGCGGGGTTGACGGGCTTGTCGGACTCGAAGTGCTGGCGCGAGGCCGACAGCTTGAGGCCCACGAAAGGCAGGCGCTGCGCATAAGCCTGGGCCACCTTGTATTGCGTCGAGTCTGCCTGCGCCTTGGCCGACAGGTAGGCCGCGTCATAGCTCTTGGCGGCATCGAAAAGTTCAGTCAGGCTCTGAGCCTGGCTGGTGCCTGCGGCCAAGGACCCCAGCAGCAAGGCCGTGACGACCGCCCAGGCGTGGGGGGTGAAGCGGGCGGGTCGGGCTGTGCGGGTTGCGCGTGTCGTCATCGGGGGTCCTTGTGTTGTCTCAGCAGGCAAAGCTGTTGGTCTGATCAGAATGTGAAGGGGCGGGTGCTGGCCATGCCGTCCATTGGCGGCACCACGGTGTCGAACAAAGTCTGCTGGGTGATCTGGCCTTGCACGTCCTTGCTGAAGAGCACGCCCTGCATCACGGGTTCACGGCCCACGATGGCCAGCAGGCGGCCGCCGGCCTTGAGTTGCTCGAACAGGACAGCCGGCACCGTGGTGACGCTGCCAGTGATCAAGATGGCGTCGAAGGGCGCCTGGGCGGCCAGGCCCACGCCGCCATCTGCTTGCACGACCTCGGCGTTGCCGACGTTGGCCTGGCGCAGGTTGTTGCGTGCCATGGTGGCCAGCTCCGGGTGGTTCTCCAAGGCGATGACGTGCCTGCACTTGTGGGCGATGAGGGCCGCCACGTACCCTGTGCCTGCGCCGACGATCAGCACGCTGTCTCGCTTGCTGAGGTTGAGTTCCTGGACCAGGCGGGCTTCCAGCTTGGGGGTGAGCATGGACTGGCCGGAGGGCAGGGGGAGTTCCAGGTCCATGAAGGCCAGGGAGCGGTGAACGGGAGGCACGAATTCCTCCCGGCGCACCACCGATAGCAGCGACAGGATGGAGGTGTCCAGCACGTCCCAGGGACGGATCTGCTGTTCGATCATGTTGAAGCGGGCTTGTTCGACGTTCATGCAAAAAATCCTACGTTCAATCGCGGCTTGGCCATGCGCCGATGAGATCGGCTAAAACCGGCATTTTAAGAACTGCTGGCGTCTCGGGCGGTTTAAATAGAGTCCTAATGCGCATTTTTAGGGGCGATCGGGCGTTCAACGCATCATGAACGGGCCTCCAGGCCACGCAGCAGCAGTTCGAACTGCGTCGTCATGAAGGTGTCGGTGTTGAGCGGGAAGGGGTTGTAGGTGCTGCACGCGGTGCAATGCTGATACAGCGCCAGGAACTGTGCGGGTGCCACCAGCGCATGCACGACGTCATTGACATCCAGCGGGCGGAACTCCCCGCGCTCGACACCGCGTGTCACGGCCTTGCCCAGCAACTGGTGGGTGGGCGTGATCACTTCGTCCACATAGAACTGAGCCAACTCAGGCAGGTTGCCGACTTCGGCGATCACCAGTTTGAAGATGCCCGAGACCTCGAAGCTGCCCACGTGCGACCACCAGGTCAGCGCCAATTGGTGCAGCAGGTCGCGGGTGCTGCCTTGCCATTGATCCACCATGTCGCTGCCCTTGGCCAGGACCAGGCCCAGCGAGTTGCGCACCACGGCCTTGAACAGATCGTCCTTGCTGGCGTAGTAAAGGTACAACGTGCCTTTGGACACGCCAGCCAGTTTGGCCACATCGTCGATGCGCGTGGCGGCAAACCCCTTGGTGACGAACAGCTGCAAGGCGGCATCCAGCAGTTCCTGCGGACGGGCAGCCTTGCGCCTTTGCCGTGTGGGCGCAGGCGAGGAAGGCTCGTGTGAAGGGGGCGCCGAAGCGTCGGTCATGGGTTTTTTAGTGACTGGCTGGTCAGTAATGTTGTCATGTCACTGGCGAGGGGTCAATCCTCTCAATCACCCGTAGTAATCTGACGCCATGAACAAGCCCTTGCCTCAGACCCGAGCCGATTATGTGCACCTCAGCACCATCACCACGCGCTGGATGGACAACGACGTGTATGGCCACGTCAACAACGTCACTTATTACAGTTACTTTGACACGGCGGTCAACAAGTACTTGATCGAGGCGGGCGTGCTGGACATCCACGATGGCGAGGTCATCGGGCTGGTGATCGAGACCCACTGCAACTTCATGGCCTCGCTGGCTTTTCCGCGAGATGTGACGGCCGGCATCCGCGTGGCCCACATCGGCCGCAGCAGCGTGCGCTACGAGATCGGCTTGTTCGACCACGGCAGTGACGAGAGCGCAGCCACGGGCCACTTCGTGCATGTGTATGTGGACAGCCGGACTCGCCGGCCCGTGCCGCTGCCTGAGAACCTGCTGCGGGTACTCCAGGGCTTGCAACGGCCCGAGCCTGGGTGAAAATTTCACTCACCTCCTCGGGTAAACCACGTCATTGGCTTCAGGGGCAATCAGACTACGATTGTTGTCTAAAATCCCCCTTTGCTGCTTTTTCCTTTTTCCGTTACGGAGTCCGACCATGAGCTTGATGGGCCAAATGATGACCATGCCCTTGATGATTTCCTCGCTGCTGACGCACGCAGCGCGGCACAACGGGGATGTCGAGATCGTGTCCAAGCGCGTGGAGGGCGACATGCACCGCTCCAGTTGGGGCGAGGTCGAACTGCGTTCGCGCAAGCTGGCTCAAGCCTTGGCGCGTCTGGGCTGCCAGCCGGGTGACCGCGTCGGCACCCTGGCCTGGAACGGCTACCGTCATTTGGAGATTTATTACGGTGTGTCGGGCTCCGGCCTGGTCTGCCACACGATCAACCCACGCCTGTTCCCACAGCAGGTGGCCTGGATCGCCAACGATGCCCAGGACCAGGTCATCTTCGTCGACATCAACATCTTCCCGCTGGTGGACAAGCTGGCCGCGATGATGCCCACGGTCAAGCACGTGGTCGTGATGTGTGGCCGCGAGCACATGCCCAAAGAATCGAGCATCGCCAACCTGCTGTGCTACGAAGAGCTGATCGAGGCCGAAGACGGCAACTATGAGTGGCCCTCGTTCGATGAGAACACCGCGGCCAGCATTTGCTATACCTCGGGCACCACGGGCAACCCCAAGGGCGCCATTTACTCGCACCGCTCGACCGTGCTGCACGCGTTCGCTGCCGCCTTGCCGGACGCCATGAGCGTCAAGGCCACCGACACCATCCTGCCGGTCGTGCCCATGTTCCACGTCAACGCCTGGGGCCTGCCCTACACGGCAGCCATGGTCGGCTGCAAGTTGGTGTTCCCGGGCCATCACCTCGATGGTGCCTCGCTCTACAACCTGTTCGAATCCGAGAAGGTGAGCATGAGCGCCGGCGTGCCCACGATCTGGCTGGGCCTGCTCAACCACGTCAAGAGCA
>CANBUA010000098.1 GCA_947372535.1 Burkholderiales bacterium
TGTTTCTTGGCCAGGGCCAGCAAGGCGTCCATCTCGCACAGGTTGCCGTAGACATGCACGGCGATGATGGCCTTGGTCCTCGGGGTGATGGCGGCCTCCACGCGGGCCGGGTCGATGCACCAGGTGTCGGCCAGCACGTCGACGAAGACCGGGGTCGCGCCCACGTAGGTGACGGGCGAGACCGAGGCGATCCAGCTGGTCTCGGGCACGATGACCTCATCGCCGGGGCCGATGCCCAGCGCACTCAGGCCCATGTGCAAGGCGCCCGTGCAGCTCGATGTCGCGATGGCGTGCGCCACTTGCAGGTGCTGCGCGAAGCCGCGCTCCAGGCGCTCGATGTAGTCGTAGCAATGCGTGCCCCAGCCGTTGCGGGCCGCGTCAGTGACGTAGGCCACCTCCAGCTCGGTGATCGATGGCTTGGTGTAGAGGATGCGGGACTGGCTCATGGTGGTCTTCAAGCCGGGCTCAATCGATGCACAGGCTGGGCACCGCCGTCACGAAACGGCCGCCCCAACGGCGCACGCTGGCCAGTTGGGTGGTGACCTCGTGGCGCAGGTTCCAGGGCAGGATGAGCACGTAGTCGGGGCGCTGGTCGTCCAGCACATCGGGTGACAGCACGGGGATGCGCGAGCCGGGCAGGAAGCGGCCTTGCTTGTGGGGCGAGGCATCCAGCACCGCCGGCAGCAGGTCGGGCCGCACACCCGCGTAGTTCAGCAAGGTGTTGCCCTTGGCCGCCGCGCCGTAACCCATGACCTTTTTGCCGCGCCGCTTGGCATCGAGCAAGAAGCTGAGCAACTCGTCCTTGAGCTTGTCCACTTTGGCTTGCTGGCCCATGTAGAAGAGCATGTCGAACATGCCGGCGGCGGCTTCCTGGCCCAACACCTGCATGACACGTTCGGTGGGCGGGCGCTTGGCATCATGGGCCTGGTGCTGGGCCCACACGCGCAGCGAGCCGCCGTGTGTGGGCAACTCCTCCACGTCCCAGATGCTCAGGCCCTGGCGCTCGAAGACCGCCTGCACGGTGTGGAAGGACAGGTAGGAAAAGTGCTCGTGGTAGATGGTGTCGAACTGGTGGTGCTGCACCAGCTTGAGCAGGTGCGGGAACTCGACCGTCACGCAGCCTTGCGGGCTCAAGACCTCGCGAAAGCCCGCGACAAAGTCGTTGATGTCGGGCACATGGGCCAGCACGTTGTTGCCCAGGATCAGGTCGGCCTGGCGCCGGGTTGAGGCGAACTCGCGGGCGAACGATGAACCGAAGAACCACTCCAGTGACTCGATGCCCTTCTGGCGCGCGACCTGGGCGGTGCTGGCCGTGGGCTCGATGCCGACGCAGGGGATGTTGCGCTCTTGAAAGTACTGCAGCAGGTAGCCGTCGTTGGAGGCCACCTCCATCACCAAGGATTTGGGGCCCAGGTTCAAGCGGGGCACAACCTGCTCCACATAGTGACGGGCATGCGCCAGCCAAGAGGTCGAGACCGACGAAAAGTAGACATAGTCGTTAGAGAACAGCGCGTCATGACGCTGCACCTCGTCGACCTGCACCAGGTGGCAGATGGCGCAGGTGTAGACCTTGAGCGGGAAATGCATCTCCGGCTTGTCCAGGTCCTGCTGACGCAGGAAGGCGTTGGAGGGCGGTGCCGCGCCCAGGTCGACGAACACATCGTGCAACGGGGCGGCGCAGTGGCGGCACTTCATGTGATGACTTTCTCGAAGGAGGCGTTCAAGACAGGCAGGCGGGCATCACGCTCAGACACCTGGCTCACTGGCAGCGGCCAGGCAATCGCCAGGGCGGGATCGTCGAATCGCAGGCCGCCTTCGCAGGCCGGGGTGTAGGGCGCTGTGTGTTGATACAGCAGTTCGACCTCGTCGGTCAAGGCCTGGAAGCCATGCGCAAAGCCTTCGGGGATGAAGACCTGGCGCTCGTTGTCCTCCGCCAATTCCAGGGCGTGCCATTGCCCGAAGGTGGGTGAGCCGGCGCGCAGGTCGACGGCCACGTCGAAGACCCGCCCGCGAATGCAGCGGATCAGCTTGGCGTCCAGCGCCGGGCCGCGTTGAAAATGCAGGCCACGAACCGTGCCCTGGCGGTGAGTACGGCTCAGGTTGGTCTGCACGAAGCGCAGGTCGTCGCGGATCAACGTCAAGTCCTTGGCGCAGAACACGCGGGTCAGGCGACCACGTTCGTCGCCACGCGGCTCGGTGTGGATGACCCACAGGCCATGCAGCGGGGTGGGGTGCAGGGTCATCGCGCTCATGAGGCTCAGAACGCCCAGGCCAGACCGGCGCTGTGCGCATCGGCCACATAGCGTTGCAGGTCCAGCTCGGTGCGCAGTTGCACGCCACGCGCCCAGGCCTGGTACCAACTGGCCGTGCGCTCGATCATGGTCGCCGTGGACCACACGGGGCGCCAGTGCAGGTGCTCGGTGGCCTTGCGGCAATCGAGGTGCAGCAGTTGCGCCTCGTGCGGATGCCGGCCGTGGTCAAGCTGGCAGCGCACCTCGGGCCATTGCTGGGCAAAGGCCTCGACGACGGCGCCCACACTGAGGTGGCCCTGTACGTCGGGTCCAAAGTTCCACGCCTGGCTGTGTTCGGCGGGCTGAAGCAGCAGTTGCTGGCCCAGCAGCAGGTAGCCCGACAAAGGCTCCAGCACGTGCTGCCAAGGCCGTGTCGCCTCGGGGTTGCGAATGGCGACCACGCCGCCTGAGACAGCTGCGCGCACCAGGTCGGGCACCAGTCGGTCCACCGACCAATCACCGCCGCCGATGACGTTGCCGGCACGCGCCGTGGCCACCGCGACCGGGCCGCTTTCACGCTGGGCCAGGAAGCTGGCGCGGTAACTCGCCGTGATCAGCTCGGCGCAGGCTTTGGAGGCGCTGTAGGGATCGTGGCCGCCCAGCGGATCGCTCTCCACATAGCCGATGGGCGTGTGGCGGTTCTCATAGCACTTGTCCGTGGTCACGTTGACGAATGCCTTGACGCTGGGACAGGCGCGCACGGCTTCGAGCACGTTCACCAGGCCCATGACGTTGATGGCCATGGTGGCCGGTGCATCGGCATAAGCGGGCCGCACCAGGGCCTGGGCAGCCAGGTGGAACACGACCTCGGGCTGGAAGCGGTGGAAGGCAGCGAGCACCTCGGCCGCGTCGCGGATGTCGATCAGCGCTTCATCGCCCGAATCCAGAGGCAGGCCACTGCCTGAGGCCGCCAGCAGGGCGTGGTGCGCAGGCTGTTGCGTCGCCGGCAACGCCAATGTGCAGACCTTGGCGCCCATGGCGCGCAGCCAGAACACCAGCCAGGACCCTTTGAAGCCGGTGTGCCCGGTCACCAAGACCCGGCGGCCTTGGTAGATGCCGCCAAACAGGGAGGCCATGCGGTTCATGGCGATCAGTCCCAGTGCTTCCAGGGCGCCTTGCCGCTTTGCCACAGCTCTTCGAGCCGGTTCTTGTCGCGCAGGGTGTCCATGGGTTGCCAGAAGCCCTTGTGGGGGTAGGCCGAGAGCTGGGCATCACCCGCCAGTTTCTCCATCGGCTCACGCTCCCAGATGGTCTGGTCGTCCTTGATGTACTCCAGCACCTCGGGCTGAAGTACGAAGAAGCCGCCATTGATCCAGCTGCCATCGCCCTGGGGCTTTTCTTCAAAGCGGGTGATGCGCTTGCCCTCGATGTCCAGGGCACCAAAGCGGCCGGGGGGCTGCACCGCCGTGACCGTGGCCATGCGCTTTTGCGCCTTGTGGAACTTGACCAGCTTGCTCACATCGACATCGGACAAGCCATCACCATACGTGAAGCAAAAGGGCTGGCCCGGATCGAGGTAACGGCTGACGCGCTTGAGGCGACCGCCGGTCTGGGTGTGCTCGCCCGTGTCGACCAGGGTCACGCGCCAGGGTTCGCAATGGCGGTCGCAGACCTCCATGCGGTTCTCAGCCAGGTCGAAGGTCACGTCCGACATGTGCAGGAAGTAGTTGGCGAAGTACTCCTTGATCACATAGCCCTTGTAGCCCAGGCAGACCACGAAGTCATTGATACCATGGGCCGAGTAGGCCTTCATGATGTGCCAGAGCACGGGCCGGCCACCGATCTCGACCATGGGCTTGGGCTTGACCGAGGTTTCTTCGGCCAGGCGTGTGCCCAGGCCACCTGCGAGGATCACGGCTTTCATGGTGGTTCACCGAAACGTTGGCAAGTCAAAAAAATCAGGCAGTCACTTCAGCGGAGCGGGCCAGGACATCAGCCCCCTGAAAACCCAAGGCGGGCTCTCCCAGGAATGCCAGCTCGACACGGTCCGACAGATCGGCCAAGTCAGCCATGCGCTCGCAAACCGTCTCGACATCGGGCGCCTGCTGCATGCTGTCCATGAGCTGCAAGGCCGTGGTCTGAAGCTCGCGCCAGTCCACTTGTGCGGGCAGGCTCACCATGGAGGCACGCAGCTCCAGCGAGGTGAATTGCTTGGCCAACAGGCTCACCACGCGCAACTTGAGGGCGGGCACCAGTTGCACGAAGTCATCGCGCCGGGCCAGCATGCGGATCAGGTCGGCGGACCAGAAGATCTCGTGGAAGAGCACCATGCCCGGCTGTGGGTAGAAGCGCAGGTCCGACTGCACGCACTGGCCTTTGGTGGACCAGTTGCTTTCATCGCGCACCAGCACGGAGGTGTCGTCCACCATCACCACGGCGCCACTGGCCGCCGTCAAGGTGGTCAGCAGGTGATCGGTGTAGCTGGGGGTCACGGCCTTGGTGTTGACGTGGTCCAGCCACTGGCGGATGACCGGTGTGCGGGTCAGCGAGTAATACAGCACGCACTGCACCAGATCTTGGGAGAACAGGTTCAACAGCCGCCCGTTCGAATCGTCTTCGACGATGGGCTTGACGGTGCGGGCCAGCGTGGTGTGGCCAAACAGGCCAAGGTAGATCGAAGGCGCGATGGCCGAGACCTCTGGACCCACCGTGGGCGCCTTCTCGATGAAGGCGTTGAGGTAGTTGACCGTGAAGGGATCATCATCGGCCATGAACAAGGTCCACTCGAAGTCATCCTGAACGGCCACGTTCAAACGCTCACGGATGTCCACGCACTGCACCAGGGCGATGTCGGCGCCCGTGCGTTGGGCCAGGGCTTGCACCCAGATCGCCTTGTCCGGGTCCATGGACCCATCGGCCACCGTCAGGCGCACGTTGGGGTTGTTCTGACTGGCCAGCGCACCGGCTTCGATGATGGACTTGACCTTCGCATCGAAGCGGATGGTCATGAGCACCAGGTTGATCGTGGGCGATTCGTTGGTCTGGACCGCCTCGCCCAGCACATCGACAATGGCCGAGGTGTTGAGCGAGCACAGCTCGGGCAGAATGCCCAGCGACGTGGCCCACAGCTCGCAGGCATAGGGCTCGATCGCCAACGGGGTGGACGCCGATTTGGGGTGGCGGGGCACGAAGCAGGCGCTGGGCAACACGGTCAGCGCGTCGTAGCCACTGTCTTGCCAGGTCTGGGTGAGACGGCCCGAGCCCACGGCATCGGACAGACTTTGGCGGCCCAGCTCGGTATCTTGGGCGATGTCATCGACGATGCGGGCCACCAGCCCATTGCCCGGGTTGCAGCCGACATAAGCGGCGCACAAGCGACCCGGCGCGACCAGCTCGCTCTCCCAGCAGGTGAAGGCCTCCAGGTCCAGCAGGGCTTCGTCCAGGGGCCGCAGGCAAACGCTGTCGGCCGCCACGCAGATGCCACCGTGGTTCAGCAGGATCTCCCAACGCATGGCGTCGGCCACACCGGCGCAATCACGCAGCCCCAGGTCATGCAGCTGATGGCGGCAACGCCAATCGGTGTCCACCAACTGCTGGTTGCCCCAGACGCGCAGGTCCCACTCGGGATGGTGCATGCGCCATGAGTCAATCAGTTGGTCGGGCCGTTGGGTTTCGTCGCCAACCCAGATGATGTGCAGGATCTTGGGAATCATGAGTGCTCCTTGGTGAGCGAGTGCTTCATGACCCTGATGCTAGGGCGATGGCCTCGCAGCTAAAGCGTGATGAAACCGCCGAATCCCCTTCAATTGGGGACTAGCCTTGGCCGCTCTCTGCCGCCAGCGGCGCGGGGGCCAGGCCCTGCGCCCAACGGGCCACCATGCGCTCAAGCAAAGCCTCGAAATCACGGGCAAACAGCGTGCTGTCGAACAAAGGCGATTGCTGGCGGGCAGCGTGCAGGCGCTCACGCAGATCCTGGCGGCGCGCGGCATCCTGACCCAGGGCTACCGCCAGTTGCTCGTAGTCCTCCAGCGAGTTGCAGACCAGCTCCGGCAAACCAGCGGCGTTGAGCAAGCTCGGCGCCACGCGGGCGGCAAAGGTGCTGCCCAGCAACGCCACCATGGGCACGCCGGCCCAAAGCGCATCGCTGGCCGTGGTGTGGCCACCGCAAGGGAAGGTGTCCAGGATGACATCGGCTTGCGGCAGGCGGGCACGGTGCTGCTCGATGTCCAGGAAGGGCGCGAACACCAGCCGCTCAGGGCCGATGCCGTGGTGCGCCGCATGCGCACGCAGATGAGCCTGGATCTCGGGCTGGGGCACCAGCAGCCACAGCACCGAGCCTTCGACCTGCGTCAACACCTTGCACCAACCCTCGAACATCTCGGGGATGATCTTGTAAGACTGGTTGAAACTGGCATAAACCACCGCACCTTCAGGCAGACCGCACTGCGCGCGGCTCCAAGTGGCGGGCGTCGGCCGTTGCCGGTCGTTGGGCTGGTAGCAATGAGGCAGTTGCGCGATCTGCTCGGTGAAGCAGGCTTGCGCATCCAGCGGCGTGACCACCGGATCGCCCACGATGTAGTCGACAAAACTGGCGCCACAGGTGCCGGGAAATCCCAGCCAGGCCACTTGCACCGGCGCCACGCGCTGGGCCATCACGTTCATGCGCGAGCCGATGGTGAAACCCTTGAGGTCCACCAACACGGTGATCTGGTCAGCCTCGATGCGGCGCGCCAGCTCGTCGCTGGACAAGGTCGAGACCTCAATGAAATGATCGGACGTGGCCACCACCCGGCGGCGCAAGGCCGTGCCGTCATCCGGGCCATTGGAGTAGAAGAACAGCTCCAGGTGCGATTTGTCGATTTTCTCCAGCATTTCGACCATCAGCATGCTGGTGGCGTGGTGGTGGAAGTCCGAGGACATCAGGCCCACACGCAAGCGCCCGACGGGCCGCTGCTTCTGCTTGGCATGGAGGACTTGTCCCGCGATGGCCGGGCAGGTCAACTCGGCGGCCCAGCGCATCACGTCGGGGTTGTCGGTCAGGGTCAGCAGGCAGAAGGGGCTGATGGGGTCGATGTTGGACGGGTCCGGCAAAGCCGTCACCGCTTCGATGCAAGCCTGCAGGCGGTCGTAGTCTTCGGCCAGCCCGACCCAGTCGCAGTTCCAGGCGGCATAGTGGGCGGCGAACAAGGCCGCATCCAGCGCCAGGGGCTCCACGGCCAGCGCGGTGCGGTAAGCCTGCGCCGCATCTGAATAGCGCTCCAGCCGTGCCAGGGCAAAACCCAGCTGGGCCAGGGCTTTGCGCCTCACCCAGGCCTCGCCGCCTTCAGCCGACATCGCGCTCAGGAAACACTGCGCCGCCTCTTCCCAGCGCCGCAAGTTGATCAGCGCCGAGCCTTTGAGTAGATAGAAGCGCGCGTCGCGGTTGGCCGATTCATGCAGCGAGTCGATGACCGCCAGCATGTCCTGGGAGCGGTTGAGCACCGACAGCAAATCGGCCAGCAACTGGCAAGCCACCGGCGATGAGCGGTCCAGCTCGAACGCCGTGCGTGCGCTCTTGAGGGAGCCCTCCAGATCGCCCGCCTTGCGTTGCGTGCTGGAGAGATTGAGCCAATAGAGCCCATCCTTGGGCGCCAGTTGGGTGGCCAGCTCGAACTGCGCCACCGCCTCGCGCCAACGGCGCGCCTGACTGAGATCGCGCCCCTTCTGCCAGGCCTGGTGGGCACGCGCGGCGGCGCCGTGCGTGGATGTCTTGGGGGCATGGGATTTCAAAGTGGTCGGCACCTTCAGGCTCCTTGGCGCGGCATGGCTCACGCGTGATACGTCCTCGAACACTTTAGGGCTGAGGTTTTCCGATCACGAGCCGATAAGAGATGCAAAGCGCACTTTGATCTGTCTTGACGAGCGCGCATCGAGCCCCTCCAGGGCGACATGCAGCAAGCAGCACAGAACGAGATGTGAAAAAGGCACGCAAGAACCCCTCAACTTCGAGACCTAGGTCCTTGACAAGCTTAAGTTTCTGACACCCGAGTCGAAAACAATTTCAACGGGACCTGAGAGATCAGGAACAACGTGGTCCGGTTAGCCGGCCGAAGAGTCCGATGGCAGTTTTGCCTGAGGTCGCAAACGGTTGACTAGCGTCGGGCAGGCAATTTGTGGCAGCCGTATCGCCACCTGATGTTTGCCGGCGCTTTTCGCCGGGAGTTTTTTGATCCATAGGAGAACCTCATGCCCAATACAGTCAACACCAACCTCATCTCGCTGAATGCTCAGCGCAACACCAGCTCCAGCCAATCGTCGCTGGCCATGTCCATGCAGCGCCTGTCGTCTGGTCTGCGCGTCAACTCCGCCAAGGATGACGCCGCCGGTCTGTCGATCGCCGAACGCATGGGTGCCCAGGTTCGCGGCATGAACGTCGCCATCCGCAATGCCAACGACGGCATCTCACTGGCTCAGACCGCTGAAGGCGCCCTGGGCAAGGTGGGTGACTCGTTGCAACGGATGCGTGAACTGGCCGTGCAAGCCCGCAACTCTTCGAACAGCAGCACCGACCAGGACTCGCTGGACAAGGAATTCGGCGAGCTGTCCAAGGAAATCCAGCGCGTGCTGGGTGGCACGACCTTCAATGGCAAGCACGTGGTCGGCTCCGACGCCGGCGCCCTGAACTTCCAGGTCGGCGCAGGCACCAGCACGGATGACACGATCGCCATCACGACGGCCAACATGACCCAAGCCACCGAGATCACTTCGGTGGCAGGCACCGACAACACGGGGGCCGGCCGCGCGGTGATCGACAGCACCGCCACCTCGACCTCCATCGGTACCGTCATCGACGACATCGACAAAGCCATCGACCGCGTGAACTCCGAACGTGCTGTGCTGGGTGCTTCCCAAAACCGCTTCGACTCGGTGATCTCCAACCTGCAGGTCTCGGTCGAGAACCAGTCGGCCGCCAAGAGTCGGATCATGGACGCGGACTTCGCCTCGGAAACAGCCAACCTGTCCCGTTCGCAGATCCTGCAACAAGCTGGCAACGCGATGATCGCCCAGGCGAATCAGCTGCCCCAGCAAGTGCTGGCCCTGCTGCGCTGATGCAGAAAGAAGCGCGCTGAGTCACTGAACAAGCGACTCGGCGCTCCTCGATGCCGCCTTCCGGGCGGCGTTCCCCGTCCACTGGACTGAAACAGTCCGTCATTTCGAGGTCAACTCCACCGATCAAGACACTTCAGATTTTTCAACAATCGAGCCACAGGTCAAACCAAGCTGTACCAGCAGATTTGGCCAACGCCACAAGGCCGGCTCAAGCCGGATTCGTTGAAATCTTCTGGAGTGCCTCATGCCTCAAGCCATCAATACCAACCTGGTTTCGCTGAATGCGCAACGGAACCTCAACATGTCCCAGAGCGCGCTGTCGCTGTCGATGCAGCGGCTGTCCTCCGGCCTGCGCGTCAACTCCGCCAAGGACGACGCCGCCGGCCTGGCCATCGCGGAACGGATGAACTCACAAGCGCGTGGCATGAATGTCGCCATCCGCAATTCGAACGACGGCATCTCGATGTCGCAGACGGCTGAAGGTGCCTTGGGCAAGGTGGGCGACGCCATGCAGCGGATGCGCGAACTCGCGGTCCAGGCGCGCAATGCCTCGAACTCCAGCAGTGACCTGGACTCCCTCGACAAGGAATTTGGCGAGTTGGCCAAGGAAGTCCAGCGCGTGCTGGGCGGCACCACCTTCAACGGCAAGCACATCATCGGCTCGGACGCCGGCACCCTGACCTTCCAGGTGGGCGCCAACACCAGCGCGGACGACACGATCGACATCGTGACGACCAACCTCACCGGCGCCACTGAAATCACCAATGTGGCGGGCACCGACAATGCCGGCACGGGCCGCACGGCCATCAACAGCCTGTCGGACGTGACCATGATCGGCACGGTGATCAACAACATCGACATCGCCATCGACCGGATCAACTCCGAACGTGCTGTGCTCGGTGCCAACCAATCGCGCTTCGAATCGGTGATCTCCAGCCTGCAAGTGGCCGTCGAAAACCAGACCGCCGCCAAGAGCCGGATCATGGATGCCGACTACGCGGCGGAAACGGCCAACCTCTCCAGAGCGCAGATCCTGCAGCAGGCCGGCAACGCCATGGTCGCCCAGGCCAATGCCCTGCCACAACAGGTGCTCAAGCTGCTCCAGGGCTGACGCAATTTGATGCAATTTTTTAACGCTCTGACCCTAAAGCTTGTGTCAAGGCGGTCGAAAACGACGTCATCAGGGTGTTCCATGTGAAGTGGGACACCCCTCTCGCGCTTTGGGCGCGGGGCATCTATCAGGTTTGATTGAGGGACAGCATCATGGCTTCAATAACATCCGTCGGTTTGGGCAGTGGTCTGGACGCCAACTCCATCGTGGAAAAGCTGGTGGCGGTCGAGCACATCCCCGTCGACAACCTGCAAACAGAAGCCACCAAGATCCAGACCAAGGTGTCGGCCTACGGCAAGCTGCAAAGCACGGTGTCCGGCCTGCGCGATGCTGCCGCCAAGCTCACCAGCCCCGACACCTGGAATGCCACTTCCTCGACCACCAGTGACTCGGCCGCCGTGAGCGTCACTTCAGACTCGACGGCTGCGGCCGGCTCGCAGAGCATCGTGGTGAAGAACCTGGCGGCCAGCCAGTCCGTCGTCTCCAGCACGTTTTCCAGCGCAGGATCGGTCATCGGCATCGGCACCCTGCACATCGAACTGGGCAGCTGGAACAGCACGGACAGCACCTTTGCCACCAACCCGAACTGGCCCAAGGCCGACATCACCATCGGGCCCAACGACAACACGCTGGAAAAAGTCCGGGACAAGATCAATTCGTCAGGCTCAGGCGTGACAGCCTCGGTGGTGACAGATGCCACTGGCTCACGTCTGGTACTGCGCTCGACCGCCACGGGTGCCGAAAACGGCTTTCGCGTCACCGCCTCCGACGATGACGGCAACGACACGGACGCGACGGGTTTGTCTGCCCTGACCTACGACCCGTCCTCGCCGACCAACAGCATGAGCCAGACCCAAGCCGCCGCCAACGCCAAGGTCCAGATCAACGGCCTGGATGTGACCTCCACCACCAACACCTTCACCGGCGTCATCCAGGGCATGACCTTCAAGGTTGGCAAGGTTTCTGACACCCCGGTGGACGTGACCGTCAGCCAGGACACGGAGGCCATGAAAAAGGCCATCAACGATTTCGCCACGGCCTACACCGCGCTCAATACCCTGATCAAGTCGCAGACCAAGTACGACGCGAGCACCAAGACCTCCTCGCCCCTGCAAGGCGATCAAACCGTCAACGCCATCCTCTCGGGCGCGCGCAGCATCCTGTCACAGTCCACCAATGCCGCGGGCTCGTTCAGCCGCCTGTCGGACATCGGCCTGTCGCTCGACGCCACCGGCAACATGACGGTCAACAGCAGCAAGCTCACCACGGCGCTGGGCAGCAAACAGGCCGATGTGAAGAAGCTCTTCACCAACCTGGATGCCACCAACTCAGGCAACGACGGCTTCGGGCAACGCTTCAAGACCTTCGCCGACAAGCTGCTGAGCGTCGATGGTTCCATCACCACGCGCACGGCAGGCCTGCAGAAAAGCATCAGCAACAACAGCAAGCAACAAGCCGCGCTGGAAGACCGCATCGCTGCCTACAAGAAGCGCATGCTGGCCCAGTACAACGCGCTGGATGCCACGATGTCCAAGCTCAATGGCCAGTCCAACTACGTCACGCAGCAGCTGGCGGCCATGTCAAGCAGTTCCTGATGAGAGAGCGCTGAAAAAGTCTCAAAAGGGCGCACCTTCTTGGATCAAGCGCCGACCGGAAGTGACGATAAATAAAACAACGCTGATCAACACAGCAACTTCCGAAAGACAACGAGATGTACGCCACCGCCACTGATTCATTCGCCAATATGTACAGAGCCCAGGCCATGAGCAGCGTCTACCGCCAGATCGGGGTGGAGACCAGCATCACCAACGCAAGCCCCCATGCGCTGGTCACCTTGCTGTTCAATGGTGCGCTGGACGCGATTGCACAAGCACGCGGGGCAATTCAATCGAAGAACATCGAAGTCAAAGGCAAGGCCATCAGCCGCGCCGTCCAAATCGTGCATGAAGGGCTCCGAGGCAACCTGGATCTCAAAGGTGGTGGCGATCTGGCCAGCAAGCTCAACGAGCTTTACAGCTACATCGCCAACCGGCTCACGCTTGCAAACCTCCGCTCGGATGACACCATCCTCGAAGAATGCAGCCGCCTGCTCAGCCCCCTGCGAGACGCCTGGGTGAGCATTGGCGTCAACGCCTCCAACCACGGCAGCTTGATGAAGAAAGAGGTGTTGGCATGAACGCTCCAGAACTGATCATGGATCACGAAGAACACAAGACTCAGGCAGCCGGTCTGCTGAGCTACTACGAAGCCATTGAACACGCCAGCCAGGACATGCTGGAAGCCGCACGAGCCGGTGACTGGGACCGCGTCATGCGCCTGGAAAGCGCCTGCGCCGTGCTGATCGCCCAACTCAAGCACGCGGCGTCCGAACGCCCTTTGCAGAGTGAGGAGGCGACCCTCAAAGGCCGGATCATGCAACGCATCCTCGTCAACGACGCCGAGATCCGCAACTTGGCCGAGCCCTGGATCAACGATCTGAGCAAGATGGGCGGCAGCCCCGATGGCGACGCCGTTCACTGACCCCAAACCATGTTGAGCGCTGCCTTCACCACGAGCTGTACCCATGCCTCTGGACACGGATGACTTTCGGATCACCTCCGCTGCGGAACGTCAGGCCATCTTCCGCCAGCTGATCGACACCAACACCATGGTGACGCTCAGCGGCCCCGGCGGCCACAGCTACACCACCATGATGTGGCAGGCCGATCCCGAGCGCGGGGTCATCAGCCTGAGCGCCGACTCCGGCGATCCGCGCTTGACGCCCTTGCTCAATACCGACGAAGTGGTGGCTGTGGCCTACCTGGACAGCATCAAGGTGCAGTTCGACATCGATGGCGCCGTGCAAGTGCGTGGCTCCCAGACTGCTCTGAACGCGCACTACCCGGAATTCATATACCGGTTCCAGCGGCGCTCGTTCTTTCGGGTCAAGCCTTTGATCAGCAGCGCGCCCGTGGCCCACTTCAGGCATCCGGGCATGCCGGACATGAACATGTCCCTGTCGATCGCCGATGTCAGCCTGGGTGGCGTGGCACTCACGCTGCCTGCCGACGTGCCCACGGTGCCTGCGGGCGTCGTGCTCGATGGCTGCACCCTGGAGCTCGATGCGGACACGCAGATTGATGTCGTGCTCATGGTTCACCACGTCACCGTGCTGGATCACAACACCGGCAAGCACCACGCCCGGCTGGGCTGCGAGATCGTCGACCTCGATGGCCTGGACGAGCGCGCCTTGCAGCACTACATCAACCAGACGCAAAAGCGCCGCAACGCCCTCACCTGAGCGCAGGCCGCCAGGCGCCGATGCCTGCACGCGCTGGTAGCATCGGCGCATGCACGACGACACCTCCGCCTCCCCCTGGATCATCGCCACCCGCGAAAGCCGGCTGGCCCTGTGGCAAGCCCACCATGTGCGAGACCTGCTCGCCGGACTGCAAAGCCGTCCGGTCGAGTTGCTCGGCATGACCACCCAGGGCGACCAGATCCTGGACCGCTCGCTCTCCAAGGTCGGCGGCAAAGGCCTGTTCGTCAAGGAGCTGGAAGTGGCCCTGTCCGAGGGGCGCGCCCACCTGGCCGTGCACTCCCTCAAGGACGTGCCCATGGAGCTGCCAGACGGCTTCGTCCTGGCCGCCATCATGGAACGCGAAGACCCCCGCGATGCGCTGGTCTCGCCCCGCTGGCCCAGCCTGGCTGAGCTGCCGCAAGGTGCCGTTGTGGGCACCTCCAGCCTGCGCCGGTTGGTGCAGCTCAAAGCCCTGCGGCCCGATCTGCGCATTGAGCCCCTGCGCGGGAACCTGGACACCCGCTTGCGCAAGCTCGACGAAGGCCAGTACGACGCCATCGTGCTGGCCGCGGCCGGCCTCAAACGCCTGGGCCTGGCCGAGCGCATCCGCCAGCTTCTCGATGTGGGCACCATGCTGCCAGCGGCCGGTCAAGGCGCCCTCGGGCTGGAAATCCGCGGCGATCAGGCCGAGCTCGCTCAGGTTGTCGCCCAGCTCAACCACCAGCCCACCCGCTGGGCCACGTTGGCTGAACGCGCCGTCTCGCGCGCCCTGGGCGGCAGCTGCTCCATGCCGCTGGCCGCGCATGCCACCTGGTCCGGCACCAGCTTGCAGCTGGAGGCTTGGCTGGGCCATCCCGAGCGCGCCGGCCTGCTCAAGACCCAGGTCAGCGCCCAGCCCGCCAGCGATGGCGAGGCCGATGCGCTGGGCTTGCGCGCCGCCCAACAGCTCATCGACCAAGGCGCCCACGACTGGCTGGCCACGGCATGCTGATCCTGGTCACCCGGCCGCAACCGCAAGCCGCCCAATGGGCCGAGGCTTTGCGGGCGCTGGGTACCCTCGTTTTCGCACCAATCCGGACCGTCTCGGCCATCGTGACGAACTGGTGCTTATCGTGCAGGAAATCATGCGCGGCCGCAGCAAGCATGACTGGATCGTCGCGCTCGAGGCCGCCGGCGTGC
>CANBUA010000099.1 GCA_947372535.1 Burkholderiales bacterium
GGGCAGGCGCCCACCGGCGAGTTGAAGGAGAACAGGCGCGGCTCCAGTTCCGAGAGCGAATAGCTGCAGACCGGGCAGGCGAACTTGGCCGAAAACACATGCTCGTGGCCCGTGTCCATTTCCTGCACCAGGGCGCGGCCATCGGCCAAACGCAAGGCGGCCTCGAAGCTCTCGGCCAGGCGCTGGGCCAGGTCCGATCGAACTTTCAGGCGGTCCACCACCACATCGACATCGTGCTTCTCGTTCTTGACCAGGGGTTTGAGGTCGGCGACCTCCAGCACCTCGCCGTCGATGCGAAAGCGCACATAGCCCTGGGCCTGCATGTCGGCGAACAGCTCCACGTGCTCGCCCTTGCGGTCACGCATCACCGGGGCCAGCACCATCAGCTTGGTCTCTTCGGGCATGGCCAGCACCGCATCGACCATCTGGCTGACGCTCTGGGCGGCCAGCGGCAGGTGGTGATCCGGGCAAAAGGGGGTGCCTGCCCGCGCGAACAGCAGGCGCATGTAGTCGTGGATCTCGGTCACCGTGCCCACGGTCGAGCGCGGGTTGTGGCTGGTGGCCTTTTGCTCGATGGAAATCGCGGGCGACAATCCCTCGATCACGTCCACGTCGGGCTTGTCCATCAGCTGCAGGAACTGGCGCGCATAGGCGCTCAGGCTCTCCACATAGCGGCGCTGGCCCTCGGCATACAGCGTGTCGAACGCCAGGCTGGATTTACCCGAGCCCGACAGCCCTGTGATGACCACCAACTCATGGCGCGGCAGGTCCAGGTCGACGTTCTTGAGGTTGTGGGTGCGTGCGCCGCGGATGTGGATCATCTGCGCTGCCAGGCGGGACGGTGGGTAGGGAGGCTGGGAGCGGGGCATCGGGCAAAGCGGAGAGGGCAACCGGGCATGATACGACGAGGCGCCCATTCCGCCATCTGCCCAGGGATACCCCGACTCAAGTTGACACGCCCCCTTCCGATAACAGGGGCATGGGTACCCAGGTCATGACTTCCGCCACAGTTTCATCCCCTCCCACCGCCTCCTGGCTGCTGGGTGATGAGTTGCCGCGTCGTCACTGGCTGCAGCGCATGCTGATGGCCTACGCGCTGTTCGCTGCGCTCGATGTGCTGCGCGGCATCGGGGTCTGGCAGGGCGTGATCGCCGCCAACGATTGGGGCATCGTGCTGGCCTACGACGCTGGCTGGATGGGCCTGTCCTACGCCGCCGTGCGCTTGGGGCTGACCGCCGATTTCAAGGACCCTGCGATCACCGTGCCCCAGGTCTGGATGGCACTGGGCTCGATCGTGCTGTCTTTTGCTTTCCTTGACCTGGGCCGGCTGGCCCTGATGCCTTTGCTGTGCGGCACCTTGGCGCTGGGGCTGTACCAGCTGGCACCCAAACATGTCCTGGCCAGCGGCGGCGTGACCCTGCTGGTGCTGGGCGTGCTGACCTTGCTGATGTCCAGCCTGGCCGGCGCGGGCTTCCAGACCGTGCCCGTGGCCATCTCCCTGATCACGGCCCTGGCCACGCTGCCCGTTCTGGCCTGGCTGGCCCAGCGCGTGCGTGCCGCCCAGGCCGACGAAGCCCTGCAACGCCAACGCCTGCAAGAGGCCTTGAGCGAGTTGGAAGCGCTCAGCACCCAGGACCCGCTCACTGGCCTGGCCAACCACCGCCACATGCTGGAACTGCTGGCCGCCGAATGCAAACGCCATGCGCGTGGCGGTCGCCCCTTCTGCCTGGCCATGCTCGATGTCGATCACCTGAACCTGGTCAACGACAGCCAGGGCCGCGAGCGCGGCGACGACGTCCTCAAACAACTTGCCGCGCTCTCCAAAGCCCACCTGCGGGCCTCCGACGTGATGGCGCGCTGGAGCGGCGAGGAGTTCGTGCTGCTGATGCCCGACACCGAACTCGATGGCGGCAAGCGCTCGCTGGACCGCCTGCGCGAGCACTTGTTCACCCGCTGGGGCTACTACGACGGCGGCAAGTGGTTGCCCATGAACTGTTCGGCCGGCGTGACCCGCTACCGCACCGGCGAAGACATCCGCCAGACCCTGTCCCGGGCCGAAGACGCCCTGCGCGCGGCCAAGACCCGACAACACGACCGCGCGGTGGCCGCATGAACACCAACACCTTGCCCACCCCCAGCACCCCGGCACACCGCCTGACACCGGCTCAGGCAGAGATCCTCTCCGCATTGGCCTCGCTGGCCTTGCTGGCGCTGTACGTGGTTTGGCCAGACGGCCGCGGTGCCACCTTGCAGCTGCTGTGCCTCATCCCCTTGCTCGGCATGTTCCTGCTCAGCCCGCATGACCTGCTGATCACGGGCGGGCTCAGCCTGGGCCTGCTGTTGATCGTGCTGCTGGCCCTGTGGGTGGTGCCGCCTTTGGGCATGCTGTCCTGGGATCCCATGCATGACGGCATGCCCGCCCTCATGGCCAGCCTCATCCTGCCCTTGATCACCACCTTCGCCTACCGCCATGCCCAACGGCGCGAGCAGGTGGCCGAACAAAGGCTGGCCTTGCAGGAGGCCCACGACAAGATGAAGATCATGGCCGCCAAGGACCCCTTGACCGGCCTGGCCAACCAGCAGCAAATGAGCCTGGCCCTCAACCAGGAGTTCAAGCGCGCACAACGGGCCAGCACCCCCATGAGCCTGGCCTGGCTGGACCTGGACCATTTGGGCGCCTACAACGACCAGCATGGCCACGAGGCCGGCGACCAATTGCTGTGCCGCTTCGCACAGCAACTGCAAGATGCCTTCCGCGAAAACGAGGTGGTGGCGCGCTGGAGCGGCGCTGCCTTCATGGTGATTTTCACCGACAGCCACCTGGAGCAGGCCACTGCCGGCCTGGAGCGCCTGCGTGAGACGGTGGCCGAGCAGCAGTTGGGCCTGAGCTTCTCGGCCGCCCTGGTGACCCGCCGCGATGGCGATCGCTTGGACGATTTGATCGGCCGCGCCCAGACCAGCCTGCAACGCGCCAAAGCCCAAGGCCGCGACCGCGTGATCTGCACGCCCTGAGGACCGCCGCGATCAACGCGTCACCTCGGCAAACCCACGGCCATTCAACCGCCGATTTCAGGCACGCAACGCGCCTCAATCCCACCCAGCCGTTCGATCTCAATGCGCACCACATCGCCCGCGCGCAAAAAACGCGGCGGCTCGAAACCAGCGCCCACGCCACTGCATGTGCCTGTGAAAATCACATCGCCAGGCTCCAGCGTCATCGCCTGGCTGATCAACGCGATCTGGGCCCACACGTTGTGGATCATCAAGCGGGTGTTGCTGCTCTGGCGCAGCTCGCCGTTGACCCAACAGCGCATGTCCAGCCCGTGCGGATCGCCCAGCTCATCGGCCGTCGTCAGCCAGGGGCCAAACGGCGCGTGCGTGTCAAACGACTTGCCCAGCGTCCATTGCGACGTGCGCTTTTGCCAATCCCGCACCGAGACATCGTTGCCCACTGCATAACCAAAGACCGCCAAGTGCGCCTGGTCGGCCGGCACATGCTTGCAGCGCTGGCCGATCACCGCCACCAGTTCGGCTTCATAGTCGGTCTTGTCCGAGACCCGCGGCAGCACGATGTCGTCGAAAGGCCCGTTGATGGCATTGGCCAGTTTGGGGAACCACACCTGGTGCTCGGGCACTGTGCGCGTCTCGCCCACGATGCGCTCGTTGATGTGATCGAGGTAGTTCAACCCAATCGCCAGGGTCTTGCCTGGCCGGGGCACGGGCGCCAGCAACTGCACGTCGGCCAGCGGCTCGGCCAGTTCGTCCACGTCAAGCAGCACCTGCACAGGGCCTTCGATCACCGCCCAGCGTTCGATCACCTCGGCCATGCCCTCGTGGGGCGCCAGCAAGCCCGGTGGCAAGCCACGGTGCAGGGAGATCACCTGATCGCCACTGGCCTCGTCGGCGCGCAACACACCCACTTCCACGTTGGATGACCGCTTGACAGAACGAAAGCTGACCAGACGCATACACACCTCCTGAGCTTGATGATGACGTGACACGCCCCCGATCAGACAAAGGGCGAAGGACCCCAGTGTCGCTCAGTGTCAAGCGACGGCGGCCGCATCCTTGAGTTGCTGCCGTGTCCGCAAGGCTACCAGCCTGGCAGCGTGCGCGAAATCATCCCCACTGCTGGCGTAGAGCACCGCGCGTGAACTGTTGACGATGATTGGCCCCGTGACGGAGCCATCGGCCGCCCGGCGCAGCCCGGCCTTGACCGTGGCCTCGGCATCGCCGCCTTGCGCGCCCACGCCAGGGATCAGCAAAGGCAGGGTCGGTGCCAGTTCGCGAACCCGCGCGATTTCTTCGGGAAAGGTCGCGCCCACCACCAGGCCCAGTTGCCCGCTGGTGTTCCAGGGGCCGGCGGCCTGCGCGGCCAAATGCTCATAGACACGCGGGTTGCCCGGCACATCGGCCAGGCGCAGGTTCTGCAAATCCGAGCCACCGGGATTGGACGTGCGGCACAGCAGGATCACGCCCTTGCTGGAATAGCGCAGGAAAGGCTCGATGGTGTCGAAACCCATGAAGGGCGAGAGCGTGACCGCATCGGCCTGGTACCGCACAAAAGCCTCACGGGCGTATTGCTCGGCCGTGCTGCCGATGTCACCGCGCTTGGCATCCAGGATGATGGGCACCTGGGGCGCCACGCGCTGGATGTAGGCCATGAGGCGCTCAAGCTGGTCCTCGGCCCGCTGCCCAGCGAAGTAGGCGATCTGCGGCTTGAAGGCGCAGACCACATCCTTGGTGGCATCAACGATGGCCGCGCAGAAATCGAAGATCCGCTCGGCATCGTTCTTCCAGGCGCCCGGCAGCTTGGACGGCTCCGGGTCCAGGCCCACGCACAGCATGGAATCGTTGAGTTGCTGGGCGTGGCGGAGTCGGTCGATGAAGCTCATGCTCAAGTCGCCTTGGATTGAAGGTCAGATGCGCTTGGCCAGTGCTTCGGCCGTGCCCGTGTAATTGCCCGGCGTGAGCTCGCGCAGGCGCTGCTTCTCGGCCTCGGGCAGCTCCAGCGTCTCGATGAAGGCCTGGATGGAATCGCGCGTGATTGCCTTGCCGCGCGTCAGCTCTTTCAGGCGCTCATACGGGTTGGGCAGCGCATAGCGGCGCATCACCGTCTGGATGGGCTCGGCCAGCACTTCCCACGAGCTGTCCAAGTCCTCCCCCAGGGCTTGGGGGTTCACTTCCAGCTTGCCCAGGCCGCGCGAGAGGCTGTCATAAGCCAGCACGGCATAACCCAAAGCCACACCCATGTTGCGCAGCACGGTACTGTCGGTCAAGTCACGCTGCCAGCGGCTGATGGGCAGCTTCTGGCTCAAGTGGGTCAGCACGGCATTGGCCAGGCCCAGGTTGCCTTCGGCATTCTCGAAGTCGATGGGGTTGACCTTGTGCGGCATCGTGCTGGAGCCAATCTCGCCCGCCTTGGTGCGCTGCTTGAAGTAACCCAGGCTGATATAACCCCACACATCGCGTGACCAGTCGATCAGGATGGTGTTGGTGCGTGTCACGGCGTCAAACAGCTCGGCCATGTAGTCGTGCGGCTCGATCTGGATCGTGTAGGGGTTGAAGGTCAAGCCCAGTTGGTTCTCGATCACGGCCTGGCTGAACGCCTCCCAATCCTTCTCGGGGTAGGCCGACAAATGCGCGTTGTAGTTGCCCACGGCACCATTCATCTTGGCCAGCAGCTTGACATCAGCGATGCGGGCGCGGGCGTTGACCAGGCGGGCCACCACGTTGGCGATTTCCTTGCCGACGGTGGTCGGGCTGGCAGTCTGGCCATGGGTGCGGCTGAGCATGGGCAGCGCGGCCATCTCGTGGGCCATCTTTCGCAAGGTCTCGATGACGCCATCGATCACGGGCAGCAGCACCTCGTCGCGAGCCGCCTTGAGCATCAAGCCATGGCTGGTGTTGTTGATGTCTTCGCTGGTGCAGGCAAAGTGCACGAACTCGCTGGCCTGTTGCAGCTCGTCATGCCCCTCAAACCGTGCCTTGATCCAGTACTCCACCGCCTTGACGTCGTGGTTGGTGGTGCGCTCGATGTCCTTGATCGCTTGCGCATCGCCTTCAGCGAAACGCGCCACCAGGCCACGCAGGTAGCCGCGCGACGCCTCGGACAGGGGCGCCAGCTCGGGCAACCCGGCGTCGGACAAGGCGATGAACCACTCGATCTCGACCTGCACTCGGCGGTGCATCAAGCCGAACTCGGACAGCAAAGGGCGCAAGGCGGCCACCTTGGCGGCATAGCGGCCATCCAGGGGGGACAAGGCAGTGAGGGCAGACAGCGTCATGGCGGCGTTCAAATGAGGGTCAACCCGCCATTGTACGAACTCAGGCCAGCCCGCCCAAGTCGATCCTCATGAAACAGGCCCCTCAGTCGAGCGTGCCGTACCGCGAGACGAAAGATGGCTGGGTGGTCTGGCTCTCGGCGCCGTGGCGGTCTCTGGCGGCCGCCGCATCGGGCTGCACCGACAGCGGATCGGCCTCCGGCAGCCAATAAGCCATCAGGACCTCGGCGTCCACCCGGCTCCACACCGTCATGGCCTGCCAGCGCATGCGGCGCGTCGACACCACGGCCCAAGGCCAGTACAGGCCCAGCGTCAGCAACAGGCGCAAGGTGTTGCGGGCAAACAGCCGCGTGTAGGCCGAACGCGAAAGACGGCTGCGGAATCTCAGGTGCCGGTTGCCCGAACGATTCCAGACGGCCTCCAGCATGGCCGCATCCATGGAGGGAATCCACATTGCCGTCACGACCGTCACCGCCAAGCCCGCCGCCCCCACGATCATTGCCCGGGGCACCGTGGGCTGCCATGCCAGCCAGGCCGACAGCAGCAGCGCCAACGCCCCCGCGATCAGCAAGGCCCACATGCCGGCCGAGGCTGCACTGCGCCCCAGAGCCGCCCAAATGTCGCCGCGCTTGGCCTGCCATTGCAAGCGCAACGGGCCCAGGCGGATGTGGTGCTGCCGATAGCGGTAGAAGGACCACGCGGCCGAAGGCAGGTACAGCAGCCACAGCACCAGCATGGCCGCCGCCGCCTGCCAGGCGCGGCCCGCCGTGGCTTGATGCGACGCCGCCGCCATGGCCCAGGCCGCCCCCAGGAACAAGGCCAGCGGCAACCAACTCACCTTGTAGAGGGTTGTCCAAGGCCCGTCGAACCACAGCGCGCGGCCAGCCCAGGTGATGGAACTTACTTGGTGGTTGATCTGAAGGTAGACCAGCAAGGGCCAGACCAGTGTGCCCAAGGTCAAGGCCGCCATGCCGGTCCAGAACGACCCGACAGATGCGCCAACCAGTCCCAGCCACAAGGCCGCCGTCATGCCCAGGCGAGGCATCAACAAACGGTTGGGCAGGTAGAAATCCATGCGGTGACCCGCGACCTCGGTATGCCGCAGGAAATGCCGTTGCGAGCGCCGATGCGTCCAGGGCCAGGCCAGGCCCAGGGTGAGGATCAACAACAGCGCATTGCCCAACCAGATCCTGGCGTAGCCCTGACCCGTGGCGTCAAAGCGCACTGGCCATTGCTGCACTTCACCATGCGGCAGGCGAGGCACATCGCGCACGGGCCCACGGCGACGTTGGCGCTTGGCCGCGCGCGGACGCGGCAATGCCTCCACTTCCTGCTCATGCCCCAAGGGGGCCGGCAAGGTGGAACCGATGACATTCGGCTGACGGCTGGTGGTGGCCGCAGGGCGGACCTCGGAGAGGTCATCCAGCGCGTCGACGGCTCGTGGGTAGAGCGGGCGCACACTCGATGCTTCACGGACCATGGGTTGATGCACGGCCTCGTAGAGGTTGTCCAGATCGGCCAGCCGAACGACGTGCGCGGTGGTTCTGATGGCTTTGTCCATGGTGGTGACGGCGACCACTGTAACCGTCTCACACAGCTTTTACGGTGTCACCTGAACCCCCTCAATAGGGGTACGTCGCCACCAGGAAACAAGTGCTCTCGCACTTTTTGTAAAATCAGCGCTCAATTGCACATCACGGCACTCCATGAAACTGATTGGTTCCCTGACCAGCCCCTTTGTCCGCAAAGTTCGGGTGGTCCTCGCTGAAAAAAAACTCGACTACAAGTTCGACATCGAGGACGTCTGGGATGCCGGCACGCAGATCCATGAGGCCAATCCTTTGGGCAAGGTGCCCTGCCTGGTGATGGAAGGCGGCGAAGCCATCTTCGATTCGCGCGTCATCGTCGAATACGTCGACACCTTGTCCCCGGTGGGCAAACTCATGCCCCTGACCGGCCGCGAGCGGGTCGAGGTCAAGACCTGGGAGGCCCTGGCCGATGGCCTGCTGGACGCCGCCGTGCTGGCCCGCCTGGAAGCCACCTGGCCCGGCCGCAGTGCCGAGCAGCGCAGCCAGGCCTGGATCGACCGGCAGATGCTCAAGGTCAACAGCAGCGTCAAGGCCATGAGTCAAGGCCTGGGCGACCGCAACTGGTGCACCGGCACCTACTACAGCCTGGCTGACATCGCCGTGGGCTGCGCCTTGGGTTATCTGGAATTCCGCTTCCCGGAGTTGAACTGGCGCATCGACCACCCCAACCTCGGCAAGCTCTACGACAAGCTGGCCCTGCGCCAGAGCTTCATCGATTCGGCCCCACCCTGCGCCTGAATCCAACCATCAGGGGTGCAAGGCAAAGCTGTCGGTGCCGGCGTGGTGCCAGTACTGCTCGAACACCGGCTGCGGCCACGGGCCTGTGCCGGTCTCGGCAGCCAGCAACTGGCCAGGCGCAGCGAAGACCAGCGCATTGGACAGGCGGTGCACCACTTGGCCCGCACCACGTCGCACGATGTGATCGGCTGTGATCTCATGCGGGTGCATGAGGCCGGCGGCCTGCACCAGCTCTTTGAGGGCATGCAAGGTGTTCTGGTGATAACGCAGCACGCGGTCGGCCTTGTCCGGCACCACCAGCGCCCGCGCCCGGACCGGGTCCTGCGTGGTCACACCCGTCGGGCAATGCCCGGTGTGGCAGGTCTGCGCCTGGATGCAGCCCAGCGAGAACATGAAGCCGCGCGCGCTGTTGCACCAGTCCGCGCCCAAGGCCATCATCCGCGCGATGTCGAAAGCGCTGACCACCTTGCCAGCACAGCCCAGTTTGACGCGATGCCGCTCGCCCATGCCCACCAGTGTGTTGTGCACCAACAGCAGGCCTTCCTGCAAAGGCGCGCCCACATGATCGGTGAACTCCAGCGGCGCCGCACCTGTGCCACCTTCGGCCCCGTCAACCACGATGAAATCGGGCCAATGACCCGTCTCGCGCATGGCCTTGGCCATGGCGAACCACTCCCAGGGATGGCCGATGCACAGCTTGATGCCTACCGGCTTGCCACCTGACAACTGCCGCAGCCGCTCGATGAATTGCGTCATCCCCACCGGGGTCGAAAAGGCACTGTGGCTGGACGGCGAGATGCAGGCCTGCCCGATGGGCACACCACGCGCTTCGGCAATCTCTGCGGTGACCTTGGGACCAGGCAACACGCCGCCGTGGCCGGGCTTGGCGCCCTGACTGAGCTTGATTTCGATCATCTTGACCTGCGGATCGCGGGCGTTGGTGACGAAACGCTCTTCATCGAACAGGCCATCCAGACCGCGGCAACCAAAGTAGCCCGAGCCGATCTCCCAGATGAGGTCACCGCCACCGGCGCGGTGGTAGCGGCTCACCGAGCCCTCACCCGTGTCGTGCGCGAAATGCCCACGCGCCGCGCCATGGTTGAGCGCCAGGATGGCGTTGGCGCTCAACGCCCCAAAGCTCATGGCCGAGATGTTGAACAGGCTGGCCTCGTAAGGCTGGGTGCACGAAGAGCCACCCGCGCCGATCATCACGCGGAAATCGTGCGACGCCACATGCGTGGGCATCACCGAGTGACTCAGCCACTCGTAGCCCTCGGCGGTCACATCCTGCTGGGTGCCAAAAGGCCGGTTGTCCGGCGCCCCCTTGGCACGCTGATAAACCAGCGAGCGCTGCTGCCGCGAGAACGGCGCCGCCTCGTTGTCGCCCTCGATGAAATACTGACGCATCTCGGGCCGGATGAATTCGAGCAGATAGCGCAAGTGCCCGATCACCGGGTAGTTGCGCAGCACGGCCTTCTGTGTCTGACGTACATCGCTCACACCCAGGACGAAAAGCAAGGCGCCCGTTACACCAACGGCATCCCAAGGCCCACTGTGCTCGTACCAGCCCAGGCTCAGGCCCACGATGGCCAGCACGAAGGCCGCGCACCAAACGCCATAGCGGATCGGCACCTGATCGTTCAACCAGATCAACCATTTGGGCATGCATGTCTCCTGATGAGCCTTTGATCGTGACTGAAATCACCCGGCTTATTTTTGGATGATAAAAAAATTTTAACCACCGTGGTCAGCCCAGGAAGGGTCGCAACACCCCGCAATTTCATCGGGCCCGCCTGGCAGGCGCCCTCATCAGCCACCTGTTGCGTTGTAAACTTTGAACCATTAGCGCCGATTTGTCCGGCTTGCGGGCGCTCAAGAAATTCCGCTAAAGAGGGCGCCTGTCACCGGCCCCTGCTTTCCCAGCGCGGCCGGTTTTTTTGTTGCGACGAAATTGACAGCCATGTCCACCCTCGGGGTCGTCACCCCGCAATCCATCCACTTTCCCACCCCGCTGCTGCTGCAAAGCGGTGCCAGGCTGCACGACTACAACGTCGTCTTCGAGACCTATGGCCAGCTCAATGCCGACCGCAGCAACGCCGTGCTGGTCTGCCACGCGCTCAATGCTTCCCACCACGTGGCCGGGCTGCACGCCGACGTCGATGGCCAGCCCATCCCCAAGTCGGAAGGCTGGTGGGACAACCTCATCGGACCAGGCAAGCCGCTGGACACCGACCGCTTCTTTGTCATCGGCATCAACAACCCGGGCTCTTGCTTTGGTTCGACCGGCCCCATGCACGTCAACCCCGACACAGGCCGCATCTACGGCGCCAGTTTCCCGGTCGTGACGGTGGAGGACTGGGTGCAGATCCAGGCCCGTGTGCTCGACGCACTGGGCATTGATCAGTTGGCGGCCGTGCTGGGTGGCAGCTTGGGCGGCATGCAAGCCCTGAGCTGGACCTTGCAGTTCCCCGATCGCGTGCGCCACTGTGTGGCCGTGGCCACCGCGCCCAACCTGTCGGCTCAGAACATCGCCTTCAACGAGGTCGCCCGCCGCGCCATCGTGACCGACCCCGACTTCCACGGTGGCCACTTTTACGCGCACGGCGTGGTGCCTCGGCGCGGCCTGCGCGTGGCCCGCATGATCGGCCACATCACCTACCTGTCGGACGATGTGATGGAATCCAAATTCGGCCGCGAACTGGTGGGCCGCGACAAAGGCGATGCGCCCCACTACACCACGCAGGACATCGAGTTCCAGGTCGAGAGCTACCTGCGCTACCAGGGCGACAAGTTCAGCGATTACTTTGACGCCAACACCTATTTGCTCATCACACGGGCACTGGATTACTTCGACCCGGCTCGAACCTTCAGCGGCAACCTCACCAAAGCGATGGCCAAGGCCATGGCCAAGTTCCTGGTCGTGAGTTTCACCACCGACTGGCGCTTCTCGCCACAACGCTCTCGCGAGATCGTCAAGGCCCTGCTCGACAACGGCCGGGATGTGGCCTACGCCGAGATCGACGCGCCCCATGGTCACGATGCCTTCTTGCTCGACGACCCGCGCTATCACGGCGTGATGCGAGCCTACTTCGACCGCATTGCCGCCGGGTTCATGGCACCTCTGGCGTCCGATCCCTTGAGCCACAGCCAAGCCGCATGAGCACCGAACACCCCAACCCCTTCACCCACCAGGCCCGCCTGCAACGCATCGCCGCGCTGGTGCCCGAAGGTGCGCGCGTGCTCGACCTGGGCTGCGGCAATGGCGAACTGCTGGCCCTGTTGCGCGAACAGCGCCGCTGCACCGGCTATGGCGTGGAGCTCGATGACAGCAAGGTGCTCGAATGCGTGCGGCGCGGTGTCAACGTCATCCAGCGCAACCTGGAAGAAGGCCTGAGCCTGTTCGACGATGGCTCTTTTGATGTGGTGCTGCAGCTCGACACCTTGCAGAACCTGCGCAACACCGAAGCCATGTTGCGCGAGACGGCGCGCGTGGGCCGAATGGGCATCGTCACCTTCCCCAATTTTGCGTACTGGCCACACCGCCTGAGTGTGCTGCGAGGCCACATGCCCGTGAGCAAGAGCTTGCCTTACCAGTGGTTCGACACACCCAACATCCGTGTGGCCACCTTCAAGGATTTCGGGGTATTGGCCCGCAAGAGTGGCTTGAAGGTGCTTGACTCCTTCGGCCTGCATGAGGGCATCGAGATCAAGCGCCTGCCGAACCTGCGGGCCAGCACGGCCGTCTTCAAGTTCGAGCGAAGCTAGAAGCGCACCCGCATGCCGACCGCGATGGTGTCCCCGGCTTCCCAGTTGGGACGGTCATCGTCATCTCGCATGTAGACGGCATACAGGTCCGTGCGTTTGGACAGGTAATGGTCGTAGCCCAGTGTGAAGATCTGGTGTTTGTCGTCGGTGGCGTTCTTCTTGACCTGCTCACCGTAAGACAACAAGACTTTGCCATCGGTCGTGACCGGCACGGACACACCCACTTGGTACAAGCGGGTCTTGATGTTGTCCGCAGCAGCCACCAGGTCAGTGCCTTTGTACTCGCCATACTGGGCAAACAGTTTGGCCGGGCCAAAGTCATAGCTCATGCCCAGCAGACCAAAGGTCTGTTGGCCGGGCGCCACCAGATTGGCCTTGGGTGCCTCGGCCGATTTGGCCTGCTGATACCCCAGCCCCACCGCGAAAGGCCCGGCCGAATAGGCAGCCACCAAGCCTACGCTGGCATCTTCGGTGCTGGATTCGCCGGGCTGCACCTGGATGGCGGCCGTGAAGCCCGCCAGGCTGGGCGTGTAATAGGCCAGCGAGTTGCTCCAGGCCGAATCGCCTTTGTCCGGACCGAAGGCGCCGTAGGTCAAACGGATCGTCGGCGAAAAACCGAAGGCGCCACCAAAGGGATTGAACATCAGGGCCTGCTGATACAAGAAGTTGTCCATGCGGCCCACCGTGACCTTGCCGAAGTCACCGGCCAAGCCAACATGCGCATTGCGGCCCCAGAACACGTCGGCGCCGCTGCGACCAGAGGCCCCAGTGTCCAGACGCATGAAGGTTTCCAGCGCAAACACGGCCTTCAGGCCACCCCCCAAGTCTTCAACCCCGCGAAAGCCCATGAAGCTGGTGGTCAGCTTGCCTGACTCGATGGCCGTCAGGCGGTTGCCTGTGGATGAGGCCGAATGGGCGTTTTCAAATGAGCCCAAGGACAAGTCGAGCAGGCCATAGATGGTCAGGCTGGACTGGGCCTGGGCGGAAGAGATGCCCATCAACGCGGCCCAAGCCAAGACGCTGATGGACTTTTGATGCAACACGGGCATGGAACAAACTCCTTGGATGCGATTGAAAAACCCTGCGCGCCCAAGGCGCACGCTTGTTCTCTTCAGCAGAATCCATACCCAGGAATTCATGATTTTTACGCACAGATATCGTGATTTATCTTGATTTGCCCATCAAATGCATCAAATCAGCGCATGAAAAAAGCGCCCCGAAGGGCGCTTTTGAATTCAGATCCGAGAAGGATCAGAAGTTGTGCTTGATGCCAACAGCTGCGCTGGTGGCGCCCTTGACGCTAGTGACCTTTTCGTTGGTCAAAGCGATGTAGACATCAGTGCGCTTGGACAGGGTGTGGTCATAGCCCAGCGAGAAGATTGTGTCCTTGCCGCCATTGTTCTTGATCTTGTCTTGACCGTAGGAAGCCATGATCGAACCTTGAGCCGTCACAGGCACCGACACGCCCAGTTGGAAGATCGTGTCATCAGCAGTGACATCGTTGTCAACGCTGGTGTATTGAGCGAAGGCCTTGGCCACGCCGAAGTCATAGCTGGCGCCGATCGTGCCGACCTTTTGCTCGGGACCATAGGCAGTCGTGGCACCAACTGGCGCAGGGAACGTCACAGCCGTGCCAACACCGACGCTGGCGTAGGCAGCGGCAATGCTCAAAGGACCCGCGTTGTAGGAAGCACCAATGGTGAAGCTGTCCTTGGCGCCAGCAGCACTGCTTTCTTTGGCAGACCACTGCAACACGGCAGCGAAGCCACCCATGTTAGGCGTTTCGTACGTGACCGAATTCACCCAGCCGGTGTCGGCGTGGTATGCAGCGGAACCAGCTGGGCCATAAGTGGCGCCAATGCGGGTCACGTTGTTGCCGTTGCCCAAGCCGTAGTAATGACGCATCGTTGGCGAGAACGTCATCGAGCTGCCGAAGGGGTTGTACGTGTAGCCGTAGGTGAACAGTGGGTTGTCGTACTGACCAATCGCCACCTTACCGAAGCCACCGCTCAGAGCGATGTTCGAAGCACGACCCCAAAAACCATTGGAGTTGTTGGTCAAGGTGCCACCAGTATCGGCAGCCAGGAAGGTTTCGAGGGCGAACTCAGCCTTCAAACCGCCACCCAGGTCTTCGGAACCCGAAAAACCGAGGAAGCTGGTCATCATGCTGCCGCTGCGAACTTCGGTAACAGCCTTTTGACCGGGGATCTTGAAAGAGCCAACGGCCAGGTCAACCGTACCGTAAACATTCACGCCAGCTTGGGCGGCAACAGCCACGGCCAACAGGGCGGCGGCAGCAACGATCTTCTTTGCAAACATGCAATTTCTCCTAACAGTGGGATGAAAAACCAGGGGCAACACCTGAATGGGTTCCGTTGCCGCTGAGCTGATTGTGGGTCGGTTTGCCCAATTCACCCCCCTGCCACGCCTGCCCCCCTCCACAATTGGGGATCAAAACCAACAAAACCGTTGTGC
>CANBUA010000100.1 GCA_947372535.1 Burkholderiales bacterium
CCAGCCCACGCCGCACCAGGTCCGACGCCGATGGCACGGTTGAACGCCGCTCGGCCCAATCGCCCATGCGTGGGCACAACAAGCCAGCAGCAACTCAGACCCAGAGCCATCGCCAGCCCGCGGCCGCCACCGGCACGCGCAATTTCAGACCCTATTGAGCCATCCCGGCTCGCCCCGCACATCCCTTCCTCCAGGAGTACCGCATGAACCCGACCAAACCCTCATGGCTAGCCCAAATGCTGTTGGGCAAGGAACTCGAACGCCAGAAGAAGCTTCAAGATGAAGGCGAGCGGGTACGGATGGAAGCAGAAGCGGCGTTACAGGCGGTCCAAGGCCGCCTGAAGGAGGTGGAGAACGAGTTGAAGGTGCGCACGGACATCATGAATGTCACCAGCATCATCTCGGAATCCGACAAGCAGGGCAACATCCTCAACGTGAACGACAAGTTCGTCGAGGTCTCCAAATACGGCCGAGATGAACTGATCGGCCAGCCACACAGCACGACGCGGCATCCGGACATGCCCAAGGAGACCTTCAAGCAGCTGTGGCAGACCATTGGCCGCGGCGACACCTTCCGAGGGGTGATCAAGAACCGCGCCAAGGACGGCACGCCTTACTACGTGGACGCCGTGATCGCCCCGGTCCTGGGTGACAACGGCAAGCCCATGAAATACATCGGCGTGCGTTACGACATCACCGAAGCCGAACTGGAGCGCCAGAGCAGCAAAGGCATTGCGGCCGGCATCCTGACGGCCATCGACACCAGCTACGCCTACATCGAGTTCGACCCGACTGGCCAGGTGCTCAAGGCCAACGGCAACTTCTGCAAGTTGCTGGGCTACGCCGAAGGCGAGGTCGTGGGCAAGCACCATCGCCAATTCGTGGACCCAGCGTTTGCCAACAGCCACGGCTACCGTGAGTTCTGGGATGCACTCAACTCCGGCAAGACCCATGCCGATGTGTTCAAGCGCATCACCAAGTCAGGCCAGGAGGTCTGGATCCAGGCCACCTATGCCCCCGTGAAAGACGAGCAGGGCCGCGTCGTCAAGGTGATCAAGATCGCCACCGATGTGACCTCGACCAAACTGGACGCCGCCAATTGGCGCGGCCAGGTCGACGCCATCGGCAAGTCCCAGGCGGTGATCGAGTTCGGCATGGACGGCAAGGTCTTGACGGCCAACGAGAACTTCCTGAACGCACTGGGCTACTCCCTGGCCGAGATCCAGGGCCAGCACCACAGCCTCTTCGTGGACCCGGCTTACCGCGCCAGCACCGAATACCGCCTGTTCTGGGACAAGCTGGGGCGAGGCGAGTACGACGCCGGCCAATACAAGCGCATTGGCAAGGGCGGCAAGGAGGTCTGGATCCAGGCCGCCTACAACCCCATCCTCGACCTCAACGGCAAGCCCTTCAAGGTGGTCAAGTACGCCACTGACATCACGGCTGAAAAGCTGCAGGCTGCCGACATGAGTGGGCAGATCGCGGCCATCGGCAAGGCACAAGCGGTGATCGAGTTCGGCCTGGACGGCAAGGTGCTGACGGCCAATGAGCAATTCCTGAACGCACTGGGTTACACCTTGCCCGAGATCCAGGGGCAGCACCACAGCCTGTTCGTGGACCCGACTTACAGGTCAGGCCCCGAATACAAGATGTTCTGGGACAAACTGGGCCGCGGCGAATTCGACGCTGGCCAGTACAAACGCATCGGCAAGGGTGGCAGGGAGGTCTGGATCCAGGCCTCGTACAACCCCATCCTGGACCTCAACGGCAAGCCCTTCAAAGTGGTCAAGTACGCCACGGACGTGACCGCCCAAGTCAACGCCGCCAACATGCTGGCCCTGACGGTGGAGCAGGCCCAGGCCGTGGCCCTGGCTGCCAAGGAAGGCGATCTGGACCAGCGCATTCCCCTGGAAGGCAAGAGCGGCGCCCCGCTGGCGCTGTGCGAAGGCATCAACCTGCTGCTGGAAACCACCAGCGTGGTGTTTGGTGAGGTGGGCCGCGTCTTCGGTGCCCTGTCCGCAGGCGATCTGAGCCAGCGCATCCAGCGTGAGTACAGCGGCGTATTCAAGGATGTCAAGGACGATGCCAACGCCACCGGCGAGCGTCTCTCCAGCGTCATTGATGAAGTGCGCGCCACCGTGGCCGCACTGACGGGCGCCGCCAACCAGGTCAGCAGCACCGCCCAAGCGCTGTCTCAGGCTGCCAGCGAGCAGGCCAGCTCCGTCACCGAGACCACGTCTCAGATCGAACTGATGTCGGCCTCCATCAATCAGAACAGCGACAACGCACGCGTGACCGATTCCATGGCCACCAAAGCCAGCAAGGAAGCGGCCGATGGCGGATCGGCGGTGACGCAGACGGTGGCCGCCATGAAGCAGATCGCCCAGAAGATCGGCATCATCGACGACATCGCCTACCAGACCAACCTGCTGGCGCTCAATGCTGCCATCGAAGCCGCCCGTGCAGGCGAACACGGCAAGGGCTTTGCGGTGGTGGCCGATGAAGTGCGCAAGCTGGCCGAACGCAGCCAGGAAGCCGCCAAGGAAATCGGCGACCTGGCAGGCAACAGCGTGTCCACGGCCGAACGCGCCGGCAGGCTGCTGGACGAGATCGTCCCCTCCATCCAGAAGACCTCCGAGCTGGTTCAAGAGATCGCCGCAGCCTCACAGGAACAAAGTGGATCGGTCACACAGATCGGCAGCGCCATGGGCCAGCTGAGCAACACCACGCAGATGAACGCATCGGCCTCGGAAGAGCTGGCCGCCACATCGGAGGAGCTGTCTTCCCAGGCCGAGCAATTGCAGCAGTCGGTGTCGTTCTTCAATCTGGGCGACAACGAAGCGCCCGTGCGGCAAGGCAAGAACGATGCGGATGGCAGCGCGGACCGTCGCGCGCCCAACTCACCCATGCGCAGCAGCCCCAAGCCTGCCGCCTCGCCCGTCAGGCAGGCCGCCACCGGCACGCGCAATTTCCGCCCCTATTGAGCCCCATTGAGCCCCATTGAGCAGGAGATCACCATGAACAAGCAAGCAAAGGCTCAACAGGGCCAGGCCGCAGCCGGCACGCCCCCGGCCCAGTTCCTCACCTTCTGGCTAGGGGAAGAGGTGCTGGGCATGGACATCCGCACCGTGCGAGAGATCATCCAGTGTGGGCCCATGGCCACCGTCCCCCTGATGCCTGACTTCCTGCGCGGCGTGATCAACCTGCGCGGCGCGGTGGTGCCCGTGATCGACCTCAACGCCCGCTTCGGCCGTCCGGCCGCCAAGGTGGGCAAGAAGAGCTGCATCGTGATCTTCGATGCCATCCGCCATGGCGAACGGACCGAACTGGGCCTGTTGGTGGATGCCGTCAGCGAGGTGATCAAGATCGCGGCCGAACAGATCGAACCCCCACCCGACTTTGGCACCACCGTGCGCCGCGACTTCATCCGCGGCATCGGCAAGGTGGGCCAGCGTTTCGTCATCCTGCTGGAGCCGGACCGCGCCCTCGACGTGCAGGAGATGGCCGAGTTGTGCGAAACCGCGCAAGAGGTGGCGGCCGCCTGAGCCTCCTGCTCCTGTACTGCGCCCGCATCCACCCCGCATCCCACTGAACCTCGCCATGCCATCCCTGAGTGACCAGACCTACCACCGGATCACCGATCTGATGTACCACAGCGTCGGCCTGTCCTTCAACGACAGCAAGAAGGCCCTGGTGTCGTCCCGACTGTCTCAGCGGATGCAGCGCCTGGGCGTGAGCAGCTTTGAAGCCTATCTGGCCCTGATTTCCGGCCAAAGGGACGAAGGCGAATTTCAAGTGGCGATCGACCTGCTCACCACCAACGAAACCTATTTCTTCCGGGAGCCCCGCCACTTCGACCTGCTGGAGCGCGAACTGATCCAGCGCCAGCCCAAGTCGCTGTCGGTCTGGAGCGCCGCATCGTCGTTCGGCGACGAGGCCTACAGCATCGCGATGATGCTGTCCGACCTCCAATTGCAGGGCCGCATCGGCCCGGATTGGCGCATCCTGGGCACCGACATCAGCGACCGCGTGCTGCGCAGCGCCTCCGAGGCCATCTACCCGGCAGATCGGCTGCGCCATGTCACTGAGCAGCGCCTCAAACGCCATTGCCTGCGGGGAGAAGGCGACGCCGATGGCCTGGTCCAGATCAACGAGAACTTGCGAAAGCACGTGAAGTTCGGGCAATTGAACCTGTGTCAGCCCGCTGACGATGTCGGCCCCTTCGATGTGGCCTTCTTGCGCAATGTGCTGATCTATTTCGACAACAAGACCAAGCGGGAGGTGGTTGATCGCGTGCTCTCGCGGGTACGCGTGGGGGGGCTGTTCTTCATCGGCACGGCCGAAGGTCGCGTGCCTTGCAACACGCCGCTGGAGCTGTTGGAGCCGGGCGCGTTCCGCAAGCTGGCGACTGAGCCCACATGACGCACTTCTTGCCCCAGGTCCCCTGGATGGATGAAGACGTCACCACGCTGCACCCCGGCGATGTGGTGTTGAGCCTGCGCGGACAGTGCATGCAGACCTTGCTGGGATCCTGTGTGTCGGTCGTGCTGACCGACCCCCGGCGCACCCTGGGCGTGATGTGCCACATCGTGCACGCTGGCCATGCCTCGCATCCCGATCAGTCCTCCACCGCCTACGCCCATGTGGCCCTGGACACCATGGAAGAGATGCTGCGTGAACATGGTCTTGTCGCGTCGATGTGCGAGGCCTTTGTGTTCGGGGGCGGCAACATGTTTCCAGCGCTGGTACCCGGGTCCAGCGTGGGTGACCACAATGTGAACGAGGTGCTGGGGGCCCTTCAGGCCAAGTCCATCCGCGTGTTGTCGGTCGACACAGGCGGTGCCGTGTACAGAAAGCTGAGATGGACCGTTGGCCCGGATGCGCCTCAAACCGTGGCGGTGCCCCTGTGAGCGGCCCGGCGATCAAGGTGTTCGTGGTCGATGACTCTGCCGTGGTACGGCAGGCGTTCATCCACCTGCTGCAAGGCGACCCCGAAGTCATGTTGATGGGCAGCGCCCCCAACCCCCTGCTGGCCGCGCCAATGATCGCCCGGAACCGGCCCGATGTGCTGTTGCTGGACATCGAAATGCCCGGCATGGACGGGCTGACCTTCCTGCGCCAGATCATGGCCGAGTCCCCCATCCCCACGGTCATCTGTTCGACGCTGACCGAGCATGGCAGCAAGATCGCGCTCGATGCGCTGTCGGCGGGCGCCGTGTCCGTGATCGCCAAGCCGCGCCTGGGGCTCAAGCAGTTCCTGGACGAGAGCCGACGAGAGCTGGTGCAGACCCTGAAATCGGCCGCACGCTCCCGCCCTCGGGTGTTGAGCAAACCTGGCCCCGCCAGCGCGCCCGGCGGCGGCACCCAGGCAGCCGCACCCACATCAGCACTGGCCGGCCTGCATGCCTTGTCCATGAACAAGCCGGTCGTGCTCGGCGCCTCCACGGGCGGCACACAGGCCATCGAAGCGGTGCTGATGGCCCTGCCCGGTGACTGTCCAGGCATCGCCATCGTCCAGCACATGCCCGAGCGCTTCACGGCCATGTATGCACAACGGCTGAACACCGTGTGCAACATCCGGGTGCGCGAGGCCAAAGACGGCGACCGCGTCGAACGCGGCACCGCCCTGATCGCCCCAGGCGGCCTGCACATGCAACTGCGCAAGGCCGGAGGCCAGTACTTCGTGGTCGTGGCCGATGGCCCGCCGGTCAACCGCCACAAGCCATCGGTGGACGTGTTGTTTCAATCTGCAGCCGGTTGCGCAGGGCGCGATGCCCTGGCCATCATCCTCACGGGCATGGGCAACGACGGCGCCCGGGGCATGAAGCTCATGCACGATGGCGGCGCGCGCACCGTGGCGCAGGATGAGGCCAGTTGCGTGGTCTTCGGCATGCCGATGGAAGCCATCCGCACCGGGGGCGTGGACGATGTGGTGCCGCTGAACAAGGTGGCCGAAACCATCATGCAGTTCGACCGAAGAGGCTGAGCGGCCAGGCAGGCTCGGGCGCCTTCACACCTCAAGGCTGCCGCGGAAGCCTCTGACCGCGTAGTAGGACTGCGCACCGTTGTGATACACGAACACCTGCTGGTATCGCCGATCGCAGAACAGGGCACCACCCAGCGCACGCACCTCTGCCGGCGTGCTGATCCAGCTGGACGTCTTCAGATCGAACTCCCCGAGCGATTGAAGGTGGCGGTACCGCGCTTCCGTCAGCAACGCGATGCCCATGGCCTGGGCCATCTGGACGGCGCTGCCCTCGGGCTTGTTTTCCTTGCGTGAGGCCAGCGCCTCGCCGTCGTAGCACAGGCTCCTGCGCCCGACAGGCGTCTCTGCCGCACAGTCGCAAAAGGTGTAGCGCCCGGTGGCCTTGTCGTGGCCGATCACGTCGGGTTCGCCGCCTGTGGCTTCCATGGCCTCAAGGGCATTCAAGGCCTCGGGCTGAGCGTCCAGCCTGCCTTGCACCTCCGCCCAGACCACGCCGGGATGCCGATGCATGTGGGCTTCAAAGCGAGCCTGCAGGACCTGGAGCAGGCCTGGGTTGACCGGGGCCGCTGCGCGACCGGCACCGGAGGCCTTCGCGCGCTTGCCAGCTACGGGGATGGATTTCATGGGCATGACACCGCCATGGTTGATCAGGCGGCTCGGGCCGCTTTTGCGACCGCCACACACCGTTCGATCTCGGTACACAAGGCTGCCGCATCCAGCGGCCGCATCAAGGGTCTGGCGAGGTCTGCACACCTGGCCCGCACACTGTCCGACGTGAGCAGCGACTGCAGCGTGCGGCGCAGCTTGCGCGCGGTCAGGGCCTTGGCGGGCAAAACCCGCCCTGCCCCCAAAGCGGCCACGCGCGCCCCGTTGTCAAACTGGTCCCAGGCAAAGGGCACCACCAGTTGGGGTGTGCCGGCACGCAGCGCCTCGGCCGTGGTGCCAATGCCGCCATGGTGGACCAGCAACGCCACATGGGGCAACAGCTCGGACAGCGGCACATAGGGTTGCCACATCACCGAGGGCGGCAACTCTGCCGGCACCTGCGGCCGCTCGCGGGTCAGGAAGAGGGCGCGCCGCCCCAATGTCGTGACCGCGGCCAGCGCGGTCGAGAAGAACGCCTCCGCATGCAGGTTGCCGGTGCCCGGCGTGAACACAATGGGCATCTCGCCCGCGGCCAGATAGATCTTGAGCTCGGTCGACAGCCCCCCTTGTGACACCGCATCAAACAAGGGGAAGTCGGCTGCCAGCCGTGGTTGAGGCCAATCGGGCATGTCGGGGCCGAACCAGCTGGGGAAGAGCGTCACCGTGAGGTCGGGCGCATCTTCGATGTGCGCCAACAGCGTAGAGCTCACCCTGGGCAGGTTCAACGCGCTGCGGGCCTGGTTGAGCTGGGTGACGCCAACGGGGTCGATCCAGCCCTTTTCAACAAAGCGCCAGAGCGCACGCCGCCAGCTCATGGGGAACCAGCGCGGCACCACCGTGGACCCGATGCGCATCGGGTCGTGGCAGCTTCGCATCGTGGAGGGCGCCATGTGCGCAGAAACGATGCGGCTGAGGGCGCCGCGCTCGCGCGCCATGGCCGCACCGGGCACAGCAAAAGGGTGGCAGACCGCGACCGCAGAAGCGGCGCCCACCACGGACCGGATCGCCGCGTCGAGCTCCACCAACTGCTGGCCATAATCGGCCAGCAGCGCAGCAAAGCCCTTGCGCTCGTCCCACACATCCGGGTTCTGCAGGAAGCGCAGGTATTCCTCATCGGTGCCCAGCCCCACAAAATCCAGGCCTGAACCCTTCAGCAAGCTGGCATGAATGCTGTTGCTGATGAACGTGACCTTGCGCCCCATGCCCTGGAAGGCCTTGGCGATGCGCATGAAAGGATGGACATCGCCGGTGGTACCCGCCGTGATCACGACGTAATGGAGATGGGCGTCTGGCATGGTGGGGGGGCTCTCCTCAGATTTGGCGATGGCTTGCCGTCAGTTGGGGCAGACCTGCTCGCCCGTCGCCTTGCGCGTGAAGCACAGGTCGTTCTTCCGGGGCGAGCCATCTTTCCTGAAGTCGATCTTGCGATCGTCCTTCTTGCGCTCTTTCACGAACGCCTCCATGGCCGCCTTCTCCTTCTGGCGGCATTCCGCTTGCGCGCTGGGCGAGATGAGCTTGGCGCACGACTGCTCGATGTGCGACAGGCCGTTGTCGGCGCGTGCCGACCCCCAGGCAGCGAAGGCAAGCAGGATGACGGTGAGGCGAGGTGATTTCATGTGCACATGTCCTTGACTAGCGCTGTGGATGGCGGCACCGCTCAAGCTCCCCAGCCTGTTTCAAGGCCTGAATCCGCTGCCAGCTGGCTTGGGGACAGGACTTGGCCTTGTGCTCGGGGACGCACCAGCTTTGCGAGGTCCCGGTTTGCCGGGTCGCCAGGCATTGCTGGAAGTGCGGAACGGAGAGGTAGCGCGGCGGCAAGACCGCATGTGCAGGCAGGAGCAAGGCGCCCAGCCATGCGGTCAACGATCGCCGGGCCTTCACACATCCACCTTGTAGTTCAAAGCCAGCTGATCACCCGGCATCCCGCGTATGCCCCAGTTCGCCTTGGGCGTCTCGAAGATCGTGATCTCGACGTCCTGAGGCGCGATGCCGCAACGCTGCTCGACGCCGCTGAACAGCTTGAGGATCAGATCCTGCTTGGCTTGGGCGGACCGCCCTTCGAACATGGAGATCTCGATGATCGTGTAGTTCGGGGAGCGGTCTGCAGGGTGGATGAAGTCTTCCTGATCCAGCGCCATGAACCGATGGAACCGCTTGTCGGCCGGGTAGTTCAAGGCCTCGACGACGGCAGCATGGATGGCTTCAGACAACTGGGCGCGATGCTGCTGGATCGACGCCTTGTGCCCGTAAATCTTCACTTGTGACATGGGGTGCCTGCTCCGTTGGCTCCTGAGCGCTTGTTGGATGCATGGGCCAAACCGGCCTTTCCCCTACTTTAGCCTGCCACACGCCCTCATCGCATCGCACCCCATCCCGCCCCGCCCCACCACCCCTCACTCGACCACCTTGTAGGTCAGCTGTGCCTTGCGTCCGCCCAGCTCACAGGTCCAGATGTGGGTCACGCTCGCATTGCGCACGTTGACCACCGCCACCGTGTGGTCACGCACGGCCAGAGTCAGCCCCTCCAGGCGGCTGTTGTTCTTGTCGTAGGTGCTGTCCAGATCGTCTGGCCTGGCCACTCACTTGAACTGCAGCAGGATGTTGATGGCCACCGCCACGCCGATGAGGGACACGATGATCGGGAAGGCCTTCCAGATCAGGTGCGTGCGCGATTCGTAGAGCACCGATCGGCCAAACCGGGCCAGGTGCTCCTGGTAGGCCTGGGCGTTCAGGGCGTCCAGATCCACGCCGCTGAGCACTTGCAATTGCTTCCTGCATTCGCGGATGCGCTGCACATGCAGGCGAGACCGTTCATGATGCTTCCAGGCAGCCAGGTACCCCCATGTGCCCAGGATGATCAGGCCCGTGGTGGAGGCCACGATGGCAGTCACCCGCTCCCGCTGGATTTCGTGGTGCCGCGCCTGATCGCAGTTTTCCTTGAGGTAGGCGAGCAAGAGCGTTTGCTGATCTTTGGGGTCCATGAGGGATCTCGGTTGCGGCGGGATCATGGGGCGATGCCCGCATCCCCCGGCGGGTTGTCCTTGAACCATTGCGCGATGCCGGGCATGTGCGGCTCGAAGGCACCGGGCACCGAGAAGTTCAGCACCCCGGCCCGAGCGGCACTGCGGTTTTCAAAGTCATGCGTGAGCCCGCCGGGAATCAGCACAAAGGCCCCCTGGCTGGCCTCCACCCAGGTGTCCCCCACGAGCAGGCTCATGGTGCCTGCGATGACGTAGAACACATCATCCTCAGGGTGGGCATGCGCCCCAGGCCCCTGGGTGTGCGGCTCCAGCCACCATTCAGCGATCGCATAGCGCGAGTCGGTCTCTGCGTCATCGGCCTTGAACACGGCGGTGATGCGGCCCATGGGGTAGGTGCGGCCCTTGCCCGGGGCCAGGATCACGGGTTGACGGGTGGGAGCGGCAGTGGTCATCACGGTCTCCATAGGGCGGGCTCAATGCGGCAGGCTCAATGGCCCGGGAAGCTCGGTTCAGCCGGCGTGTTGCGCTTCGCAGCCCGCCGTGCTTGATAGGCCGCCATGAAGTCATCGCCCTCATCCAGTCTGGCAATGAAGTCCAACAGGCCGTTCACACCTGTGGCAGCCAGCCAAGGCCGCAACTCATGGCCCGCGCTGGCATACAGGGGCCGGATCTCGGGCAGCCCCTGGGCCTTGCGCTGGACGTTGGCATCTTCACCGTACTGGTGAACGGCGGCCAGCCATTGGTCCAATGTCTGAAAGCTGTACAACTCTTCGGTGGATGGCCGCGGTGTGTGGCTGGCGATCAGTTCCTGGTAGTGCGATTCGGCATGTTCGGGCGCTTCGCTGACGGCCACCGCCACCCCTTCGTCAAACCATTGGGGCATGCGCCACCAGGCCCGGAGCGTGAGGCGGCTGCGCATTTCGGCGTGCGACCACTCATGGGCCAGGAAATGCCAGTTCAAGCCCCTGGGCGACAGCAGGATGTGATCGCCGTACACCTTGGCGACGGAGCCCCTGCCGCCGAAGGATTCATAGCAGGCCTCGCTGATGCAGGCGTTGACCTGCGGCCGTGTGCGCACGCCGCCATAAGCCCTGCGGATGGCTTGCTCGGCCTGGCTCATGGCCTCGCGAAGCCTGGCTTCGGTTTGCGCATCCGCGCCGGCCTCCACATGGAGGTGGTCGCCCAGAGGCGTCATGCCGAAGCCCTCCGGGGCCAGCAACTTGCCGGCCTGAAAGGTCGAGCATCCGCCGACCAGGCAAGCTGCGGCCATCAGGGTCGTGCGTTTCAACAATGGCATCGTGACTCCCTTTGGACGCGACACACCCGAGGTCGCCGCAAACCTCGGCATTCAGTTGGGCTGCAACGCGATCCTGGACACCGTGGCCGGCGCAATGATCCGGTGCGCAGGGGTGACGAAGAACATGTACACGCGGCCCAGGGCGTTGTGCACATGCACGACGGTGGACACCGACACCGAAACGCCCGTTGCGGTGCGTTGCCTGGCCACCGAAATCCTGACGTCCAGATGGGTGTCTGTTTCGCCGAGGATCACCTCATCCGGATGAAGTGCCAGCAACTTGAAGATGCCCGCCTGATCGCCGATGCGATAGGCCCGGGCAGGCTTGCTCCGATCAATGCCGCTCAAGGGGCCCATGTCCTTGAGCCCAAGTCGGACCACGATCTTGTTGCGCAAGCTCATGAGCACATCGACCCAGCGCGGCGTTTGGCTGACCACCGTGAGGTACAGCTCCAGCGGGCTTCTGTCGTCCGGCGGCAAGTCGACGGTGTGGCAATCGTGAAAGTAGGCCGTGCGCAGGCTGTCACGCAGGGCGCTGAACGAAGGCACTTCGCTGACATGTGATGTGGCCATGTCCCTGATCCCGCTTGAATGTGTTGAGCATGGATCTTAAAGGGCGCCTGGATCAGAACCTGAAGCCCACGCCGAAAGTGAGTCCCTTGGCCGAGTAATCGGGTTTGTTCAGGTAAGACATGTAGTCGATGTTGAACGAAACCTTGGGATCGATCTTCATCTTCAGACCCACGCCATAGGACAAGCCGTTTTCGGTCGAAGTGTCGGAGCCATAGTCCGTGATGCTGGCGGTTGCAGCAGCGTGGACATAACCCAAGCGCGCGAAAACTTCAATATTGGGGGCCAGTTCGAACTTGGGCTTGACGTAGAAGCCGTACATCGAGTCAATCTTCAAGGTGAAGTCCGAATAGGTGATGCCTTGGTATTTGACGGTGTCGCTTTCGGCACCAAAGCCCAACATCACCTCGACATCCACATTCCTGCCCAACTCCGCGCCGCCGATCAGGCGAACCGCCTTGGGAGAAGACGTGAACACATCGCCACTGTCATTTTCTTCATAGCTCACGAACGTGAGCCCAACATCACCATAGAGTTTGGAGGATGGATCTGCGTGTGCAGCCAGCGCAGACAGGAGCAGGGCCGAGGCCAGAAAGTGCTTATTCATGGAAAACATCGCGGACCCGGCACATGTGGCTGCGCCGTGGTCTTGCATCCCTTGTTGATGTGAAGTTGTAACAAAATCCTAGCAGAGGGCTGTGACAGGGTCAACGAATGCCCACCCTCCACTTGAGTGGCCAGACCCTCGGCCGCGCCGTCAGCGGTGCACCTTGCTCATGTAAAACACCGCATCGCGAACCTCATCGTTCGATCGCTCATATTGCCCGCCCTTGGGGGGATGCGCGCCGATGCCACGGATCGCATGGATCGCCAGGCCGTCGATGCCCTTTTCTGCCAGCACACGCCACCTGGCTTTGTCACCTGGGATGGGCGCACCCAATATGCCATTCACATGGCAGGCCACACATCCACTCTGGTACACCGCCCGGCCGCGATTCAGGGATTCGGCGCCCAAGGCTGTCGAGGGGATCGAGAACGAAATGGGAAGCCAGCTTTCCTGCTCCAGGGACAGGCCGGCGACTGACCCTTTGAACATCAGCCTGCGCGCACTCTGCAGCCAGGCTTTGGCCGGCTCACTCCCTTTGTCTGCGGCGTCCTCCAGCATGCGCATCAGCTCGGATGCCTTGACGTTTTCCTTGCTGGCCGCCACTTCATACAGCGCATTGGCCGCTTCGGCGCTCCCGCGACTGGAGGCATCCTGAAGCAATGCCAGGGCTCGTGCCTCATCCTTGTCCACATGCTTGCCCGCCAGCAACATCACCGCCAGTTGATATTGGGATTTCAGATCACCTTCGGCTGCTGATCTGCCCCACTCACTTTGCGCCGCGGCGAAGTCTTCACGCTGAAATGCGGCCACGCCAGCCTCGTAGCCGGCGTTGGCCGCGAGGGATGCCCAGAACAAAGCCATGGCGATGACGATCGTGTGACGCCATCCCCTTGCCTTCTTCACCAGGCGCAAGCTCATGTCCATGTCCAACTCACCTGGCCCGTACCCGGTTGTTCTTGGGGTTGTGCTCCAGCTCGCAAAGCCCCAGCGCCTCCAGCAGCGGCGGCACATAGACAGCAAAGCGCCCGCGCAGGCCCTTCTTCAGGCCATACCACCCGCCCAAGGGATTGCCGGATGAGCGGCCCCAGGCCTCGACGCTGCCGTCCTTGGCGGGCTTTTGCTCGTCCACGCCACCCAGCTCGACCCAGTCGCCCGTGGCCTTGAGCATGGCGTAGAGATCGTCCACACACCGGGCGTCGTAATGCAGAACGGTCTTGCCCACCGTGCAGACCAGGATGGCGACGCCGTCCTTCTCATCGGTGTGCATCGTGTAGTCGGACGTGCCTGGCGGCGTTTTCAGTGGCCAGGGATCGGACTTGCTGCGCTGGAGCGTGACCATGCTTCCTCTTTTCGACGTGGCTGGGGCTTGAATCTTAGCCAGCGCACGGCACTCGCTGCCGCTACGGGACAGAAAGTCGGTGTGCGCTTCGTTTCCTAGGGAAGGAAGGCGCCAGAGAACAGGTAGATGCCCAGACCCAATGCGCCCAGGATGCCCACCAGGACGAGCGCACCCACCTTGTGTTGCAGGTGATCAACCGCTTCGAAGGCCTGCCAGTGGCCTTGCAAGGCCAGCCGATGGCGTTTGAAGACGAGGTGGACGCAATACATGTTGCAGGCCACGGCCAGCAATGCGAACCCGAGCTTGGCGTGCAGCAGCGGCGTTTGAGAGGCTTGGGGGGCCTGGGCCAGCAGCATGGCGCCCGTGATCAGCACCAGCACGATGGCGGGGATTTCAATGAAGACGTCGACCCGCTTGTGGAGCGCCGACAGGATGAGCTCCTTGTCCCGGCCCTGGCCCAAGAGCGCGCGCTCGAACAAGGCTTCGGTCAGCACGCAGCCCAGCCACAGGCCGACAAACACAAGGTGCAAAGGCAAGAGAAGCGCGTTCATGCTTGCCGAGCCAGGCGGCCCAATTGGGCATCCTGCACCCGTGCCAGGCTGATCAAGGCCACCACCGACCCGATCAAGGCAAACAGCATGTCCGACTGCGTGTCCCAGGGATCGCCCTGGGTGCCCAGGAACTCGTCGGCGCCCTGCCCCATGGCCATGGCGGCGCCCCATTCGATGAGTTCATAGCTGGCGCTGATGGCCATGGCCACGCACACCACCAGGAAGTTCAGCATGGCGCCGCGCTTCACATGGCCACCGCGCAGCAGGATCTCGCGCGCCGCCAGCGTGGGCACAAAGCCTTGGGCAAAGTGGCCAATCTTGTCGTAGGGGTTGCGGTGCAGGCCCAGCCAATGTTCGAGCTGAAAGCCAAGGGGCACGCGGGCATAGGTGTAGGCACCGCCCACCATCAGGATGGTGGCGTGCACAAAGATCAAGGTATAGAGCAGCGTGCTCAGCGGCATGCGCCGGTAAGTGGCCACCAGCAGTGGCGCCACGATGAAGATCGGGAAGACCTCCATCAGCCAGGTGCCGCGGTCGTAGGGCTGCCAACCCGACCAGGCCAGCAAGAGGAGATTGGCGGCCAGCGCCATCCACAAAGCGTGTGAGCGTTTCATCTTGCCGGGCAGTGTAGGCCAGGCTGTGTGGCGCTCCTCACACCCCCAGGCCACGCGAGGCCAGGGCCGCTGCGGCCGACCGCGTCTCCACGCCCAGCTTCTCGAAGATGTGCTCCAGATGCTTGTTGACCGTGCGGTGGCTCATGCCCAGGATGTCGGCGATGTCGCGGTTGGTCTTGCCCTTGGCCAGCCAGGAGAGCACCTCGGTCTCGCGCGGGGTGAGTGTGGGCAAGGC